>JAFAHZ010000016.1 GCA_019236975.1 Vulcanimicrobiota bacterium | reverse complement strand
TCGGCGACGAACTTGTCGACGTTTTCGACGGTGAAACCCAGCTGCAGCGAACCCGGTCGCACCGCGAGCAGTTCGCTCTTATGGTGCAAACCGAGCGACGCCCCGTCGCCCAAGTCGAACTCCACCCAGCGCGGCAAGTGATCGCCGAGCACGCGCAAGCCCATGACGTCCTTATAGAAGCCGCGCGAACGGACCAAGTCGCCGCAGACCAGCATGACGATCGAGAATTTTGCCATACGCTTTGAAGCCTACGCTTCGACGGCGACGCGCTCTCCCTTGGCGAGATCGTCGAGCACCGAGAGGTTCTCGCGTTCCAGCCGCTCGAGCTCCGCGGCGTCGGGGAGGTGATGCCCGACCGCCCGCTGGTCGCGTAGAACCGGAACGAGATAGTGCCCGGTGTAGGAACGCTCGCTGCGCGCGACTTCTTCGGGCGTTCCGGTCGCGATGACGGTGCCGCCCCGGTCGCCGCCCTCGGGGCCGAGATCGATCAAGTAATCCGCCGTCTTGATGACGTCGAGATTGTGCTCGATGACGAGCACCGAGTTCCCCATTCCGACGAGGCGCTGCAGCACGTCGAGCAGCTTGTGAATGTCCGCGAAATGCAAGCCCGTCGTCGGCTCGTCCAGCACGTAGAAGGTCCGGCCGGTCTGGCGCCGCGAGAGCTCGGTCGCGAGCTTGACGCGCTGCGCTTCGCCGCCCGAAAGCGTCGTCGCCGGCTGGCCCATCTTGATATAGCCCAAGCCAACGTCGCAGATGGTGCGAAGCTTGTTGTGGATGCGCGGGATATTGGCGAAAAACTCGTTGGCCTCGTCGACGCGCATCTCGAGAATGTCGGAGATCGTCTTTCCTTTGTACTTCACTTCAAGGGTCTGGGCGTTATAGCGCTTACCCTTGCACACTTCGCACGGGACGTAGACGTCGGGTAAGAAGTGCATCTCGATTTTAATGATGCCGTCGCCTTCGCAGGCGTCGCAGCGGCCGCCCTTGACATTGAACGAAAACCGGCCGGGCGTATAGCCGCGCATCCGCGCATCGGGAACCAGCGAAAACAACTCGCGGATATGATCGAACGTGCCGGTGTACGTCGCCGGATTGCTGCGCGGCGTGCGGCCGATCGGCGATTGATCGATGACGACGAGTTTATCGAGCTGCCCCGCCCCCTTGACCGAACCGTACGTTCCGCCGGCGGGTTGTCCGTGCAGATGCTGGTTGAGCGCGCGCACGAGCACGTCGTTCACGAGCGTCGATTTGCCGCTGCCGCTCACCCCGGTCACGCATGCGAAGGCCCCGATCGGGAAACGGACGTCGACGCCGTCGATATTGTTGGCCCGGGCGTTCTTGACTTCCAACCAGCCGCGCGGCTCGCGGCGGCGGCGCGGAATCGGAATGAACTTGCGCCCCGAAAGGTACGCGCCGGTTTCCGATGCGGCGTTCGCCAGCACGTCGTCCAGCGTTCCCGCGGTGAGAATCTCGCCGCCCTCGGCTCCCGCCCCGGGCCCGATATCGATTACGACATCCGCCGTGCGCATGGTATCCTCGTCGTGCTCGATGACGATGAGCGTATTCCCAAGATCCCGCAGCGTCTTGAGCGTCGCCAGCAAACGGTCGTTATCGCGCTGGTGCAAGCCGATCGACGGTTCGTCCAGGATGTACAACACGCCGACGAGAGCGCTGCCGATCTGCGTTGCCAGCCGGATGCGCTGCGATTCGCCGCCCGAGAGCGTGGTCGCCGAACGACCGAGCGTCAAGTAATTCAAACCGACGTTAGTGAGAAAGCCGAGGCGCGCGCGAATCTCCTTAACGATCTGATGCGCGATCTGTTCCTGGCGCGCAGTGAGCGACAGCTCGCGAAAGAATTTTTCGATATGCTCGATCGACATGCGGGTGAGCACGTCGATATTTGCGTCGCCGACGGTTACCGCCAGCGCTTCGGGTTTCAACCGCGCGCCTTTGCAGGTCGGGCAGACCGACGCCGACATGTATTTTTCGATGTCTTCTTTGACGTAGTCGCTCGACGTCTCGGCGTAGCGCCGCTGCAGGTTGTTGACGACGCCTTCGAACGAGGAACGGTATTCCCACGTCTTGCCGCCCCGCGACGTATACTCGAACGTCTGCTCCTTGTCGGTGCCGTACAAAATGAGATCGACGACTTCTTCGGGCATCTCCTCGATCGGCGTGCTCATCTTGGCGCGGTACCGGCGCAGCACGCGTTCGAGCTGCTGCAGATAGTACGGATTCATCGAGGGGTATTTGCCGGTGCCCAAACTGCGGCTCCACGGCACGATCGCTCCGCCGGCAATCGATTTGCTGCGATCCGGAATCACCTTCCACGGATCGATCTCGATCTTCTCGCCCAGGCCGCTGCAGGCGGGACACGCCCCGTACGGTGAGTTGAAGGAAAATAACCGCGGCGCCAGCTCTTCGAACGACAACCCGCAGTACACGCACGCAAACGCTTCGCTGAACGTCAGCTCCTTGTCGCCGGCGACGACGTTCACGATACCGGTCGACAGCCGCAGCGTCGTTTCCACGGAATCGGTCAGCCGCTTACGGATGTCGGGTTTGACGACGAGGCGGTCGACGATCACCTCGACGGTATGCTTGCGTTTCTTGTCGAGAACGATTTTTTCTCGAAGCTCCTTGGTTTCGCCGTCGACGCGCACGCGCGCGAAACCCTCTTTGGCGATCTCTTCGAAGAGCTTCGTATACTCGCCCTTGCGCCCGCGAACGAGCGGGGCTAGGAGCGCAATGCGCGTGCCTTCCGGCAGCTCCAGAATCGAATCGACGATCTGCTCGCTCGTCTGCGAGCTGATCTCCCGGCCGCACGTATAACAGTGCGGCGTGCCGATGCGCGCGAATAGCAAGCGCAGGTAGTCGTAAATTTCGGTGACCGTACCGACCGTGGAGCGTGGGTTGCGCGACGTCGATTTCTGGTCGATCGAAATGGCCGGCGACAGCCCTTCGATGTAGTCGACGTCGGGCTTCTCCATCTGACCCAAAAACTGGCGCGCGTACGACGACAGCGACTCGACGTAGCGACGCTGCCCTTCCGCGTAGATCGTGTCGAAGGCAAGCGACGATTTGCCGGAGCCCGAGAGCCCGGTGACGACGATGAGCCGGTTGCGCGGCAGCACTAAATCGACGTTCTTAAGATTGTGCTCGCGCGCGCCCTTAATAACGATGGAATCTAAGGCCATCGCATCACCAGACACCCTCCGGCCGCGACGGGTTGCCGAGCAGCAGGGAGGCGACCTCTTCGATGGAGGTGCAGGTTGCGTCGGGAGGGGGACCGCCGTCGGGCAGCGCCTCGTCGCGGACCCGCAAGTAGACGGTGTACAAACCGGCGGCTGCCGCACCGCGAATATCGCGGTCGTACCGGTCGCCGACCATCGCGCTGCGCGAGGGAGCGCTTCCTAGAGTCGTGCAGGCGTGCGCGAACAGCAACGGATCCGGCTTGATCATGCCGACCTCGTCGGCGATGAAGAGCGCGTCGAAGTACTCGCCGATCCGCAGCAGCGCGATCTTCTCCCGGTGCGTCTCCGACAAGCCGTTGGTCACGATGCCGAGCTTTCGGCCGCGAGCGCGCAGCGACGCCAGCAGATCCACGACACCCGGAAACACCGTGTAGTATTTCTTGCGATAATCGTGGTAGCGCTGTGCGGAACGGCGGGCGAGCGCCTCGTCGGCGAGACCGACGTCCTCGAGCGCCGCTTTCCACAACTGCGCGCGAATGGCGGCGAGCTTGATCTGCATCGCTTCGAGCGAGAGGCGTTTCCAAAAACCCTCCGCCGCCGCGATATACGCCGCTTTGAGCGCGAGGGCATCGACGCCGTGCTCGGCCGCCACTTCGTGCGCGACTTCTTCGGCGGCGCTTTGATATGCCAGCGTGTCGTCGTGCAGCGTATCGTCGAGATCGAACAACACGGCGTCGAGCGGCCGGTTCAAAACCGCACCCGAAACGCGCGCAAGCCGTACGCAACGATCGTTGCGCGCAGCGACTCCCCGTCGATTGCGCCGTCGCCGCCCTCGTCGCGCTCGCACCCGTCGACCGGCTGCACGGCGCGCATGCGTCCGCCGCAGCGTAACGCGAACGGTCCGCCGGCTCCGTCGCACTCGCGGACGCGCACGACGATACCGTCGCCGTCTTCCGCAGGCTTGCACGCGACGACGAGCACGTTCGGCCGGTCGCTCTCGAACAGCCGCACGCCGGAAGCGCCGGCAAACTGCAGCCACATCCGCTCGACGTCCGATACCGTCGCGTCGCGCAGCGGGGCAAAAGCCCAGACCAACGTGTGTACGCCGCGATCCGCCTGCGGATCGGGCCAGGCCGTCGATCGCAAGAGCGAATGACCCAAGCGCACGCCGCCGTTCTCGAGCGCGCGCGCGCTCCAGCCGTACGTATCGAGCGCCAAACACGCGATGCCGTTGCCGTTCGGCGCCGCCACCGCCGCGAAACGCTGTCCAGGTACCTCGAAGCGGGCTTTGCGCTCGGGCGTGTCGTCGCGGGCGCTGCGCGTCACCACGCCGTGCGGGGCGCCGTAGCGCACGCTATCGGCGTCGAGCGCGAGCCAGTTTTCCAGACGCAGCAGCGTGCGGCGCTCGCGCCAATCGACCGCCAGCTCGACGCGCAGAAACGGCTCGCCGGGTGCGAGCGACACGCGCATCATGGCGCGCGACCTGCCGAGATCGAACGGAATCTCCAGTGCCGCGTCAACGAGGTGCGGCGCTTGCGGGCGAGCGGCTTTTCGCGTGCGCTCGTAGCCCGCATCGATGTTCCACGCCTCCCACTTGGCGGGCCGGTCCTGGTAGAGCGCGAGTGCGTTGGCTTGCGTCACCGCATTCGGGCCGCCGTCGCCGCAGGTCAGCTCCGCGATCGCGCCGGTCGGGCGAACCAGCGCGCGCAGATAGCGGTTTTGGAAGAGATAGCCGTCGTCGTGTGCTTGCGGCGCACAGAGTGCGGGCGTCGCCGGCGTCCGAGCCGGCTGCGGCAAGGTCGCACGAGCCATCTGCGACGCCGCATCGATCGACTGGTGCGCCTGCAGGTATTCCCGTCGCGCGTCGGCGTAGACGTCTTCGATCGACGTGCCGGGCAGCACGTCGTGAAATTGGTTGCGCAGGACGACGCGCCAGGCGTCGTGCAGCGCCGCGCGCATCCGCGTCAGCACGTCGTGCGGCGCACGCACCGCCACGCACCACGCGACCTGTTCCTCGGCGTCGCGCAGACGGCGTTCGAGGCTCGCGTTTTCGGCCTTGATATCGTGATGCGTCGTGAAGACGCCGCGATGATATTCGAGGTACAACTCGTCGTCGTGCACCGGCAAGCTCCCACGGCGCGCGTCGAGCCGTTCGAACCACGCGCGCGGCCGCTCCCACCGTCCGAGCGCGCGCGCCTCGAGCAGCTGCTCGCGCGTCGGTCCTCCGCCGCCGTCGCCGTAGCCCACGACGAGCGGCTCGCGCCGCTGCCTAGCCCGCTCGGCCGCAACCGCATTCGTGCCCGAATCCATCCCGGCAAAAGAGGCGCCCAGCACTTCGGCGCCGTCGGGACCGCGCCAGCGAAACTGCTCGTACGGAAATCGCGTGGTATCGTTCCAGCTCAGCTTCGTCGTCGCAAAATACGGAATGCCGGCGTGCGCTAATAGCGACGGCAGCGTGCGCGCGAAACCGAACGTGTCGGGAAGCCACGCGATCGACGGCTCGATGCCGAAGTGCTCGACGCAGTAGCGGTGTGCGAAGAGCATCTGCCGCAGCAGCGACTCGCCCGACGGGACGTTGCAGTCGGGTTCGACCCACAGCGCGGCGACGTCGGCATCGAAGCGCCCGCGCGCGGCGTACTCGGCAACGCGCGCGAAAAACGCGGCGTCGGCTTCACGAACGAATTCGAACAGTTGCGGTTGGCTCTGCATGAAGACGAAGGCGCGATCGCTTTCCAGGAGCGCGACTGCATTGGCAAACGTGCGCAGCGCCTTACGCTTGGCGTCGTCGTAGGTCCACAGCCAAGCGACGTCGAGATGGCTGTGCCCCCACAGCGTCGCTTCGACGACGGCCGCGGGCCGCTCGTCTAACCGGCGGGATTGCGGCGCGATCTCGATCGCTCGGGCCGGCCGCGCCTTTGAATTTTGTTTGATAATCGTCCAGCGCAGGCCGGGCCCAGGCGGCAAGCCGTTGGTCGGCAGCGAGTGCCGCTCGCATTCCAGCTGCAGCGTGCGCGCGTGGGGCGCCGGGTCGAGCACGATCCGGCGATGCTCGCGGTCGAACGCACCTGCAACGCGACCGTCGACGCGCGCGAGCGCTCCGGCCGGCGCGTCGTAGCGCAGCTCGATTGGTTCGGAGCCGCCTGGAAGCGACGCCGTGAACACGACGGTTGCTCTGCTCGTTTCACGTTGATGAAGGTTGATGCGCATCGCCGGGTGTGGGGAATGCGCGAAGGCGCGGGTGCGTTCCCCTGCGCCCGCGAAATCTCGGCTATGTTTGCGCCGGTCCTGGCCGCCGCAACGCTGATAGCGCTCGGTTCGCCATCGTCGTGGAACCTTCGCATTTCGATCATGCGCGACCGCTTGATCGCCGAATCGCCGCTGATTCGCACGTACGGCGTCAACCCGTTCGACTTCGTGTTTCGTCTCGATTATCTCGAGGGGCGCATCGCGACCGACGCGTCGCTGCCCGAACAATCGCCGGAGCGCATCGACGTCGAACAAGAAGCGGCGCTCGAGCTCAAGCTCGATGCCGAGCTGCTGGTCAACCTCTGCCCGGTGTTCGGCGCCATCGCCGGCACCGATGAAAGTTTTTATAACGACGATCCGCGCGCGCCGCCCGATCCGGTCGCGTTCTACGTTCCGCGTCCGGACGCGCACGGCCAATACGGGCTCGTCATCGTGCTGCACGGGCGCCGGCAGACCGAAACGGCAATCGTGACGCGCACGGCGCTGCGCGATCTCGCGAACCAGACGCACGCGATCTTGGTGGCGCCGTGGGGAACCGGCGGCGCGTTGTGGGGCGATCAGGCTTCGGCCGAAGTCGTCGCGATCGCAACCGAGATGGAAAAAGGCTTCCGGATCGATTCCCGTCACGTCTACGTCGTGGGCGTCGATCTCGGCGGGTCGGGCGTCTTCCACATCGTCGCGAGGCATCCGTCGATGTTTCGCGCGGCATTGAGCTTGGGCGGAGGATTGCCGGCCGACGATCTCTTCGCCGTCTCGCACAGCTATCGCAACGGCAACATCTATCTCGTGGGCGAGAACGATACGTACGCGGTGCTCTCGCACGGCTGCGTTCCCGT
>JAFAHZ010000095.1 GCA_019236975.1 Vulcanimicrobiota bacterium | reverse complement strand
CGGTTTCGATTCGAAACGGCCGCCGGCATCGTGAGCACCGAGATCGTCTCCCGCGAGCCGGAGTATCTCGTACGCGTAACGATGGGGACGCCGCGTTTTACGGCGGTAACGATGCCGTTTCCGGACGAAACCCGAATCGTCGACCTCGGGAATACGCACGTCGTCATCTTCCGCGCCCGCATCGACGACGTGGAACTCGCAATGCTGGCGACGCGCCTGCAGACGGCAAAGGACTTTCCGAACGGAACCAACGTCCACGTGGCGGTACCTGAGGAAGGAACGCTGCGCGTGCGCCATTGGGAGCGGGGCGTCGGATTGACGCCGGCGTGCGGAACCGGAGCGGTCGCCGCAGCCGCGGCGGCAATCGATGCGAAGAAGCTGGCATCGCCGGTTGACGTCGTCGTGCCGGGCGGACGGCTGGTCGTCGAGTGGGACGGCCGCGGCGCTGCCTCTCTGACCGGACCGGCGGCGCGCGTCTTCGATACGCGCGTTCGCGTTGAGGTTGGAGCCGCGATCTGATCGGCCTTGCCTACTGCGATCGCAAAGGGCGCATCTACTACGACGAAGACGCGACCCCGCTCGCCGACGGCGGCATCGTTCGCGAGGCGCAGCTCGGCGAACTGATTCCCGCTCCCGGCGGCGTCGTGCAAATGGTCTTGCCGCAACGTGTCATCCTGAGCGCAGCTGCGCCGCGCAGCGGCAAAGCGAAGTCGCAACGTGTCATCCTGAGCGCAGCTGCGCCGCGCAGCGGCAAAGCGAAGTCGAAGGACAGCCGCTACCCTCTCGCCGTCGCGCTTCCAGCGGGATACACGCGGCTATTGCTCCCGGCCTACGAAGAGCAGCCCGGTGCCCCGGTGCTGCCGTTGTTCGGGTATACGTTTGCCTGCGTCGTCGACGACGCGCTCTACGTCGCCGCGATGAAAACCGACGAATCGGAGGATTGGCAGCCGCGGTATTTTGCGGAGGGCGAGCTGGAAACGATGTTGGAGCGGCGTTTGGCCCGCGATCCCGATAACCGCGTCTTACGCCAAGTCGCGCTTTGCTCGCGCGAATACGGCTGCTTTACGGCGCAGAACGTGTTTCTCGAGCGCGGCGAAGCCGCGCTTCCGGTATCGCCCAAGTGCAACGCGCGCTGCGTTGGCTGCATCTCGGAGCTCGAACCCGATGCCGGGCTGCAATCACCCCAGACTCGCATCGCTTACGAGGTCGGGGCGGAAGAACTAGCGCGCGTCGCGACGTGGCACTTGGAGCGCGTCGAGGAAGGCATCGTCTCGTTCGGTCAAGGTTGCGAAGGCGAGCCGCTGCTTCGGTCGATCGTTATCGCGCGCGCCATCGAGGCGATTCGCGCAAGCCGTTCGAACGGCACGATCAATCTCAATACCAACGGCAGTTTGCCCGACCAGCTGGGCCGCTGCATCGATGCGGGACTGCAAGCGGTGCGCGTAAGCCTCAACTCGTTTCGACCGGCGACGTACGCGGCGTATTACCGTCCGGCCGGCTACGGGCTGGACGACGTCCTCGAATCGGTGCGACTCGCGTCGCAACGGGGCTTACGCGTGAGTTTGAATCTTCTCACCCATCCGGGCGTCACCGACGACGAGGCCGAACTCGCCGCGACGCGCGCCTTTTTGAGCGACGTTCGCGTCGACATGATTCAGACGCGCACGTTGAATATCGATCCGCACCGCTATTTTTCAATGGTCGGAAGGCCCGCGAACCCGCTCGGGATGCGCCGTGCGATCGAGACGATGCGCGACCTGACGGCCGTAGGCAACTTCACGCACACGCACTAGCATGCGCCCCTGGCACATCGCCCTTGCAATCGCTGCCGGCATCGTCGTCGGTATTGCGGAGCCCGGACGATTCGAGTACGCGCTTGGGTACGCAACGCTGTACGCGTTTTTGCCGCCGCTCCTCTTCGAGGCCGCCTGGAATCTTAGCTATCGTGCGATCGTGCGCCAGTGGCGCGCGATCGCAACGCTTGCCGGGCCGGGCGTCGTCGTCACCGCGCTCATCGTCGCGGGCGCATTGTCGATCGTGCGGGTCGACTTGGGATCGGCGCTCTTGATGGGGGCGATCCTAAGCGCAACCGATCCCATTGCCGTCGTTGCGATTTTCCGAACGCTGAAGGTCCCCAAGACGCTTGCAACCATCGTGGAATGCGAATCGCTGTTCAACGACGCCGTCGCAGTCGCTTTGTACCGCGGCGTTTTGGCCGCGCTGGCACTCGGAGTGACGAGCGCTTCCGGCGTCGCGGTGGTTGCGATCCAAACGCTGGCCGGGGCCGCCGGGGGCGTCGCTCTCGGCGTCGCGCTTGCATTTGCCGTCGCAACGGTTTTGCGCGATCGGCCGAAAGCCGGACCGCAGATCGGTGCGACGATCCTGTGCGCGTACGGGGCATACTTTGCGGCCGACTACGCACACCTTTCCGGCATCTTCGCAACGATCGCGTTCGGCATCGCGCTGCGCTATTACGAGCGCCGGTGGATGACGCTCACGATCGCCGAAGACGTCAACCGTTTTTGGGACCTGGCCGCGTGGGTCGCCAACGCTCTCGTCTTTTTCTTGGTCGGAGCCGCTCTGCAAATCGGCCAAGTCGGCCGCACCCCGGCCTTCATCGTGGCGTGCCTCGTTGCCATCGCGGTTGCACGCCTCGTCGTGGCAGGTCTGCTGCTGCCGGCGGCTTACCCCCGAGCGTGGCTCGACGTCGTGCGTGTCGCGGGCGTGCGCGGCGCGCTATCCATCGCGCTCGCGCTGGCGGTTCCGGATTTCGTGCCGTATCGGCAAGCCATGATCGACGCGAGTTTCGCCGTGGCGTTGGCGACCATCGTCGCTACGGCCGCGAGCGCTTCGCGCGTCGTGCGGCGCGCGATTTCATGAGGCCGTCGCTGCTGCCTCCTCGTGAAGCGTAATGCTGCCTTCCACGGCATCGTACTCGAACAACTCCGCGTAACGGCCCCAGTCAACGACGGTCGCCAACTGGCGTTCGGCCTCTTCGCGAGGAAAATACTCGTCCCAGATGTCGAGAAAGAAATCGGCCCGCATCGTACCGCTGCGCTTTTCGCCGAGCGTTCGAACGATCGCGTTGAAAAGCGGCACGCGCGCGAGCAGGTGCTTTTGGAAAAGCTCCTTGCTGTGGAGAATGGTCGCGGTGGCAAATTCGCTGCCGGCGGGGGTTAAGAAGACCTCACCGTCGTCGACGCGTACGAAGTCGAGAATGAGCGCGCCTTCGATAATTGCGAACAGGTCGTCGACGCTCATCGACAGCCGCTCAGCAAGATGCGAGACGTCCTCGCTGCCGCCCGTCTGCTCGGCCAGGATTTCGAGAAGTCCGCTGATCCCGCCGACGCGGACGTGC
>JAFAHZ010000086.1 GCA_019236975.1 Vulcanimicrobiota bacterium | reverse complement strand
CGGCTCATCGGCGAACACGTCGCGCGCGACCACTTCGTTACCGGGTACGAAGCCGTGAAACAGCCCACACTCGGAAGCGGAACGTGCATCATACTCCGGCTCCACGCGTGCACTACCGCGTTCGGCGCATTCCGCGCCGCCGAGTTCGGGCCTGTCGGAGTGTATCCGGTGCTCGAGCCGTTACATCCGGCAAGCACGGTAGCGAGTACTGTGCCGGCGAGGAAACGGCAAGCAGCGGCGCGCCGATTTGAGACGTTCATACATTCCTTATCGGCATTTGAAATTAAAGCCTTACTAACTCCACGCGGCGGTTGAGTGCCTTGTTCTTCGCGGTCGTGTTCGGCGCCACGGGGCGTGAATATCCATAACCGACCGCTACGAGACGCGAGCGCGCGATGTGATAACGATTGACTAAATCGTCTACCACCGCTTGCGCGCGATTCTGGGAAAGCGTCATGTTATGGTCGTAGCCGCCGTCGGAATCGGTGTGCCCTTCCACGCGGAAACGCCAGGCCGGATTGTCGCGCATCACGCTTGCGATTTGCGCGATCACCTTTTCCGACTGCGGTTGAATCGTCGCCTTGTCGACGTCGAAGTGAATGCCGTAGATGCGGATGCGCTTCTGCGTCTTGAGCTGTTTGGCGATCGGCGCCGCGGTAGGGGTCGGCGCGACGGCGCTGGGCGCAGCCGCGGTCACGGGAAAGCCCGGCTGCACCACGAGCACGGCTCCGCTCGGATGACGGTCGGCGTAAAAGACGTCGATCTGGTGTTGACCCGGGCTCAGTTCCGCACTCTTGTATGGCGCAACGGCCTCCGGCTTCACGCCGCCGTTGTCGACGGTGAGCGCGCCGTCGATAAAGACCCACGAATCGTCGTCGGAGCCAAGGCTGAAACCGACCTTGCCTGAGGACGGAACCGTGAATACGCCGTGAAATTGGGCGGTTAAAAAGTTCGTGGCGTCATCGGTATGGCCGTCGGCGAACATACTGTGGTTTTCAAACGGCATGCACGCGGCGCCGGTCTTCTCGAGCTTAACGCCATGCGTGCTCGTCGTCGACCACCAAAGAATTTCGCCCGACGCGTTGACGTCGGTGATCGGGCCTGATGCAGTTGGACCTGCCGCAGTCTTACCGGCTCGACCGATTTTCGAGACGACCGGCCAGCCGTCGGGACCGAGGCGAGGCTCGACCAACCCCGTGACGATTGTGCCGTCGACGCCTTTGAGGACGTCGGGGTGTTTTTCGGGCAGCAAAAAGTACGTTGCTTGCATCGTACCGGTTCCGCCGGGCGAGCATTTCGGCGCCGGTGTCGCCTGAGCCATCGCGGGCGACGGCGAAGCGCTCGGTTCCGATGCTCCAGGCGACGGAGAAACCGCAAAAGCCGCGGACGGCTCCGCCGACGTGGACGCTTCAGGCGATGCTGAGGCCTCGGACGAACCGGAAGCTTCCGGCGATTCCGAAGCTTCCGGCGATTCCGAAGCTTCAGGCGATCCCGACGCCTCAGGTGATGCAGCTGCGCTCGCGGTGGCCGCCGGCGTTTCGGTCGCTTGCGAAACGTCGGATTTTTGCGAACAGCCCGCCACGCCAATTGCGATAGCCGCGGCAAGCGTTATCCAGATCCTGGTCATCCCGATACCTCGCGTCACACGTAGCTCGGACATGCCTTCGTTGCACGGCCGTGGAATACTACTGTATGCACAAGGAGCCGGAGGATCTTAGAAAAGCTCCGGTACGAGGACGGGTGAAAAGAGTAAGGGTAACACCACTGAAATGATACATAAGCTGCCAGCCGATCTTCGGAAAGCCATTGAATCCGACTCTACTGCGAGGGGCCTGTGGGCCGATATAACACCCCTAGCACGCAACGAATGGATCTGCTGGGTTACGTCTGCTAAGAAAGACGAGACCAGGAAGCGGCGCATAACGGTGGGCCTGGATAAAATGCGTAAAGGCATGCGCCGCCCTTGCTGCTGGCCGGGCTGCCCACATCGTTGAAACTTGTGCGTGAGCGGCAGCTCGATGTGGCTCGCGCTCTTCTTCGTCGCGGTCGGGTTGCAAGAGAAGTCGCGTGCACCCGGGTTCTTCGTCGAGTTTCCGCCGGAAGTTCGGGCGCATCAGGTGCGGCTCGAGGGCGGCGACGCATCTTCCGACTCGTACTGCTTCGCGTAAGGTCGGGTCACGCGCCGCACCCGCCGAGCGCTTTGGCGGATGGGTAAGCTCCGCAAATCCGTCTCGTCAAAGGATGTCGATCGTGCGCCTGCTCTGTTTCACTGCGGCCCTGTGCATCGCGTCGCTGACCGCGGCTTGTTCGTCCGCTTCCAGCCCGGGATCCGATTCGAGCCCCGACGGAGCGAAGGCGGGGGCGACCGCATCGCCCGACCCGAGCGACGCGATACAGCGTTACGTCACCGGCGAGGATAACGATTTTGCCGATCTGCAGGGCGACCCGATGCACAGCTCGAGTCCCAGTTACGCGTACTACGGGTCGACTCAACCGATTCCGGGAACCGCAAATTGCGTCGTTTACGTCTTCAAACAGAGCAGTTCGCACTTCGCGCACTGCGATGTCGCAGCGACGACACTAGCTGCGGCAAAAACCGCCTATCAAACGTGGCTCTCGAACGTCAAGGACGCCGAGCCGTACTGGCACGCCATCGAAGTGCAGCCGCTGCCCGCCGGCGACGTCGCCGCCACGATGTACGCCGACAACCGCGAAGAGCACGGCATTTACGTCAGCGTCTCCAAAGTCGGGGCCTCGAGTTATCGGGTCTCGACGACCTTTGCAAAAATGGCGGCGCTCAAGTCGTAACAGGAAGATTTCGACCCCGAGCAGCAGTTCGCGCTACGAGAGGAGTGCGAGTATGCCGATTTCTCGGAAAGAATTCGTGACTGCAGCGGCAGTTGGTGCGACGCTGGCGGCGGCCGGCACCGCAACCAATGCGCGGGCCGCGTCCGGGCTTCACTTTCACGTTCAAACGACGAGCGAGTACGATCGCGCGGCGATGCTCGCCGTGCTCGAGACCAAAAAGACGAACAAACAAGTGTTTCAGTCGGTCACGCCGTTAACGATCGCGGGAGCGGCGAGCCTGTACCTGCACATGCAGAACTCGCTCAATGCGTACGAGTTTTCTTACGGCATGGGAGGAGGAAGCCTGGCGGTTCTCGGGGTGTTGCTAGGTCCGTCGATCGTGTATGCACTCGACGACGCTACGTGGAAGAAATATGCCTTCGGCGCCACGTTCAACCTCGACGCGACCAACACGTACTACACCGCCGCGACGCTCAAGCGCACGGCATCGCCGGACGATCCCAACGGCATCTATCAGGATTGGAGCGCCCAAGCAATCCTCAAACGCGGCGGCGCCTTCATGGTGTGTCATAATGCCACCACGGCGATTGCGGCACTACTCTCCAGTAAAGCGGGAACGACCCCGCAAGCCGCGCTTGCAGAGTTCAAGAAGCATCTCTTGCCGGGATTCCAAATGGTGCCGTCGGGCGTGGCTGCCGTGCAGCTCGCCGCGCAGCACGGGTGGCACAACTTCCCGGTGATTTAACCGATCAGCGGACGGCGAGGGTCGACCCCGGGCGTTTGCGCACCGGGATCGGTTCGACGTGCTTGGCGGCGGCATTGACGAACCACAGGCACAGCAGCGTAAGCAGCGCTGCATCGTCGAACGCGCCAAGCACCGGGATGTCGCCGAAAATATCGATCGGCGATATCACGCCGAGCGCGATCACCACGGCAACCGCTTTGAGCGCGAATGGAACGCGAACGTCGCGCATGAGAGGCACGGTTCGAAAGATCGCCGTCTTGGCGGCGTAGAGCAGGCGGAGGATCCTCATGCCCCCTTCTACCTGCGCGACCGCCGCGAGTTACGGGGTGCAACCCTTTTGCGCCTGCGCGCCTCGTGCGCCGTATGCAACAAACCGCACGTATCGAAGAACTGCAGCGCCGGCCGGCCCCGGCCGCGCGTTGCCAGCCGCTCGCACTGTTTGACGGGCTGCTTTGGACAGGCTCCTGGGAGAGCAATCGCATCTACGGGATCGACCCTGCCACGTGGGCCGTGGTCGCCGACGTTGCCGCGCCCGGTACGCCCTACGGGATAGCTCCGCTCGGAGAGGCGCTGCACGTCGTCGTTTCGGACGGCGGCGAAGCGGACGACCGCTATCTCTACCGCTTTCTTCCGCGGCAAGGGTTTGTCGACGACAGCAAAACGCCGTGCCCGCAGATGACCGGCTCGCACCTCGCCTCGGACGGCAAACGTTTGTACCTTGGGCAGATGCACGAGCGCCGCATCCTCGCCCTCGACGATGCGTACGCCGTCGGCGAAACGTATCCGCTTTCGACGCGAAGCGGAGGTTTCGGATTCGGTCCCGGCGGCAAGCTCTATTTCATCGCCGCGGACGACGATTTCGACCACTTAACGCTCGGCACGTTCGCGCTCGACCCGGACGCACCGGAGTTTACGCCGCTCGCTGCGATCGACGCCGGCTTTCGCTCGCTGGCGTTCGACGGCTCGGCGTGGTACACGGCCAATCGCGAAGCCGGCGAGATCGTCACCTTTACGGTGCACTAGCCGCAGTGAGCTGCAGCTCGCTCGGCGTGCTGATTTTACCGCCCGCCGTTTGAACGATCGCGGTAATGTCGGCTCGCCCGCTCGGAGCTAGGGTCATCGTCAACGGTCCGGTGTAGGCGGCCGAAGTCGCCGACGGCGTACTCCCGTCGGTCGTGTAGCGGATGGTCGCACCCGGCACGACGCTCGATAGCGTAACCGTTACCGCTCCCGGCCGCACGAGCCCGGTAACGGTTCGCACGCTGGACGAAACGTTGGCGAAATGCAACGCCTCGTCGACCGCAAACTCCGGATTCGGAACGCGATAGTTGTAGCCGTGCGTTCCCAGCCATGCGAGCTGCGCGCCTAAGCGCGTTGAGAACTCGTCCCACTGCCGCGGGTGCGGATCGCGCCACGCAATTTCGCTCAGGGCGACCATGCGCGGCAGCAGCATGTAATCCAAGTAGTCGCGCGTGCCGATAAACTCCGACCACACGTTCCCCTGCACGCCGATGACGTGCCGAGCCTGCTCCGCGTTAAGCGCGCTCGGCGTCGGTTCGTACTCGTATACCATCTCCGGGGTGGAGAGACTCCCGATTGCCTGAGGCTCGTCGTTCGGATCGCCTTGATAGGCGTCGAAATACAGCGGGCCGTCCGGCGTGACGACGGCATCGTTGCCGCGGTGTGCGGCCGCAATTGCGCCGCTGTCGCCGTGCCACGACATGATTGCCGCGCGGGTACTCACGCCGCCCTGCAAGATATCGTCCCAGCCGATCGCGCGGCGGCCGTGGACTTGCAAAAAGTGCTCGATCCGGCGATCGAAGTATCCTTGAACCCCGTCGTAGGTCGCAATGTGCTCGCGCCGCATCAGGTCGCGAACTGCTGGGCTGCGCTGCCATGCGGCTTTTGGCACCTCGTCGCCCCCGATGTGCACGAAGGTTCCGGGAAAGAGGGCGATGACTTCGCGCAGCACGTTCTCGAGGAAATCGAACGTGTATGCCGTCGGGCAGTAGACGACGTCGCTCACGCCCCAGGTCTCGCGCACGCCGTAGCGTCCGTCGTCGCACGAAAGCCGTGGATACGCGGCGATCGCGGCCTGCGAATGTCCCGGCATCTCGATCTCGGGAACGATCGTCACGAAGCGGTCTCGCGCGTACGCGACGACCGATCGGATCTGCGCCTGCGTGTAGAAGCCGCAGTAGCGCTTGCCGTCGATCTCGGTCGCGTCGCCCTCCTGCTCCGTGCCGTCGCGGCAGGCGCCGACGGTGGTTAGCCGGGGATAACGTGCGATGGCAATCCGCCAGCCTTGATCGTCGGTCAAATGCCAGTGAAACACGTTGAGCTTGTAGTGTGCGGCGACGTCGATGAAACGTTCGACGACCGATACCGGGAAAAAATGCCGGCTGACGTCGAGATGCACGCCGCGCCACGCGTAGCGCGGCCAGTCGACGATGTCGACGCCGGGGAGCTCCGCCCGGGAGAACGGCGCCGGCAACAGCTGATCGAGCGTCTGCAACCCGTAAAAGACTCCGGCCGGGGCGTTAGCCGCAATCGCAATGCCCGTCGCATCGACGTGAAGGCGATACCCTTCGGTTCCCAGCGCCGAATCGTTCGCGGCAGCGGAGAGCGTCAGCGACGCCCCGGTCGCGTGTTCGCGCAGAATTCTCCGCGCGAGCGGGACGAGTTGGGATGCGGTTGCGTTCGCATCGATCGTGACGGTCGCCGGAAGCGCGTAGCGTTGCGCCGTCGTCGTGACGCGCTGCGGCTGCGGCACGACGTTTTGTGCGCGCGCCGGCAACGCGCAAAGGAAGAATGCCGCCAGCGATGCAATCGGGGCGAGCGTGAGCAAGGAGCTCGGCCGCCATTTCGAGCGCGAGATTTTCGAACAGCCGGACCGCTGGGAAGGGCTCGCGCGATCGGATGCGTCGTCTGCATTGGCGGCGGCGCTGGAGGGCGACGTGCTGCTCATCGGCAGCGGGAGTTCGCTGTTTGCTGCGCAGCTTGGAGCGATTGCCTTGCGGCGCCGCGGAATCGACGCGACGGCAGTCGCCGCGACCGAAGCTCCCGGCGACCACCGCGCGTACCAGGGTCGTACCGTCGTGGCGATTTCGCAGAGCGGCCGTTCGACCGACGTGCTGCGCGCGCTCGATGCGCTGCGCCCGCGCTCCGTCGTCGCATTGACGAATACCTCGGACTCGCCGCTGGGAGAACGAGCCAACGTGACGATCGACGTCGCGGCGGGGCCCGAACGCGCCATCCCGGCAACCAAGAGCGTGTCCTGCACTATTGCGATCCTCCTGACGGCGGCGAGCCTGCGCGGCGGGGACCAATCCCGAAACGCAGCCGTCCTCGTGCGCACGGCCGAGACCATTCGTGCATGGCTGCGCGATTCCACCGCTGCCATCGCCGTGCCCGCCGCCCGCATCGCGCACTGCAGCGGCATCGTCATCTTGGGCACGGATTATGGCGTGCCGATCGCGCGAGAGGCGGCGCTCAAGTTCAAAGAGGCCACGTACATGCACGCCGAGGGTTTCGAAGCCGGAGAGTTTCGCCACGGAAGCGCCGCAATGGCCGATCCCTCGACCGCGGCGATCGGCATCGTCGATCGCGATGGATCGCCGATTGTCGGCGCCGCGATGCGCGATCTCGCCGCGCGCGGCGCGCTGCGGCTGGTCGTCGGCACCGAGCCGATCGACGGCATCGAACGCGTCGGCCCCATCGTGGACGACCCGTATAACACGCTAGCCGCGCTCGTGACCGTCCAGTTGCTGGCGCTGCACATCGCGCGAACGCGCGGCGTCGACAGCGACGCGCCCCGCGGGCTCACCAAAGCGATCGTTTCACCGTAAGGAGCGGACATGATACGCGGAATCGATCTCCGGGGCGCCGTCTCCGTGAACATGATCACGATGATCGGTATCGGCCCGCTGATCACGCTCGCGCTCGTTCTCTCGTATCTCAACGGGCCGCTGGCCCTGATCGGGTGGATCGCCGGCGCGTTGGTCTCGATGTGCGACGGCCTCGTTTGGGCGGAGCTCGGATCGCGCTATCCCGGCTCGGGGGGAACCTACGTCTACTTGCGCGAGATCTTCGGCCGCAACGGCGTCGGCAAAATGCTGGCTTTTCTGTTCAACTGGCAGTTCGTGTTCTATGCGACGCTGCTGATCGCGAGCGGCTATATCGGCTTCTCGAGCTACGCCGCGTACCTCTTCCCGGCCGTCGGTTCGTCGACGTTCGCGCACAACGCGCTCGCCGTCGGCATGGGCATCGTCACCATGGTGCTCGTCTACCGGAAGATTACGGTCGCTGAAAAGCTCGGGTTCGTCTTCTTCATCGCAGCAGTCGGCACGCTGCTGCTGATTATCTTGGCCGGCTTCTCGCATCCGAACTTTCACCAAGCGTTTCATCTCGATAAACCGGTCGCGTTCGGCGTCGGATTTCTTGCCGGACTGGGGCAAGCGATGGTCATCACGATGTACGATTACGCCGGCTACAGTCAATCCGCGCTCATGGGCGACGAAGTGATCGATCCCGTCAAAACGATTCCGCGGTCGATCATCATCTCCATCATCGTGCTGGCCGCGCTGTACGTGCTGCTCCAGCTGGCGGTCAACGCCGTGGTACCGTGGCAATCGCTTGCAGCCGATCCCAACTCGAGCAGCGCGCAGTTCGTTGCGGCGACGGTGGTTTCTCAAAACTGGGGCCCCATGGCCGCAAAGTTCGTGGCATTCATGATTCTGGTCACGGCATTCGCGTCGGCGTACGGCAGCTTGCTCGGCTTCGCTCGCATCCCATACGCCGCGGCGGTCGACGGCGAATTCCTCAAGCCGTTCGCAAAGCTTCACCCGACCGGGCGATTTCCGTACGTATCGGTGCTCGTGATCGGGCTGCTGACTTTGCCGGCCGCGTGTCTGCCGCTGACCGACGTAATCAACTGGCTGACGGCGGGAATCGTGCTGATCCAGTCGATCGCGCAAATCTTTGCCCTCTTCGTGATGCGCGCGCGAGGCGATATGCCGCCGTTTCGGATGTGGCTGTTTCCACTGCCGCCGCTGGTCGCGCTCGTCGGGTGGATTCTCTTGTTCGTGAGTACCGGCGCGCGCGCAATCGTCTTCGGCATCGCGACCCTCGCCCTAGGTGCGATCGTCTATCTCATCACGGCGTCGACCCAGCGCGTCTGGCCGTTCGCGCGCTCGAGCCACTCTGGAGGAGACGCCCCCGCTTAGGGGAAAGGACCGCCGCAACGTGGGCAAAGCGCCCACTAGCGTTCACGTGGGTTTAAGGCTCACGCCATAGCGAGGCTTCTTGGCAGCGACCGGAGGTTCTCGTCATGCAGTTACGCTCGAACGTTATTCATCGGATTTTCCGGAGCGTTGCGTGTATCGTGGCGCTCTGCATCGCATCGTCGACCCTCGCGTTCGGGGCCGGCGGCGTTACCGGAACCTTGCGGGGCACGGTCGTCGATGCGAAATCCTCGGCAGCGATCGCGGGGGCGCAAGTGATCGTCCACGCTCCCTCCGCGCAGTACCGGGCAACGACGGATTCGCACGGAGCGTTTACGATCCTCGACATGGCCCCCGATACGTACACGGTGCAAATCGCGGCCGCCGGATACGAACCGGAAACGCTTACGGGTATCACCGTGTTCGGCGACGAGATACAGCAGCTCGGCATGGTGCGGATGACCAAGGGCCTCAAGACCATTGCAACGGTACACGCGCGCGATACGACGTCGGCCTTTCAGCCGCATCAAACGATCGACGAGACGACGTTCCAAGGCAACCGCGTCAGCCAGGCCCTGGGCGAAGCGGGTTCGACGAACTTCAACCAGCTCGTGATGTCGGCGCCGGGCGTGATCCAAAACACGAACTACATGCCCGGGCCCGGCAACAGCAGCAACGCGTTCACGATTCGCGGCTCTGCCAGCGTCGAAATCGGTTATCAGTTCGACGGCGTCGACTACCGCGGCTCGTTCTTCGACGAGAATCCAAGCCAAGGCTATCTCAACGGCGTCGGCGGCGGTTCCGGATCGCTGCAAGTCGTCAGCGGTGCGGGCGACGCGACGCAGGGCGGCATCGGCGCGGGCGTGGTCAACGTGGTCCCCGGGCGCGGCACCTATCCCGGCAACGGCTTCTTGAGCTTCGACGTCGGAGGTCCGTGGTACGAGCACTCGATGGCCGGCCAATACGGTGCGGCGACCGAAGACGGCCATTTCTCCGACTTCTTCTCGTTCCGCTCGTCGCGGTCGGCGCCGACGTACGCACCATACGGTGTGAGCGTCTCCGACGTGGGCCAGTACTACGGCACGTCGTTCAACTACGACGACGACGTTCTCAATAATTTCTACTATCGCTTCGGCAAGAACAACTCGCAGCAGATTCAAGTCTTGACGGACTGGCTGGACCATCGCGCCTGGGCCAATGCCGGCGGTTTGCAGTTTGCCAACTTCTATCCGTACGATCCGTTCTCGCAAGCCAACTTTACGACCGACTACAACGGCGCACCGATGTGGCCGACCGAACCGCAGAAGTGCGTTCGCAACGCGGCACTCTGTGCGGGCGATAAGTGGAACGAAGGCTGGTATCAGAGCGTCATTCCGTACGCGACCGGCGTTCCGCTTTGCCCCACCAATAGCTATCCGTGCACGCAGCCGCCGGTTCCGTTTTCACCGGAGCAATACGTCTACGGGCCAACGGATTTCCTCAAGATCGGTTACACGCAGCCGCTGGGCCACAACACGTCGTGGAACACGTTCTACTACAACTGGGGCGGCTTGGTGGCCAACAACATCACCGGCTCGTCGTCCGATCTGACGCTGGGCTCGTACTTGCCGGGATATAATAATGCCGGCGGCCGTAAGGTTGGCTTCCAGACGCAAGTGACGACGGTTGCCAGCGAACAGCACACGTTGACCTTCGTCGGAAAATACGAAAACGGATTCCCGTACTGGAATCAGCAGAACTACGGCAACACGTGGCAAGGATTTCTCGGCGGCCGTACCGTCGACTCGAGCATCGCGCAGACGCCGTGCGCGTACGATCCGTCTACCGGCTTCGACACCCAGACGCCCAACTGTTACATTCCGACCGGGGCCCGCGTCGAAGATTGGTATTTACCGATCCACCCCGGGCTGCCGGTAAGCGGAAGCAACCCCTGCGTCGGCCCGGCGCTCGATAACGGATATACGGCGAACGGCTACACCGGACAAGGCTGCTACATCTACGACTGGATGCTGGCACACGGCGATTGGAAAGGAAAACTTCCGCCGATTCCCGCGACCGGTTTCGATTACATGGGTGCGGACTTTCAGCAGTACGGGTTCGGTATCCGCGATCAGTGGACGCCCAACGAACGCCTCAGCGTCGATTACGGCGTGCGCCTCGACGGTCAAAACCTCAAGTGGGCCGGCAACACGCAGCTTAATAAGGATTTGAACAACACTGCCGACATCGGTACGGGTTACGCCGTGCTGTCGAACAGCTATTTGCACCCGCAAGTCGTCGAGCCGCGGCTCGCGACGAGTTATCTGCTCGGATTACACGACAGCGTTCGCTTCAGCTACGGGCGCTCGGCCAGCTTCTTCTTCGGGCAAACCGCGGGTACCCCGACGAACATCAGCGCCGTCAATCCGCTTCTGTGGGAAATCCCGGCCAAAGATTCCAACGCTCCCACCTACAACGCGAACACTGGCGAAGGTCCGGCGTGCGGCAGCGGCTGGCATCCGCCGGGCTCGAGCGTGAACGGCACGTATTATCCCAATCCCAATCAGTATTGGTCGGGTGCCGGTACCGTCGGAAGCGAAGGCAACTACTTCCAATGCGATAACTACGCGCAGCAGCTGTATTGGGCGTTCGATCAAGCCTATGCGGCGCCCGATATCGGCGGTCAGACGGTTGCGACATACAACAACTACGACGTCGCATGGAGCCACGGGTTCCGCAACGGCTGGGGAACCAAGCTCACCGGATACTACCGTCGCGGCTATAACACGTATCAAACGGTGCTGCTCAACGCCGGTCCGCCCGATCCGGTTACCGGCCAGCAGTCCGCCGGATCGTTCCAAGAACGCCAAACCGGTACGACCAAAACGTACGGAATCGAATTCATGCTCACGACGCCGGATCGTCCGTGGGGGTGGGGCGGATTCCTGACCGTCGACTATATCAACGCGCTCACCACGACGCCGCCGGTATCGAACTCCGACAGTTTACCGGCCGTCGCGCAGTATCTCTATCAGACCGGCGCGCTCTTCCATGCCGCCTACGTGCCGCCGCTCTCTGCGGTCGCCGGCATCCAATATAAAACGAAGGGCGGCATTACGATCAACCCGATTATCACCGCCAACGGCGGCATCCCGTACGGCGTCGGTACGACCACGTACGGCTTCGTCAACGGCGTGCTGTACCAGATTCCGACCGGCAACCTCGGCCAAGGTTTACCGTTTGCGGGACCGGGTCAGCCGCTCCAAGCGTACAATTCGCTGTGCTACGTCGATCCGGTTTTCCCGGGCAGCATCTTCCATCCGAAGTACGTCGCGTGCCGCGGCGACCAGGAATCGGCGCTGGCGGGTCAGACGCTGACGAGCCCGCGCGCCTACGCCGATTTGAGCCTCCAATACGAGCACCGCAACGTCACGTACGGCGTCTACCTCACCAACATCTTCGATAACTATCGCAGCGAACCGGGCGTCAATCAGGCGTGGCAGCCGGTGGCCACCGGCGTCGGCGGCGCGCAAACCGGCCAATACGCCGGCGCCTATCCGTGGATTCTCCAAGGCGGGAAACTCGTTGCGAATCCGCTCTATCAGGCCGGCGGGCGGAACATGCCGGCGTTCAATCAAAACTGGCTGCCCTACCCCGAGACGTACGTTCCCGGACGCACGATTCGGGGCTACGTCCAGTTTGCTTTAGGACCGAAATGAACCGAAAACTTCTCGCACCTGCGTTCGTTGCCGCACTCACCGCCTGCAGCGGCGGAGGCGGCATATCCATCACGCCGGTCAATCCCGGCGGTCCCGGTAATCCCAGCTACGGATCGGTGCAGTTTGCCGTCGGAACCGCGAATATCTACGGATCGCGCACCGGGCTGAACGTCGTCTCCACGTTCCGCCAAAGCAACGGAAACAGCGCAACGGGCGTAAATACACCGCGTCTGTCGGGAACCATGACGGTGGCATTGAATCCGGTTCCGTCGTACGCGGAGGCGATTAGCTCGTCGGGATTTCCCGATCCGTTTACGACGGCGCTCAACGGCGGTCCGAGTATGCGCGAGTGGCGTGGCAACTCGATAGGCGGAACGCCGCAAACGGTGGCGCCCGGAACGCCCTCCTGCGACGGGCCCGGTCCGTTCCCCGGCAAAGGCTTCGTCCGCTGTCCGGCAGGTTTGCGGCCGAACACGACCAGCTTCGGGCAAAGCGGCGGCGATTTCGCAATGGGCATTCAGCCGTCGAACGCGGTGGCGGCAACGGGACAGGCCTACAGCTATCAACCCTACCCGCAGCCGCTTTTCGGCGCGTCCGACCCCGTGTCGAGCTATTTGTTCGTACCGTGGGGCGGTCCGCCGGCGTTCGATCCCGATAAAGACGGAATGGGCACCCGCGACGGATTGATCCTCGCCGGTGTTGATTCGCTCGGATTCAAGTATTTTCTCGGTATCCCCGAGGGCGTGACGGTTCTCGACGGCGTGAAAGTGCGCAGCGGTGCGTTTACGCTTGCGATAGCGATTTCCACGATCGGCAGCGGCGGCGGCACGAGCACCACGACCGTTACGAAGACCGCGCACTTAGATGCGGCGCGCGTGCTGCCGCCGATCAAAGCGCCGGTGTTTACGTTTAACGGGAAGGGCGGCGGTTCGTTGAGCATGGCGCTGCCGCACGGCGTGACGGAAGCCTACGTTCAAATCGTCGATTACGGGCCGAAAGGCGGACCGCACGACGGGGCCACGTCCGGTCCGTCGAACTGCCAGGGTCCGCGCGGGACGCACTTCGCGCCGGTGTATTACACGATCGAAGTGACGTCGGCGGCCCGAGCGACCTACCATCTGCCCGACATGAACGGACCGAACTCCGCGACGACCGGAGGAAGAAATAACCTCAAGCCGAGTCCGTCGATCTGCACCGCCGCTCAAAATAGCGCGAAGGTCGCAAAGGGGACGCAAGCCGACGACATCGTGGTGCAAGCGATCGGATTCAACTATCCGATTTATGCTGCCGCGCACGGCCTGATCGAATCCACGACGCCGCAGAATCCTCGCATCACCGGTGCCAACGGGCAATCCGACATCACCATCGCGCAAGCGCAGGAGCAAGACAACGGTTCGACGACTCAGACGCCTCTCGTCTTTTCTCGGCCTTAGCGCGCTCTGTTGGGGCCTGGCGATGTTGCTGGGCGCCGATGCGGAGCACGTCGATTCCGTCGTCGTCGACGCCTCGCCGTCGCATCGGCTCGCGACGTTTCGTCCGCTCGAAGCTTTTGGATCCACCGTCGACAAGGAGCCGGCCGGTTCGATTCCGGCGTTATATTCGCGAGCCAACGTGCGAGCGATGCTCGGCGCCGGTTTGGGATGGTTGAGTTACCGCCTCTATAGCGAGCTGTCGGTGCAAGATTGGCATTGGAATCCCCGCGGATCGTTCAGCGCCGGCGATCGCGGCTACTGGACGAGCAATGCGGTTCCAAAACCGGCGAGCATCGACGACTCGTATCAGTACGCGCTGGCCCACAGCGGTTTCACTACCGACCAAGGCGACAGTAACGCGTACTCACGGCTCGACGACGGAGATCCTGCGACGTATTGGAAAAGCAATCCGTATCTGACGAGCCGCTACACGCACGAATCCGACGCACTGCATCCGCAATGGGCGGTCGTCGATCTCGGTACGTCGCGCCCCGTCAACGACGTTCGTATCGCGTGGGGCAACCCGTACGCGACCGCGTACGCACTTGCCTATTGGACCGGCAGCGATGCGATGGGCGATCCGGGTCACGGCGCGTGGGAACCTTTCACGCTGCACGGGGCGCCGGTGAAAGCGCGCTTCGTGCGCGTGCTGATGACGCGCTCGTCGAACACGTGCGACACGCACGGGGCGGGCGATCCACGGAACTGCGCAGGGTACGCCATTCGCGAAATCGCGATCGGCCGCACCGATGCTTCCGGTTTCACCGATTACGTGCACCACGTCCCCGGCCGCACGCAGAGTTTGACGTACGTATCGTCGGTGGATCCTTGGCATACCGCCGCAAGCCGCGTTGGGTATCAGGAGCAGCCCGGCCTCGATCTCATCGCGCGCAGCGGCCTCACGCGAAATGCGCCCGCCACGTATCCGGTGCCGATGCTCTACAGCACGCCCGAAAACGCCGTTGCCGAAGTGCGTTACCTTCTGGCTCGGGGATATCCGATTCGATCGATCGAGTTGGGCGAAGAACCCGACGGACAGTACGTGACGCCCGAAGACGATGCGGCGCTGTACGTCCAATGGTCGCGCGCGATTGCGGCCGCAGCACCCAACCTCAAGCTCGGCGGACCGGTCTTCAGCGGTGCGAACGACGACGTCCAGGCGTGGCCGGATGCCGCCGGCGACGTCTCGTGGCTGCACCGCTTTCTCGGCTACCTGCGCTCGCACCGGGCGCTGGACGAGTTGTCGTTTTTTTCGTTCGAACACTATCCGTACGACGGTTGCGAGCACGCCGCGAAGCTTCGCAAGGACCTCGAAAACGAGCCGGCACTCATGCGGCACATCACGGGCATTTGGCGCGGAGACGGTTTACCGCCGGACATTCCGATGTACGTGACCGAAGCGAACTTTTCGGCCGTGAACTTCACGCAGGTGCCGATGCAGATCCAGGGCGGCCTCTGGCTGGCCGATTACTTTGCCTCCGCGCTTTCGAACGGTGTCTCCGGCGTCGTGTACTATCAGTACGAGCCCGTGCCGCTTTCGCGCAATAAACAGTGCCCGGCCGATTGGGGCAATCTGACGATGTTCGTCGCCGATCGATCGGCGCGCATTCGCGCGACGAACGCACAGTATCGCGCGGCGCAGATGCTCGCACAGCAGTGGGTCGTGCCCGGAAACCAACCGCACGAACTGTTTCGTGCGACCTCGTCGCCCGCCCTGAGTGCCTACGCGGTGCACCGGCCGGACGGAACGTGGTCCGTGATGTTCGTGAACAAAGACGTTTCTGCGCGCACGGTGGCGCCAACGTTCGCCGGGATGGGCGGCACCGCGGCATTCGGCGGCGCCGTAACGGAAGTCACGTACGGCAGCGCGCAATACGAATGGCACGCCGGCGGTGCCGCGTCGTACGCATCGCCCAATCGCCCGCCGCTCGTGCAGACGATCCCGGCAGCGGCGACCTATTCGATTCCGGCAGAATCCATCACCGTGCTGCGTGGGAACGTCGTTCCCACCAAGGGAGAGTAAACCAGTGCCGCTCACGACGCCGCCCGCAATCGTCGTCAGCGTCGATGCGGCGCATCGGATTCAAACCATCCGGCCGTTGCGGTTTTTCGGAACGTCGGTCGACTCTGATCCGAAGGGACACGTTCTTCAACTCTACTCGCCGGCTAATACCGACGTCATGCTGAGCACGGGTCTCGGAACGCTGACCTACCGTCTGTATACCGAGCTCTCGATCGAGGATTGGCACTGGAATCCGGCCGGTACGTACAGCGACTCCGCGAGCAAGAGCGGCTATTGGACCAGCAGTCCCGTCCCGAGCGCTGTCGCCATCACGGATTCCTTTGGATACCGTCTGCCGCACCGCGGCTCGTCGCGCGACCAAGGAGACGACGACGAGTACTCGCGCATCGACGACGGCGATCCGTCGACGTATTGGAAAAGCGATCCGTACCTCACGAAGCGGTACACCGGCGAACCCGACTCCGCGAACCCGCAGTGGGCTGCCGTACAGTTTCTCCAGCCGCAAGCGATCGACGCGGTCCGTATCGCGTGGGCCAATCCCTATGCAACGCACTATAGCGTTCAGTACTGGACCGGCGATCGCGACGCCGTTCTGTATCCCGGATCGGCCGCCTGGAAAACGTTTGCTAGCGGCACGGTGACTGCCGGACGCGGCGGAACCGTCACGCTTCGCCTCGCGCCGGCGCCGGTGCGCACGACCTTCGTGCGCGTCCTGATGAGCGCGGGATCGGGTACGTGCGACTCGCACGGGAGCGCCGATCCTCGCAACTGTTTGGGATATGCGATCCAGGACGTCGGCATCGGAACTTTCGACGGCAGCGGCTTTCACGACCTCGTCCACCGCTCGCGCGTCGGAACGTGCCACGGTGCCGTGGTCTGCACGCCGGACCCAGCGCGTCAAACGTTGATCTGGACCTCCTCGACGGATCCCTGGCATGCGGAGAGCGACCGCGTGAAGGGCGATCAGGATCAACCCGGCCTCGACTTGATTGCGCGCAGCCGGCTTACTCGCGGCCTTCCGACGATCTATCCGGTTCCGGTGTTTTACAGCACGCCGCAGAACGCGGCGAACGAGATCGCGTACATGGAGGCGCGGGGTTATCCGATCGCCTACGTCGAGATGGGCGAAGAGGTCGACGGGCAGTACGCGCTTCCGGAGGATTACGGCGCGCTGTACGTTCAGTTCGCCGACGCAATTCACGCCGTCGACCCGCGCGTTCGTCTTGGCGGACCGGTCTTTCAGGGCGTCGACTCCGACGTGCGCGCGTGGGCCGATGCGGACGGCGATACCTCGTGGCTGCATCGCTTCGTCGCGTATCTCAAGAGGCGCGGTCACCTCAAGGACCTCGGGTTTATGTCGTGGGAGCATTACCCTTACCACAACTGCGATCGCGGCGACAAACTTCGCGACGATTTGCTCGACGAACCGTCGTTCGTCCGGCGCATGGCCAAAACGTGGCGCGATGACGGTGTCCCTGCCGACGTGCCGCTGCTCGAAACCGAGAACAACTTTTCACCCGACGGAACGGGAGCGTCGCAACGGGTATACGGCGCGCTTTGGACGGGCGATTTCTTCGGCGCGTCGCTGGCGGCGGGTATCGCATACGCGACGTACTATCAAGCCGAAATCGAGCCGCTCGGCTTCAACGAGCGTTGTCATGCCTGGGGCGCATATAACCCGTACATGGTGGATCGCAACTTCGAGCTTCGGTCGAAGGGGGCAGCGTACTACGCGGTGCGATTACTGACGCAGGATTGGGCCCAGCCCGGTGACGGCGAGCACGGCGTGTATCCGGTAACGACCAGCCTCGGATCCGATCGCGCGATCGTCACCGCTTATGCGCTGCAGCGGCCGGACGGCACTTGGTCGATCTTGCTCGTAAACAAGGATACGGTGCCGCGAACCGTTCGCATCGAATTCGCTACGCCGAGCGGCGGCGCGGGGTTCGCCGGCACCGTCGATATCGCGACCTTCGGACGCGAGCAGTACGCCTGGAGCGGGCACGGCGCCACCGACGCACCGAACCCCAATCGCGGCGTCGAACGCTCGAAAGCAGCCGCGGGCACCTTTACGCTCGCGCCCGAGGCGCTGACGGTCGTGCGAGGCGCAATCGGCGGATCCCCAGCCACGCAATCGCCGCAATAACGGCGAGGTACGGCGCGAACACCAGCAGCCACACCAGCCCCGAGAGAATCGCAACGGCGCATTCGGTAAAAGCGTGCGTCGCCGATCGCAGCGCGTTCCCGAGCTGGGCGAATGCCGTGGGCCCGACCGGTGAGACGGAACTTTCGGCCGAGAGCGAGACGTCGATCGTCGCGTAGGCGACTTGCCGGTGCATCGCCGTAAGGCTCGATTCGAGCGTCTCGATTTGTTCCCGCACCTGCGAGAGCTGATTTTCGACCTCGAGGATCTGTTCGACCGAACCGGAGCGATCCATGATGGCGCGCATGTCGTCCTCAGTGCGACGCAGGTTGCGCAGCCGCGCGCCGGAATCGACGATATCGCTGCTCAAATCCGAGGCCGACTCCGCTTGCGAACGGACCTTTCCCGTGCCGGCGACCGCCCCCATCGCTGCGTCGAACCGGTTGGCCGGAACGCGCAGCTGCATCACTGCGCTGGCCGGCACCGTATCGTTCGCACCCTCAATCTGCAACGCAAAGACGTCGCCCCCGCTGCGTCGCGCGACGCTCGTCAGGAGACCGACGGCGGCTTGCGCGTCGGAAACGAGCAGATCGACCTTTCCGGTGCGTGCGATCTGAGGGCCGGGCACGTTCGAGTGGCGTAC
This sequence comes from Vulcanimicrobiota bacterium, assembly GCA_019236975.1. Lineage (GTDB taxonomy): Bacteria > Vulcanimicrobiota > Vulcanimicrobiia > Vulcanimicrobiales > Vulcanimicrobiaceae > JAFAHZ01. The sequence goes on along the minus strand of JAFAHZ010000086.1, from coordinate 18,896 downwards.
GGATCCCGCAGCTTCGTCGTGCGGCGCCGCGACGGTTTCCGAGACGGCGTCTTCGGTCCGAAGCGACGGAGCCGCCATCGGTGCGATAGGCGCTGTCCGACGGCCGAGCGACGCAAGAACGAGTGCTGCGAGCAGGATGGCAAAGGCGGCAAGAGCCGGTACTGCGTAAGTGCGCATGATGATGTCTACCTCGACGAACAACAACGCGCCGGGTGCGCGATTCTGTGACACCGCCGCGCCATGATGTATCTCGACGAAGAGCGCGTTCGCGCGGTTCTCAACTATCCGGCTCTCATCGACGCAATGGAAACCGCTTTGTCGGCGTTTTCCTCCGGGCGCATTCGTCATCCGGTACGATCCATCGTCACGATCGAACCGGATGCGCGTTTTCTCGGAATAATGCCGGCAGCCGGCGACGACGTTATGGGCGTGAAGCTGGTCGCGTTCTATCCGGCCAACGAAGGCAGCCCGTACCCCACGCACAACGGCACGATCGTGCTCATGGAGACCCATACGGGCGTTCCGATTGCGGCTATGGACGGCCGGCTCATTACGGAAATGCGCACGGCCGCCGTCTCGGCCGCCGTGACGAAATGGCTCATGCCGGACGGCGCGCGCACGCTCGCGCTGCTCGGCAGCGGCGTCCAAGCGCAAGCGCACCTCGAGGCGCTCTCGCACGTCGCACGCTTCGACCAGATTCGCGTTTGGAGCCGCACGCCGGAGCACGCCGCTCGCTTCGCAGAGACGAACGGCGCGCGCGCGATGGATGCCGAAAGCGCCGTTCGCGGAGCCGACGTCGTCGTGGTGGCGACCAGCTCCCGGCAACCGGTGTTACGCGGTGCGTGGCTAAAACCGGGGGCACACGTCAACGCCGTGGGCGCCAACCGCTCCGAGTGGCGCGAGCTCGACGACGACGCCATGCGCAATACGCTGGTGGTGGATTCGCGGGAAGCCATGCTCGAGGAATCCGGCGACGTGATCGGATCGGGCGCGACGATCTACTGCGAAGCCGGCGAGCTGTTTAACGGGAGCGTACCTCCGCCTCCGCGTTCCGCGACGACCGTTTTCAAATCGGGCGGGCTGGCTGTGGAAGATCTTTACGCCGCAAAACTCGTCGTCGACGAGTACGCGCGGCGCGCGCCGGCTTAACGGCGCTCGTAGAGGGTGACGCCGTCGATACTCGCGACGATGCGGTAGGCCCCGGAAGCCACTTCGGCTCGTAGGCGCGGAAGATACTTCCCGTTCCACGTCACCGAGGCGTATCGCGAATCCGCGATGACGAACTGTGGGTCGCCGTCGAGCCCGATTTGGGCGCGGGGGTAGAAGCCCAGGTGCGCGTAAATCTCGTCGTACGTTCCGACGCTCGCGTCGGTCGGAATGCGCCCGATCAGCGCTTCGGTGGCCGCGTCTTGCGGCTGCAGCGGCCGCAGAAAATGTCCGAGGTGCAGCGGGCTAAAGAACGCCGAAATCGCGACGCACAGTGCGGCACTCGTCCAGATCCAGCGCTTACCGACGGTTCCCCGTTCCGACAACAGCCGCGCGCCGCCGATTGCAAAGGCGACGAGCACGTAAGGAACCCATACCGCTGCGTAATGCTGACCCATCGTGTACGTCAACGGTTCCCGCGACGCGAGTACCTCGACGAAACCTGGTAACGCGAGCACGAGCGCGCGCGAGCGAAACGGAACGAATGCGAGCGGTAAGAATGCTTCCACGAGGTACGTGAACCGTTCCGCAATTTGCCGGCCGATCGGCTCGGCTTGCGCGTAGCCGATCCACGCGTAGAAGTGCTCGGGATGCCACGGAGTCGTCGCCCCGGCCAGCGCGCGCACGATACCGAAGTACGCTGCAAAGAGAGCGATCGACGAAAGAACTGCGACGATCCCAAAGGTTATGCCGGCGCGCTCTCGCCGCGGCACGAAATATGCGATGGCCGTCGCACCCAGAAATGCCATCGCGGGCGCCTGGTCTTCTTTGATCGCGAGCACGACGGCCAGAAGTGCGTAGGCAATGCCGAAGCGCCGCGCGTCGATCGCCCACAGCAGCCAGGCCACCGCCGCCGGCGCGAATGCGACTTCGTGAAAATCCGTAAACGTCACGCCGTGCAGCGGCGGGTACAGCAACGCGACGCACGCGACGATGGCGGCATCGCGATCGGAAGCCCGGCGCCTGGCGATGAGGTAGAGCGCGGGAGCGATCGAGGCGGTGGCAACGGACTGAATCAGGACGAGCGACAGCGCGGAGTGCGTCAGCCACATCGCCGGTGCGCAGAGATACAGTATCGGCGAGAAATGATACGTAAAGTGGTTCGAAGCTTCAAACGTGTTACGGAAGCCGGCGAACGCGCCGGCAATCGTCTGTGCGAAGAGTCCGAGATCCGCCCCCGAGTGGAACGTCGCGTACCGATCCCAGCCGAGAACGAAAAACAGCACAGCGTAGGCGACGGTGCACGCCGCTACGACGCGTGACGGTGACATTCTTGCGCTGTTCGCTGCAAAGGAAGCGAGCTCATCGGATTAGCCGGCCGCCGCCTGGGGAAACGAGCTTGGCATGAAAGGCTTCTCCCTTCGCGCCCTCGCCGTTGGTGCGGCCGTGCTCGCGACCTCGCTCTGCGCCTTACCGCCGCACGCCGTCGCGCAGACCTCCGCGGTAACGCTGCCGCCGGTCACGTCGGCTTCGCCCAGCGTTATTCCGTCCGGCACGATCTCGCCGATGGCCACCGCAACCGCCAATACCATGGTCACGCCGGCAGCGAGTCCCCCTCCCGAGCAGACGACGGCAACGGCGTCGTCGGCCGGCGGAGGAAGTGCGGGATCGTGGGGACTCTTGGGTCTACTCGGGCTTCTCGGTCTCATCGGCCTGCGCGGAAGTTCGCGCAACCCGTAACCGTTACGGGACCTCGATGCGCTCGGCGCCGTCCCACGGTCCCTTGCCGCGCTCGCGGACCGCGCTCAGCGTGCAGCTGTCCCGGAAATGCGCTGCGACCGTGTCGCGCGGCTCCTGATTGGCAATGCGCGCAAAGATGCGACCGGCGGTGAGGAACATGCCGCGCCGGAACTCGTCCATAGCCGCCGCAAAGGACTCGGCCGTTTTGTCCTTGTGCGACCGCAGCTCGTCGTCGTCGTTATCGTAGCATTCGAAGATTTCGACGCTACGCGTCTTACCTTTCGCCTTTACGTCGCCCAAGTTCCGAAGGCGATGGCGCTCGAGCTCAGCCACGTCGAGCCCGTCGATCACCGATCCGCCTATCAACAGTGAAACGCCGAAGACTTTCGTCAATCCCTCGATGCGCGAAGCGACGTTGACTGCATCGGAGATGACGGTCGTCTGCATGCGCTCTTCTTCTCCGATCGTGCCGAGAATGAGCGAACCTCGATGCAGCCCGATGCCGATTTCGACCGGAACGTACCCGGCGCGATTTCGCCCGACGTTGTAGCGCGCTACCTGACGCTGAAGCTCGACCGCCGCCTGAAGCGCGTCGCCCGCGTTGCGGGGAAAGAGCGCCATGATCGCATCGCCGATATATTTATCGACGAAGCCGTGGCGCGCGCGCACGATCGGCGTCACTTGGCGCAGGTACGAGTTGAGGAAGTCGAAGTTCTGCTGCGGCGTCAGCGTTTCGGACAGCGCGGTAAAGTCGCGGATATCCGTAAAGAGCACCGTCATCTCGCGCTCCACGTGGTCGCCCAGGCGGACGTCGGTTAGCGACTTTCTTCCGAGATGCTCGAGAAACTCGCGCGGAACGAAGCGGTTCGAGGCGTTCGCATAGAGCTCGATCACCGCCGTTTCGTCGAGTCGCCCTCCGCGCGCCTGAAGCTTGACCGTCGATTCGCGCAGCCAGCGGCGCTGGAGACAGAGCGTGACGCGGCGCGCGATCGCGAGTTTCCGGTTCGGATCGAGCGGCGCGGCGATCACTTCTTCGGCGCCATGCTGCAAGCACGTTTCGACCCTGTCTTCGGATCCGGGCCGTGCGATGACGATCACGGGAACGCGGCTGCGCGCGCCGCCGCCCGGAGCGGCGGTCTGCAGCACGCGGACGATCTCGTTGGCCGGCAGCGCGAGATCGAGCAAGATCAGGTCGACGGTTCGTCCGGAGACCGCCGCTGTGGCATCGTCCGGCCCGCCGCGATAGAGCTCGATCTGGCCGGCCGAACGCAGGGCGTCGCCGAGGACCGTAAAGTCGGCCTCGCTGCCACCCACGCAGAGCACGCGTGCCCTCTGCACAACAGGGAAACGTTCCCTCCGCTCGCTAGCGGCGCCTTCGGTCAGAGGTGCGCGTCGAGCCACCCGAGCCAGAGATCCGTGAGTTCTCGCGTGTTGCGCGGCGCGTTCGGGCCGTGCGTCGGTGCGTCGAAGACGACGAACTTCACCGGGGCGCCGTTATCGTGCAGCGCATGGTAAAACGCGTACGACATGGTGATCGGAACCACGGGATCGCGGGTCGTTCCCCAGATCAGCGTCGGCGTCGTCACGTTTTTCGCGTACGTAATGGGAGATACGGCGCGATAACGGTCGGATCCGTCGCCGGTGTACGGCTTCACGCCGCCCTGATAGTACGCGTCCTGCACGTTGGAAACGGAGAGATCGTAGGACTGCGATTCGACGTTAACCGCCGCGCCGCTCACGGCCGCCTTCCAGCTGCGATCCTGTCCGATCAGCCACGACGTCAATAAGCCGCCGTACGACCACCCGCAAACGGCGGTTCTGCTTGCGTCGGCCTCCGGCAGTGCTTTGACTGCCGCTAAGCCCTCGGTGATGTCACGCGCCGGCCCCACGACCGTATCGCCGACGATGCCCAGCAGAAATGCGTTGCCGGCGTCGTCGCTGCCGCGGTAGTTGGGCGCAAACACGAGGTACCCGTGCGCGGCGATGAGTTGTTCGATCGGCCAATCGCCGCCGTAGGATTTGCCGGCGAAACTCTCGATTTCGGAAAGCCCCGGCCCTCCATGGATAACGACGACGATCGGATATCGCCGCCCCGCAACGGGGTTCGGCGGGTAGTGAAGGACGCCGTATTCGCGAAAGCCGTCGGATCCCGTCCAGGCGATCGGCGCGATCCGCCCGAGCGTCACGCGATTGAAGACATCGTTGAAATGCGTGAGCCGCTGCGGTGCCGTTCCACGTGCGGGGATGTAATACAGCTCCCGCAGATGACGCCGGTCGGTCGCGACGAAGGCCAGCCCCCCGCTCGCCGAAACGCTGGCTGCGATACCTGCGTCGAACGTGCTGCTCTGGTAAGCGTCGCACGTGATTTCGAGCCCGCCCAAGTCGATCGGTTGGATGCTGCCGGAAAGTTGGACGGAGTAGGCTCGGGAATGTGTTGCGTCGTTTCCGCACGCCAGCATCGAGCGTCCCCCCGGCATCCAGATCGCCGCACCGAGATCGCGATCGAAAGCGGGCGCGAGGGCTTCGTCGTCGCCGCCGCGTCGCACGCGCAGCGTGTTCAGCGCCAAAAAGTTGCCGTCGCGGGCATACGAATACGCCAGCGTTCCACCGTCCGGCGAGTATGCCGGACCGAACTCCACCGCGGGATGAGAGGTAAGCTTTCGCTGCGTTCCCGTTGCGACGTCGAGTTCGTACAGCGTCGATCGCTCGTCTTCGCCGGTAAACGTATTCGGCAACCGTGCGAAGGCGATGCGGCGGCCATCGTGCGACCAGCTAAACGCCGGAACGAACATACCGCCGGAATCGGTCGGCGTCAGCGTCCAAGATCCATGCGTTAGCCGTACGGTTCGTGCGGTCTCCAGATCCGTCAACCAAAGATGCACGGGGGGAATAGGCGCAGTCTGCGTGTAGTCGTTGTCGCCCGCTTCGAAATAGTCCGTAGCCGGCGCCGCATCGTAGGCGGAAAATGCAACCGCCCGGCCATCGGGCCGCCACGCGAAGTCGTTGACGTCGCCCTGGGCGCGCGCAATCGAAACGGCTTTGCTGCCGCGCCACACCATAACGCACATCGCGCCCGAGCGGCGATCCAAAAAAGCCAGGGTTCGCCCGTCGGGCGACCAGCGCGGCAGCGAGACGTCGTCGTCGCGAACGAGCAGCGTGTCGCGGCGGGTCGCTACGGCGATCGCGTGCAACTCCCGCACGTACGTATTGTGCGCGGTGTCGGAGCGCACCACGACGTAGGCGATACGCGACCCGTCCGGCGCGATCGCCGGCTGCTCCACCGACACGGTCCGAGCGATGTCGGAGCTTTGCAGCGTCCGGCTCTGGGCCGGGGCGAGAGCAAAGCAGACGGTCAGCGAGCAAAGAAGCCAGACTCTCATCCGCCGGGCACCCTCCGTCGTTCTCCTAGTATCTATGAAACCGATAATCGCCGCTCTTCTTGCCGGTCTCCTATCGTGGGCGGCTTCCGCGCCCGCATCCGCCGCCGGAACGCAGCGCGTCGTCTTGGCCGGCGGGTGCTTTTGGGGAATGCAGGCCGTGTTCGAATCTCTGCGCGGCGTCGACGCCGCCGTAGCCGGTTATGCAGGCGGTAACGCTGTAACCGCGCACTACGAAATCGTTAGCACGGGCATGACCGGGCACGCGGAGTCGGTCGAAATCACCTACGATCCGGGGCGCATCTCGTTCAAACAGCTTCTCGACGTCTATTTTCTCGTCGCGCACGATCCGACCGAACTCAACCGGCAAGGGCCCGACGAAGGGACGCAATACCGCTCCGAAATCTACTACACGAGCGATGCGCAGCGCGACGAGGCGGAAGCCTACGTTGCCGAGCTGGGCCGCAAGCACGTCTACGCGTCACCAATCGTGACGAAAATCGAACCGCTCCGCGGCTTTTACGCGGCCGAGTCGTACCATCAAGATTTCGCGGTGCACAATCCCGATAACGAGTATATCGTCTACAACGATCTGCCGAAGCTGCGCAAGCTCAAGGAACTCTATCCGAACTTAGTCAAGCCGAACGCACCTCTGATCTCCCAAATGTAGTTAAGCCAGGATTTCTGGGCGGAAATGTAGTTAAGCCGGGATTTCGCTTAGATCTAGGAGCCGAAGACCGAAGTTTGCTATGGCAATCGAGGTCTTCGGCGACAACGAGATAGGCGAAACCACGGCTTAACTTGGCGCGTCCGTCACGTGTTCGGCGTAAGTCCGCGGATTGAAGTACCAATCCGGTAACGACCCGGGAAACGCGATATCGTTAAAATCGTAGTCGACCGTCGCGTCTTTACCGAGATATTCCGCATCTTGCTCGTAGGTCGGCTCGCCGTGAATGTGCGTCACCATCGGCATATCGTTCATCCAACCCAGCGTCACCGTGAAAATCATGGCGTAGACGTGGTGGCCGTCCTCGTCGTACAGCTTGTCGGTTGCGACGACCTGTTGCAGCTCGAGCGTCTTGGCATCCACGTAGAGCTCGCGCAGCCGGTTACGATCGGGATCGCGGCGCGCAAGCAGGCTGACGTGAATGAGGTGTCCCTCTTGCGCGACCCGCGTCACTTTGTAGTCGAACTCTCCGAACGCCGTTACCGATGCGATGGTCGGCGGCATCGTTCCGTTGGGTTCCGGCGTCGGAACGAAATCGCGGGGATTGCTATGCGGATGCGCCGGAGCCGGTTCGAAGAGATCGGCGGTCGGCGGACCCGGATCCCACGGCTCGTTAAAGGACGGCCGAAGAAACTCGAGCGTGCCGCGCGCCGAGCCCCGGTAGACCTTGCGGCCGAGCGCCGCACGGTCGGACGTTCGGCACCAAATGTGATATTTGTAGCTATTGAGCAAGTCCGGATAGCCGTCGTCGAGCGTTTGGCTGCGCACGAGGGTGTACGTGATGTACGGCGGCGGCGGACGATGCGACCGAAACTGGCGCCGGATGTTATACAGCAGTTGTTCCGGCGACGGCATCGTGACGGGCACGGGTGTCGACGCAGTGGCGGCCGGCGCAGTTGCCCGCGAAGGTAGCGCAACCAGCAGGCAGGCCAGCACGGCAAAGCTAGAGAGCAGAACAGTTCGCACGTCTCTCTCTTAACCACGGCGCGCCGCGGTTTCCTGGCGCGTTTTCTTAAGCGTTTCTCAGATTATTTGGGCGCCATGCGCAAGGCACCGTCGATCCGTATCACCTCGCCGTTGAGCATCTGGTTCTCGGCGATGTGCCGAGCCAGGGCCGCGTATTCCGACGGGCGCCCCAACCGAGACGGAAACGGATTCTGCTTTCCGAGCGACTCACGCGCAGCTTCCGGTAATCCCGCCAGGAGCGGCGTGTCGAAAATACCCGGCGCGATCGTAACCACGCGAATCTGCTGCGACGCGAACTCGCGGGCAATCGGCAGCGTCAATCCGACCACGCCGCCCTTCGACGCGGCGTAGGCCGCCTGTCCGATTTGGCCGTCAAATGCCGCCACGGACGCCGTGCAGACGATCACGCCGCGGTCCTCGCCCGGCTCGACGGCGCGTTTCATCATTTCGGCCGCGGCGAGCCGTATCACGTTGAACGTTCCGATGAGATTGACCGTGACGACTTTCGTGAAGTGGGCGAGCGGTTGCGGCCCCTCGCGGCCGACGGTGCGCTCCGCCGTCGCGATCCCGGCGCAGTTCACAGCGCCGTGCAACCCGCCAAACTCGCTCACGGCCTTCGCGATCGCCGCGCTCACTTGTGCCTCGTCGGTAACGTCCGTCCGTGCGAATCGCACCGAGTTCCCTAACTCGGCGGCGAGTTCCGCGCCGCGTTCGCTCACGTCGCAGATGACGACGCGCGAGCCGGCCGATGCAAACTCGCGCACGCACGCCGCACCGAGACCCGAGGCGCCGCCCGTGACTAAAAACACTTTTTCGGAAAGCTGCATGCCCGCGTCGATTCCGTGCGTTTAGACCATCGCCTGCGTCGCTACCGCCGCCAGCGGTACGTCGCTCGCGTTCGCCAGTTCTTCCCACGCAGCGGCAGAACGCGTGGCGAGCGCCATAGCGATCGACGTTTCGTCGAGGCGATCGACGTTCAGCAACTCCCGCAGACGCTCCAAGAAATGGGCTTCCAGTGCGGCCACGGCGACCCACCCCTCGGCAGCCGGATACACGCGGTACGCCGGCAACGCCCCGCCCAACGGTCCGGTCAGCGTCGTCAGGCCGTAGCGTAATGGCTCGGCCATCGTCCGAGCGGCATCGACGATCGAGACTTCAACGTAACGGCCGGCTCCGTCGCGACTCCGCGCAACCAACGCGGCAAGCGTCGCCGAGACGGTATGTGCGGCTGCCGCCATATCGGCAACGAGCGTTCGCGGCATCGACGGCGGCGAGAGCAGCCCAGCACGAGCTTGATACGTCAGGTCGTGCCCGGCTCGATCCGCGTGCTGCGCCGCTTCTCCCACGACGGCGACCTGTACGAGCGAGGGATGCCGTTCGTGCAAGTCTCGCCATTGCAGTCGCGCGCGTTCGAGCGCGCTCGCGCGCGTCGCCGTCAATAGCACGTCGGCTTCGGCGATCAGCTCGCGCAGCAGCGCGCGATCGGGGTCGTCGCGAAGCTTAAGCTTCTGCACGCGCACGTCGCGATGCAGCGCTGCGTACCACTCGGGCGCGGCGGCCGCTAACGGATCGCCCTGAGCCGGTTCGATTTTCACGACGTCGGCGCCCATCGCACGCAATCGCGATGCCGCAACCGGCCCAGGAACGTTCGTCACCAGCGCGACGACGCGCGTGCCCGACAGCGCGCCCGCATCCATAGATGTCATGTTCAGGGAAGTTGCCCGCGCGCGAAGAAAGCCCCCGCGTGCCTCAGAAACGTTCTCGCCGTTCGCAGCGCGGAGATTTCATCGCGCTGTTCGTCGTTACGCTCCTCGCGCTCGCGCTGGGATGGTGGCTGCTCGCGCCGCGCCACGCCCCGAAAACGCCGGTCGCGCACGTCACCGCAGTGCCGGCGGCGACGGTCTCACCATCGGCCCAACCGGCGGTCGCCGAATCCTCGGCGACGCCTTCGCCGGCACCGCTCTCAACCTCGACACCAAACGCATCCCCGCTCCCCGCCGTCACAAAACCGCCGACTGCCGGTGCGCCGAAATTGGCGCTCATCGTCGACGACTGCGGACAGTGGATTGCGACCGAGCGCGGATTCCTTGCGTTGAATATTCCGCTAACGATGTCGGTGTTGCCGGACGTGCACTACACCGCGACCATTGCGAGCGAAGCGGCCAATGCCGGCAAAGGCGTCATGCTGCACCTTCCGATGGAAACGGAATCGGGCATGAACCCGGGTCCCGGTAAAGTCACCACAGAAATGACGGATGCGCAGATCGTCGCGCAAGTCGAGAGCGACCTCGCACAAGTTCCGCTCGCGAGCGGGGTGAACAACCACGAAGGAAGTAAAGCATCGGCGGATCCGCGCGTGATGCGCGACGTCATCGGCGTGCTCGCCAAACGCGGGGACCTCTTCTTCATCGATTCGAAAACGAGCGCGCAGTCCGTCGGCGAGCAGGTTGCCGCCGGCGCGGGGGTGCCCACCGCGGCGCGCGACGTTTTTCTCGATAACCAGGAGTCCGTCGACTATACTGAGGCGCAACTTCGCGAAGCGGCCGCGATCGCACGCAAAACCGGAAGCGCCATCGCGATCGGACATCCACGTCCGACGACGCTCGACGCCGTCAAAGCGATGATCCCCGAGCTGCAAGCGTCAGGGATCGAATTCGTGCTCGCGAGCGATCTCGTCTTCAACGAACCGAAGTGAACTCGGCGGCGATCCACCGCTCCGCCCAGCGTGCCAAACTTTCTAGCGGTTCGTCCAGCTCCCGGCCGCGCGGCGTGAGCTCGTACGTGACGCGCACGGGCGGCCCCGCTTGGACGTCGCGCCGGATGATCTGCGCCGCTTCGAGTTCGCGCAGCCGTTCGGTCAGCAGGCGATCGGAGATGCCCGGAATGCTGCCGAGCAGCTCGCTATAGCGCCTCGGACCCGGCAACAAAATGCGAATGATCGCGCCGGTCCACCGCCTGCCGACGAGTTCGACGGCCTGATGGAACCGCGGGCAGAGACCCGCTTCCAGCTCAGACAGAGGGGCGCTCCATGCGAGGCTTTTCCGCGGCTACCGCGCGACGGCCTTGATCTTCGGCGCCGTTTTTTCGTCCCGCCGCGCGCGTCCCAGGAAGTCTTTTACGAACTCGCTGTACGCGCGGCGCCGGTCGGCCGCGTCCTTTGCGGGCAGCATGACGACCATGTCGATGTTCGCGTCGGACAGCTTTTCAAAGTGCACCCCGATTTGTTCGGACGTCAGGTTCCCGGTGACGCTCTGCGCGGTCTGCTGCGCGAGCTGCGCGAGGACAGCCACGTCCGCGTTGCGATCGACCGTGACGGTGACCGGAACGCGCAGCGGCATGCGAAAGTTCGTGAAGATCGCCGTGGCCAGCTTTTGGTTCGGAACGATGATGCGATTGCCGTCGGCGTCGCGGATCACCGTGTTGCGCCAGTTGATGTCCACGATCGTGCCGGCATTGTCCGCATCGAGCCGGAGGTAGTCACCCGCGTGCACTTGCCGCGAAGCGGCGATCTGAATACCTGAAAAGAAGTTCGCCAGCGTGTCCTGCAGCGCGAGCGCGACCGCCAGGCCTCCGATACCGAACGCGGTGAGAATCGGCGCAACCGAGACGCCCAGATACTCCATCACGACGAGGCCGCCGACGATGGCGACGATCGTTTCGCTCACGCTGACGAACAGCGAGATCGATCCGATGGTGCGCGCGGCGTCCCCGCCGTGGCGTCCGACCATCCGGCCCGAGATGCGCGCTGCAACCACCGTTGCCAGAACGATTACGACTGCGACGAAGCCGCGGTGCGTCGCCGGCGCGATGTGGCCGCGCTGCAGCGCCAGCGCTGCGGCGTAGAGTCCCACTGCTGCGAACAGCGCGAACGCCACGAAGCGCAGCGGACGCAGCGACCGAACGCAACGCACGAGGTACTCTGCGGCCGCCCCCGCGACGGGGCCCGCTCCCAGCAGCGCGGCAGCAACGATGTCGATGCGGTCGAACATAGCGCGGGCGTTCTACCCACCTCACCTGGGAGGCGGCAGAGGCAGCGGCGTGCGGCGCGGAAGCGGGGGACCGCTCCACTGCGGCTTTGGCGTTGGAATCGGTTCCGGCGTGAATACGGGCTGAGGAACGGCCTGCGGCAGCGACGGGTTAAACGGCGTGGGCAACGCCACCGCCGGCGGTTGCGTCCAGAGGTTCAACTGATGGATTGCCGGCTCGTAGGAAACCGTAACGCCCAGCCCACGCGCCAGCTGTCCCACGCTGACGTAGGTGCCGTCCATGGCATCGGGGAGCGGAACGATCACGCGAACGCGCCGGTCGTCGCGCTCGATGACGAGCGTCGCGCCGTCGAACCACGCGCGATCCGCGAGCCGGCCGAGCACGGGCGCAAGGGGCGCGAACACGCGGCCGTGGGCGAGATACGCGCCAACGTACGCCGGCAGCGGCTGCCCGTCGACGAGGATCGTAACGGACGCCGCCGGTGGGAATAGGGGCACCGAGGAGCGATATACCGCATCGGATGGCGCGATTCATTTCCGCACTGCGCGAGGGCGGACTGCGGTTTTCTCGCGACGGGTGTGCGTTTCTCGCGCAATCGATCGCGTTCAACGCGCTGTTCGCACTCTTCCCGCTCACGGTGTTGGCACTGAGCGCCGCGACGCTCGTCCTGCCGTATGCGGAGCACAGAACGCTGGCGTTCTTCGATACGCTCGCTCCGGCGCTGCACGATTATATCGCGGCGAATCTCAATACGTATCTGTACGGGCGCGGCATCACGAGCCTCATCGCTTTTCTCGTGCTGTTGTGGTCGGGCAAAAACTTGTTTATGGGCTTGGCATACGCGCTCGATCGTGCACTTGGGGTTCCGAAAGGACGCCCGCTGGTGCACAATCTCGCGCTCTCGTTCGTGATGCTGCCGCTGACCGGCCTTATGCTGATCGTTGCCATCTCGCTGCCCGTCCTGGTGAGCGTCACCTTCGCCGTTGCCGGATTGAGCGACCCGGCGCGGCTGACGCACGTTCTCGGATACGCACTGTCGATCGCGCTGGTTTTTATCGTCACGGTTGCGCTCTATCGCTGGCTTCCCAATCGCGGCGTTTCCTGGGGTTTCGCGGTTCGCGGCGCGACCGTAGTGGCACTCGCGTGGCCGGCGGTGCAGTATGCCTTCGCGCAGTACACGACGCACGTCGATTTCACGCACGTCTACGGTGCGCTTTCGGCGCCGCTCGTGCTGCTGCTCTGGTTCTACTGTATCGGCTGTATCTTTCTCTACGGAGCCGAGTACAGCGCGGCGTTTTCCGCGCTGCGCGGCACCGATCACGTTCCCGCCGTAGCGGACTCGCCGTGATTACGGTCTTCGTTCACGGCGCGGGATGCACCAGCCGCGTTTTTCGGGAGCAGCTTGCGGCCTTTCCCGAGAGCGTCGCGGTGACGTTGCCGGGCCGCACCGGCGTCCCCGGAACGCCGGAATCCATCGAAGCGTTCGCCGACGCGCTCGAACCGCAGCTGCGCCCGCTGGAACGGGTGCTGCTGTGCGGCAGCTCGATGGGTGGCGCGATCGCTCTCGAACTCGCGCTGCGCACTCGCCCGTACGTCGCGGGCGTACTCCTGCTCGGTTCCGGCGCGCGACTTCGGGTCGCTCCGGCGCTGTTCGAGCGTTTGGAAAACGATTTTGCCGCGGGAGCGCGGTCGTTAGCCGATTCGTTCTTCGCGCGTCCGCAACCCGAGCTCGTCGAAGACGCGCTTGCCGAGATGCTCGACGTCGGCCGGGAGCAGACGATCCGCGACTTTCGCGCCTGCGACGCGTTCGACGTCACCGGGCGGGCAGCGTCGCTGCACGTTCCGCTGCTCGCTCTGACGGGCGACGCCGACGTCCTCACGCCGCCGAAGTTCGCTCAATGGTTTGCCGACCGGGTGCCCGGTGCAGAAGCGCGAATAGTGCCCGGGGCCGGCCACCTCGCGATGATCGAGCGGCCGGACGAGACGAACGCCGCGATTCGCGCGTTTGCACGACAAATAGACGCTGACTGAAAGGATCCACTTGCGCCGGTTTTTCCTGCCCTTGTTTGCGCTCGGAGCGCTCCTGCTCACGGCGGCAACCCCGCCGCCCGGTCCGGCCCCGCGGCCGACGAGCTCGCTCCCGCCCCTCGCCACGCCGGTGCCCGCAGCCCCCTCGCTGAGCACGCAGACGCCGTCGGTGCTGGTTTACCCGTTCGATAACCAAGGCGGCGGAGATCCCAAGGCCGGCGCTGCGATCGCGACGATCCTGCAGCAGCAGATGTCCGCGGCCGGCGGGCTGCGCGTGCTGCCGGTAGCGCAGAACGTCGCGCGCGCGGATTTTCTCACCAACGCGCGCAAGCAAGGCGCCGACTTTTACGTTAGCGGATACGTCACCCCCATCGGCGACGCCGCCTCGGTCGTCGAACAAGTCGTCAGCGTCGACAGCGGTGTGATTCTCTTTTCGCAAACGGCTCAGGTCTTCAGCGTCGCCGACGTCGCCTCGCAAGCGCTGTTGGCGCGCGCCCAGATTTTGGCGTTCGTCAACCGCGGTACGCAGAACATCGCTTCGCAATCGACCAACACGCCGGCGCCGACGTCGACAAACGGTGCGCAGATGAAACTCGGCGGCATCAGCGGCATCGTCGACTCGGTCTTCCACCACCACGGCGGCCCGACGCCCGAACCCACCGCAGCCGTCAAACCGTCGCGCGGCGTCATTGTGGCACCGGTCGCAGCGGGAGCGGGAACCGTCCCGCCGGCGGATCTCACCAACGCGTCAAACGAGCTCTACTTCGCGCTGGCTCGCCGCTATAATGCATCGATGACCGCAGTCAAGAGCAACGTCGCCCAAAGCGCGGACAGCATCTGCGGAACGAAACGCAATAACACGGTCGCGACGGGAACGATCGCCGAAAACGTGCCGAAACACGGCCGGGAAGTGACTTTCACCCTTCAGGTGTACACGTGTTTCGGCGTGCTGCTCGACAGTGCGAACGGCAAGGGAACCAACATCAAAACGGCGATCGATGCGGCGGTTGCGACCTACGCCGGCGCGCATCCGGACAATAGTTAGCCGCGCAGCCTTCTAGTCGAGCAGCCCTGCAGGCGGATCGATCACGATCCGCTTTTTCTGCGAATCGATTTCGCGCACGATGGCTGCGACCATCGGTACCAAACGGCCGCCGACGACGAGCATATCGCTCGACGGATAATGCTCGACGCGATCGACCGTGCCGTACGCTTTGCCATCGGCCCCGACGACCGCGCATCCGGTAAGATCGTCGTCGAAGTACTCGCCGGCTTGCAGCGGGATGCTCTCGCGCGGCGCGAGGAGCACCGCGCCGTTAAAGGCCTGCGCGGCATCGGCGTCCTCGACGCCTGCAATTCGCAGCAGCAGCCGACCTTTATGGGCCCGCACCGAAGCGATGCGCACCATCTGCGCGTCGCTGCCTCGCTCGCAGCGAAGCTCGGCACCCGGCGAAAACAGCGGGCGGCCCGCATGAGTCGGATCGCACTTGAGCTCGCCCGCGATACCGAACGCACCCGCGATGCGGCCGACCGGCACGTCAGGCGTCGTCTTCGCCGCTCTCGCCGGCCGCCTGCGCGGCCTCTTCGGTATCCAGAATGTCGACCGATACGCGGCCTTCGGCCGTAGCGCGAACGACCGTACGCAGTGCGTGCGCGACGCGTCCGCTGCGGCCGATGACTTTCCCCAAGTCTTCCGGATCGACGACCAGCTCGATCACCGGTTTGCCGTCCTCGTCCATGAACAGTTCGACCTCGACGTCGTCCGGCTTGGCGACGAGACGCTTGGCCAGGAAGCCCAGGAGATCCGAAGCGCGCCGATGACCCGCCCACGGGTCGCTCGAAGCCGTTTCGCTGCGCCGCTTGTGCCCGTACTCACGCTCCCGGCGCGGCGGGCGTTCGAAGCGCGGCGCGCGACGGGGCTGCTCGTCTTCGGGCTCGACCTCGTCGATGACCGTTTCGCCGGACGCTATCTTGCGCGCACCCAACGTCGGGCGACGCTCGACCTCCTCGGACCCTTCTCCGAAGAGGCCGAATTCGTCGTCAAAGGCGCTCATTACGACGCGCCTTTTTCGCTTCTGGGTTTGCGCTTCGTAGTTGGAATCGGCCCGCGCTCCATAATGCCCTTTTCGGCAAACAGGCGACGCACGGTCGTCGACGGCTGCGCGCCCTTCGACAACCATTCTTTGGCCTTGCCCTCGTCGACCACGATGGTTTTCGGTTCCGTGCGCGGGTTGTAATGACCGAGGATTTCGATGAAGCGTCCGTCGCGCGGCGAGTGCGCGTCGGCGACGACGAAACGATACGTCGGCTGTTTCTTCGCGCCCATGCGGCGCAATCTGATCTTTACCATATCTTGCTTTCTAGATTGAGTAACTAACGAAGCATTGCGGCGGGCAGTTTTGGCAAGAAGCGCTTCTTCTTGCCTCCCCCGAGCTGCTTCATCAACTGACGCGACTGCTCGAACTGTTTGACGAGCCTGTTCACGTCAGAAACTTGCGTGCCGGATCCGAGGGCGATACGTTTGCGCCGCGACCCGTTCAGCATATCCGGATGACGCCGTTCGCGGCGCGTCATCGAGCAGATGATCGCCTCGATTCGCTTGAGGTCTTTCTCCGGTATCTCGAAGTCCTTAGGCAACGCGCGCGAGAGACCGGGAACCATCTTCAAAACGTCGGTCATCGATCCCAATTTGCGCATCTGGCGCATCTGATCGAGGAAATCGTCCAGCGTAAAACTCTGTTTGAGCAGCTTCTCTTCGAGCTGCTTCGCCTGTTCCTCCGAATAGAGGCCCTGCGTCTTCTCGATGAGCGTGAGCACGTCGCCCATACCGAGTATGCGCGATGCGAGCCGGTCGGGATAAAAGGGTTCCAGCGCACCGACCTTTTCGCCGATGCCGACGAACTTGATGGGAGCTCCAGTGACCGCGTGAATCGACAGGGCCGCACCGCCGCGCGTGTCGCCGTCCATCTTCGTGAGGATCACGCCCGTAATGCCCAGCCGATCGTTGAATCCCTTGGCAACGTTCGTCGCTTCTTGGCCGGTCATCGCGTCGGCAACCAGGAGAATCTCCTTGGGATTGACGGCCGCTTTGATCTTTCCGAGCTCGTCCATCAACGCTTCGTCGATCTGCAAGCGGCCCGCCGTGTCGACGATGACCGTCGAAAGCCCCAGGCGCCGCGCTTCGGCAACGCCGTCGCGCGCCGTTTTGACCGGATCCTGCGTGCCGCGTTCGTACACGGGGAGATCGATTTGCTTTCCGAGCATCACGAGCTGATCGATGGCGGCCGGCCGGTAGACGTCGGCTGCGATCAAGAGCGTGCGCCGCCCTTGCTCCTTCAATCGTAACGCAAGCTTCGCGGCTTGGGTGGTCTTGCCCGACCCTTGAAGCCCGACGAGCATGATGACCGACGGCGGCGCGTCGCTGAACTGCAGGCGCGCTTCGGCACCGCCCAACAGGTCGACGAGTTCGTCGTAGACGATCTTCACGATCGTTTGTGCCGGCGTGAGCGACTCGAGCACGTTCGCGCCGATCGCCTTTTCCTTCACACGTGCGACGAACGACTTGGCTGCCGGAAGCGATACGTCGGCCTCGAGCAGCGCAATGCGAACTTCGCGCAACGCCTCGTTGACGTCCGCTTCGCCGAGCTTTCCCCGTCCGCTCAGGCGCGAGAAGATCGCGCCCAAACGCTCGCTGAGTTGATCGAACAATTAACAGAGCCTACGCGTTGGCCGAAGATCCCGCCGTCGCTTCGTCGATGCGCTTGACCGCGTCGCCCACGGTCTTGATCTTCTCGGCTTCTTCGTCGGGAATGTCGATGTTGAACTCGGTCTCGAACGCCATCACCAGCTCGACCTGATCGAGCGAATCGGCACCGAGATCGTCGGTGATCGACGCCTCGGGCGTGACCTCCGACTCGTCGACGCCGAGCTGTTCGACGATGATCTTCTTGACTTTATCCAAGGTGGTTGACATCACGTCTCCTTATCTCGTTTTCACATCAGTACGCCGCCGTCGACGACGAGCGTTTGCCCCGTAATATAGCCTGCCGCATCGGAGCACAGGAAGGCGACTGCCCCGCTGACGTCCTCCGGTTTACCCGGCCGGCCGAGAGCGGCCTGTTGAATCAAAAACTCTCTTGCGGCATCGGGCATTTTCTCGGTCATGGCGGTCTCGATCAGGCCCGGTGCAACGGCGTTGACTCTTATATTCCTCGAACCCAACTCCTTTGCGACCGACTTGCACAGGGCGATGAGGCCCGCCTTGGATGCTGCATATGCAGCTTGTCCGGCATTGCCCATGATGCCGACGATGCTCGTCACCAGAACGATGGCCCCGGAACGCTGCTTCATCATTGGCTTTGCGACCGCACCGCACAGGAAAAACGCCGATTTTAAATTGACGGCCAGCATGTGATCGATCGTTTCGGCCTTAAGACGTAAGAGCAGCGAATCGACCGATTGTCCGGCGTTGGCGATCGCACAATCGACGCGGCCGAATCGCTCGAGCGTTTCGCCGACCGCGCGCTCCACCGAAGACTGATCCGTTACGTCGGCGAGGATAACGTGCGCCGACGCACCCGGCCGGCGGTTCGCGCATTCGGCGGCGGTTTCTTCCAGCGCCGCACGATCGCGACCGACGAGCGCGACGTCGGCGCCGCGAAGGGCGAACTCGACTGCGATGGCGCGGCCGATGCCGCGACTCGCGCCGGTGATGAGCGCCGTTTTGCCGTCGAATCTCATGCTTTGCTCCCGAGTGCACCGGCACCGCTCGAAACGATGGCGCGCAACTTCTCGACTCCTGCGTAATCGCTCACCACCATGACTTGCGGCGCGCCGTTCATGCGCCGCATCAACGGTCCGAGGACGCCCGAGGCGCCGAACTCGACCACGAGGTCGAGACCGTAGGAAAGCAGTTTCTCCGCGGC
>JAFAHZ010000027.1 GCA_019236975.1 Vulcanimicrobiota bacterium | reverse complement strand
CGGTCCGAAAAGAGTGACGAAAGCGTCGGCGACGCCGACGCCTTCACCGGTGGCTCAGCCGTGCACCCAAAACGTCGAAGGGCTCTGCCCCCGCTTTTACGATCCGCCGTCGTTCCAGCTGGCGTACGACGCCGCGAGCGCGCCGACAGCACAGAATACCAACATCGCGATCATGACGGAAGGCGACTTGACGCAAGCGATCTCCGATTTCCGTCAGAACGAAAACGTCTTCGGTTTGAAGCCGGCCAACATCATCGAGGTCAAAGCCGAACAGCCGAGCAGCGATACGTCCGGCAGCACCGAGTGGACGCTCGACATGACGTACTCCACCGGCATTGCGGCCGTGGTCAAGAATCTCTACCTTTACAACTTCGCCACGCTCAACGACAGCGACATCGTCGTCGGCTACAACAAGTGGGTCACCGACGATCGCGCGCCGATCGCGAACTCCTCGTTCGGCGGCTGCGAAGTGTTTCCGTACACCGACGGCAGTATGCTCGTCGGCGACGAAGTGCTGGTCGAAGCCGCCGCACAGGGACAGACGATGTTCGTCTCCAGCGGCGACAACGGTGGTTATTGCAATAACTTCGTCGACACCAACGGCGCGCCGGGCGGCGCACCGATGGTGGAATGGCCCGCGGCATCGCCGTACGTCGTTGCGGTCGGCGGCACCGACCTCTTCTCCAATCCCGACGGCACGTATCTCGGCGAGTTCGCTTGGGAAGCCGGCGGCGGCGGATTGAGCCAGTTCGAATACTCGCCGAGCTGGGAGAGCGGCGTGCAGCCCGTGGGCACCACGCCCGCCGGGTATTCGTTCCGCGGCGTCCCCGACGTTGCGATGGACGCCGCGCTCGAAACCGGCGCGCTGCTCTACACGTCTACGCCCGCTGTCAACGGCAGCTGCACGCCCTGCACGACCGGCGGTACGAGCCTCGCATCGCCGTTAGCGGCGGGATCGTACGCGCGCATGCAGTCGGCGCATCGCAACGCTCTCGGCTTCGGCGCGATCGCGTTCTACAACATCTACAACGCCAATCCGAGTCCGGAGGAGACGTCGGCCGGACCGCCGCCGTGGCAACTCGTGGGCGGCTTCCACGACATCCTCAGCGGCAGCAACGGGCTGTATACGGCGCTGCAGCGGTACGACTACACCACCGGTTTGGGAAGCTTCGACGTTTCCAAAACCAACGCCATCATTCAATAAGGAGGAAGATGCAATGAACGTTCGTTTTGCACTCACGGCACTTGCTGCCGGCGTCTTTGCCGCCTCCTGTTCGGGTGGCAACGGATCCACTCTCGTTCCCTCAGCGCCGGGTATGGGCGGCGCGAGCGCATCGCACGGAACCCGCGGTTTCGTCGACCGCGCGCCGGCCGGATGGGCGGCAACCGCAACCCACGCGCTCGTGCCGGTCGGCGGCAGCGACCTCGGCCGTCTGCACGAAGCCGCGGTTGCCGCCCGCACGATTGGTTCGCGTCCTTTGACGGTGCGCGTCGGATTGGCCTTGCGCAACGTTCGCGAACTCCAGCGAACGATCGAGGCGGGCCAGACGATCTCGCACGCCGAGTTCCTGGAACGCTTCGCCCCGCGAGCGAGCGATGTCGAAGCGGCGCAGGCGTACCTGCGCTCGCAGCACCTCAGCAACGTCAGCGTTTCGCCCGACCGTCTGCTGATCGCAGCCGACGGAACGCCGGCGCAACTCGAAAACGCGTTCCACACGCGCCTCGAAGCGTTCTCGACGCCGAAGGGCGCCGTCTTCGCCAACGTCGAGCCCGCGATGGTACCGTCGCATCTCGCCGGAGTCGTCAGCGCCGTGCTGGGGCTCAATAACGCCGTAAAGATGAACGTCTCGCCGCAGGTGCGCGTCAGCGCACCGGTTAGCGGCGGGACGTCGGGAAGCCCGTGCTTCCCGGTCGATCCGGCGCCGTCGGGAGCGCCCTGCCTGCGCGACTACGGCCCGCAAGAGCTGCAAACGTTCTACGACGCCGGTTCGACGCCGACGGGATCGCTGACGACGGTCGCCGTGATGGCCGAGGGTAACGTCTCGCAAACGGTCGCGGATCTGCGTTACGCCGAAGGCGTCGACGGCTTGCCGCAGGTGCCCGTCACCGTGAAAACGGTCGGGCTGCCGAGCTCCGATACGTCGGGCCTCGACGAATGGGATCTCGACACGCAGTCCTCGACCGGCATTGCCGGCAACGTCAAGGGACTCTACATCTACGCAACCACATCGCTGACCGATTCCGATATTGCAAACGAGTACGATCATTGGGTAAACGACGACGTCGCTCAGCTCGGCAACTCGTCGTTCGGCGAATGCGAGTACTCGGCGTATCTTGACGGCTCCATGGCCGTCGACGACAACGTTCTGATGGAAGGCGCGGCACAAGGGCAGACGATGTTCGCCTCGACGGGCGACAACGGATCGGCCTGCGCGGTCGTTGCTGCCAACGGCGCGCCCGCCAGTGGTCTGCCGATGGTGAACTATCCAGCCTCGTCGCCATGGGTCGTCGGCGTCGGCGGCACGACGCTCGCGTCGAATAACGACGACACCTACATCGGCGAAGTCGCGTGGAACGCCGGCGGCGGCGGCTTGAGCCAGTTCGAAAACTCCACGAAGTACATGCAGAAGGTTCAAGTCGTCGGCGGTACCGTGGCCGAAGCGAACCTGCGCGGTTTGCCCGACGTCGCGATGGCCGGCGATCCGAACGCCGGCGGCTTCAACCTCTACACGGCACAGCCGCTGCAGACCGCAACCGGGCCGTGCGGCGAGCCGTGCGGCGTCGGCGGAACGAGCGAATCGTCACCGCTTGCGATGGGTACCTACGCACGTCTGCAGAGCGCGCACCACAATGCGCTCGGGTTCGCAGGGCCGCGTCTGTACGCGATCTACATCGAGAATCCGACCGCGAGTGCGACGGTAACCGGTCCGCCCCCGACGCAAGTCATGGGCGGCTACCACGACGTCATCACGGGATCGAACGGCGCCTACAGTGCGCTGCCGGGTTACGACTACACCACCGGCATGGGCTCGTTCGATATCGCGCTGACGAATGGATTCATCGGACACTAAGTGAAAGCAAGCTGAGGCATCCTTACGTCCGATGGATACGGAGGGGCATCCGAAATGGATGCCCCTCCCTTCGAGCTTCATTTTGCCGATTTCGTTGTCGACTATTTTTGCAGCGGTTGGGTCGACTTGACGATCCCTTGGCCGTCGGATGCGAGATACAAATAGCCCGCGTTCCAACGGATGCCCCAGAAACTGTGCGAGATAAGCGCACCGTCGATGCGTTTCCAGGTCGAGCCGAGATCGGTCGAGAGAAACGCACCGCGCAGCGTCGTCACGACTGCATAGGGCGTTTTCGAAGCAGTACTCGTGTTAAAGAGAATCTGGCGCGCCGGCGAGTATACGAAAGCCGGCGGTTCGCCGAGCCGCTCGCGCAGATCGGCGTCGACCGGTCCGCGTACCAGCGGTGCGTTAGCCACGGTCGCGACCTTTTTGAACGACGCACCGCCGTCGGTGCTGCGTAACACGAACACGTTATTGGCCGAATCGATGCTCGTCGCGAGAACGAGCTTTCCGTTTGCCGGCGAGATGGTGGCCGAATACCAAAACGCGGTGACCGGAACGCCGGCCGAGCGTTTCCACGTTTTCCCGCCGTCGAACGTGACGCTCATCGACGACGAACGCTGGTTGGCGAGTCCGCCGGCAAGGATGTGCGATCCGTCGTGCGGATCGACGGCGATCATGCCGGGCTCGGGGACCGGCCACGGCATTTTGTGGAACGTCTTGCCGCCGTCGGTCGTCGTGAAGACCGCTCGTGGGGCGGGAGCGAAGCCCGCGCCGACAATCGATCCGGAGACGACGTAGAGCAGGTTCGGATTCTTAGGATCGAACGCCATCGGCGTCGTCATGAGGCGGCTCGGGAAAAGGCCCGCCGCCGCTTTAGAAGGCGACGCGTACGTGTGACAGCCGTCGCTTGAAACGAGGAAGCCCGACGCTTCGTCGAACGCGTAACACGTGCGCGCATTTCCCGGCTGAATTTCGTTGAAGCCGTCCTCGTAGAGCGAGAACGTGCGCGACGCTTCCTCCGTCCAGGATGCACCCGCGTTGAAGGTTCCGTGGCTATCGAAGTCCTGCAGCGACACGACCACCGTTCGTCCGTCGGGTGAAATCGCGAAGCGGCGCGCCAATCCGGTGGCCAACGTGCTGCTGACGACGTCGTCTTTAGGCGAGCGCGACGCGTTGGTGCAGGCCGCAACCGTATCCAAGCCCTGATCGCTTGCAATCCAGCAGCGGTCGTCCTTGCCGTTGGGGAGCGTCCACACGTCGCGAATATCGATGACGGACAGCGACGTCGCGCCGGCGATCGGCGGCTTCGGCGAACCGTCGGCGACGAAGTTGATGAGAATGCCGTCGAGCCCGACGTACAGCAGATGCGGATGCACCTGGCTGAACGCGATCGCTTGCGTGCCTAAGCCAAGATTGTAGTAGGTGTACTTGCGGAAATACGGCACGACTTTGCGCCACGTGCGTCCGCCGTTTCTAGAGGCGTAGAGATTCTGATCCCAGCGGCCGTCGTTGGTGCTCGCGTAGATGAGCGACGGCTGCGCCGGGTCGATGGCGATTTGATGCACGGCCGGCGAGCTGCCGTCGGTGCCCGTATGCGGATCGAACGGCAACTTCGCGAGCGGCTGCCACGCGGTTCCGGAAAATCCATCGACCGTGCCGTCGGAAAATCCGGCGACGAAGGCACCGCCCGACGAGGTTTCTATCGCAGCGAACGCGGTGGGGTACGCCGCGGCGCTCGCGCGCTGCGAAACGTTCCAGGTTCCGCCGCCGTCTTGCGAAACGAGAATGCCCGCTGCCGACGTCGCGTAGAGCGCGTTGGAGTACGACGCAAACTGCGTCGCCTGCGTCGTGCGGTAGACGTTGTGCCACGACGCGCCCGCGTCGCTCGAGCGAAAGATGCCGTCGTATTCGGTGGCAGCCAGCAGTATGCGCCCGTTCGACGGATCGATCCACAGGGCGTTGACGACCGAAGACGTGATGCCGGACGTATCGGTGAGTCCCGAAACGATAGGTCGCCACGATTTTCCACCATCGGTCGTGCGGTAGATACCGGCCGACGAATACGTTTCGAGCCCGGTGCCGCGGCCGCTCGCCGTGTAAATGACGTCGGGATTCTTGGGATCGACGGCGTACGCGTTCACTTTGCCGGAGTTCGGAACGAATCCGGAAGTCATGTGGAACGGTCCGATCGGTGTCAGCTGCACCGTTGCCGCCGGCAGCGCCGCTCGCTCGAATGCGGGAGCCGCAGGAACGGCGGTACTGGGAAGGCCTCCGCGGCAGGCGCAGAGTGCCAGTGCTACTGCCGGCAAGAACGGACGAAGGTGACGCATCGAGCTCCTCTCGGTCGAAACGAGGACGGACGTCACCCGCCGGTAACGTCGAGGTACAACTCCGTTGCGAAGGCGATTAAAAAGCCGAAGGTCATCGTCGCCGTGGCAAGCGCGGTCAACCCCATTCGCCGCAACACCG
>JAFAHZ010000110.1 GCA_019236975.1 Vulcanimicrobiota bacterium | reverse complement strand
CGGCGACGCTGCGCTACTGGGACGCAGCGGTAAGCTAGCGCGAAAGGCCGGCTGCTGCCGCGGAGAGAAGGGCGACCTCCGTTACTTTTCGTCGAGGAGGCGTCTCGTGATGTTCAGACGGATCGCATTCGGTATTTCGGCGGTGCTGTTTACGGCGTGCGGCCAAGCAAGCTCGATCCTGCAGCCGGCCTCAACGGTAGACGTGCGACCGATGGCAAAGGGACCCGTCTTTAGCATTGCGGTACAGCTGCCGGACGGCCGTACACCGCATGCGACGGCAAAGCTGGGAAGCCTCAAAGCCATTACCTTCGTGGGCAAAACGCGCTACGTCGACGTCGTCGAGGCGCCCGTAACCGGCTGTACGCTGACCGATACGTCGGGAACGGCGACCGGATGCCAAGTCCTCGTCGCGAGCAACACGCCGTACGCCATCAAGCGCTCGACGTTTTCGTTCTACAAATCGCCGCACGCACGAGGCTGCGTTCTCGCCGAAGGCACGTTCAAAGGGACGACGTATTATCTCGAGCAGCTCCCTATCACGTTCAAGATAAAGAAGCCGTGCTTCTAGCCCCGGGCTTGGCTTAGGGTTTCTTGTTCCAGATGCGCACGTAGTCCACCGACATCGTGGCTGGGAAGCTCGACGGCTTCGGATGGAGCTGACCGGCTTTCCATCCGCCGATAGCGAGGTTGAGAATAACGTACATCGGTTTGTGCGGAATGTGCGCGGCATTCGCGTACGTCTTGATCGGCTTGCCATCGAAGTACCAGACGACGCGCGCGGGTTCCCAATCGAGAGCGTAGACGTGGTAGCCGCTCCAAAGCCGCGTTTTCGTATTCACCGCGGTGGAGCTCTGGAGCGGGTGCTTCGCGCTGCCCCAATGGATGGTGACGATGTCGTCTTTAGGAGCGACGCCTTGCCATTCCATGATGTCGATTTCCGGCGGCCACGAATAGTCTGCCGGTACGAGCCAAAACGCGGGCCACATGCCGGTGCCGCGCGGCAGTTCGATGCGCGACTCGGCGTAGCCGTACAGGTACGAAAACGACGGCAACCGCGACGGCGTTCCGCCGGTCGATATCATGCCGGACGTATACGGGTGCCCGTGGGCGCGCTGCGCTTTCGCCGTTAGCGCGAGATAGCCGCCGCTCACCGTCACGTTCGGCCGCACGTACCACTCGAGTTCGAGACTGGGGTTATTCGTGCAGCCGGCGGCGGGTTGCGACCACGGATAACACGTCGACCACACGCGGTCGAGCGCCGTGCCGTCGAACTCGTCGTCAAACAGCATCTTCGGTGCGGCGTTCGGCGCAATCGCGGGGTCGTCAAGCGGGATTGCGCTGGTCGCCCCGGGACGGCCGCAGGCGACGAGGGACGTTACCGCAACTGCCAGCACGCATTTCCAAGCCGTAGACAATCGCATCGCTCCCTTCGAGTCAGGCCGTTGTGAAGGCGCCGCGCCGCGCCGCGAGCGCTACGCAGGCTACGGCGACGATCGCCGCGACGTTCGAGACGAGCGTGAAACGGTCGTTGATGGCCATCGAGCCCATCGTCATCGGCCCGATGGCGCCGCCAACCACGCGTTCCATGATTGCTCCGGCCAGCAACGCTCCCGCGGTGAAAAGCGTTACGAATGCCCAGGTAACGCGCGGCGGAAACGACTTGCGGTAGATCGCGAGCAGCGGCGGAATCAGCAGGTCGCCATAGATAAACGTCGTGTTCGCTCCCAGCGGAATCCCGGCGTTGGCGAGATACCGGGCCACGGGAACGTTTCCCATCGAGCACACGAACGTCGCCATCGCAATGAGCAATCCGACGACGAGCAACAGCAGATAGCCGGCGACGGGGACTGCCCCGACCGCATGTAATGCGCCGGCGAGCCATCCCGGCGGGATCAGCGCGGAAGCGAATCCTGCAATAAGGTATCCGACGAGCAGCTCGGTGCGCAACATCCGTACGTCGGCAAGCGCCGTTCGCGCGATTTCCGCCCAGGTGCGCGCACTCCCGAGATTGCGCGCGAGCGATTCCTCAACGTGATGGTGCCCGCAGCAGCCGTCGTCGTCGCCGGTTTCCGGCTCGGGCGCCGCTTGCAGGTCTGCGGTGCGGAACAGCAAGGATAATCCGGTAACCACCACGGCGATAATGATCGCTCCCCCGAAAAACTCCGCAAACGCGAAACGCCAGCCGAGCAGCGACCAGAAGAGTATGAGAATTGCGACGTTCATATTCGTCGAAGAAATCAGAAACGCGAAAACCGAACGCAGATCGGCTCCGCTGCGATAGAAGCCGCGTGCCGCCGCCGCTGCGCCGTACGAGCATGCCGACGAGATGATGCCGAACCCGATCCCGTAGAGGATGCCGCGCACGTTCGGACCGAGAAAACGCTCCATCGCCTGCGGCGTCAGCGCGACCTGAACGATCGCCGATATCAAAAAGCCGAAGATCAAGCCGAAGAGGCTATCCCAAAAGAAGCCGGCAGCCTGCGCGACGCCCGCGCCGATCGCGTAGACGATCTCCACTTAGCCGCCGACCCCGACCGCAGCGTGTCCGAAGAGCGGCGGCACGTAATGTCCCGCCAGGTACGAAAGCACGAAGACGCCGCAGCCGAAGAGCGCGACCTCGCATCCCTTCGCGAACGGGTTGCGGTCGCTGAGCGTCCCGGCGTAAAACCCGACGGCAAAGAGGCCCGCAACCGCAAACGCCAACGATAGAAACGACGATAACGTTATCGTCAAGGGAACGAGGAACGCCAGGATCGGTAAGAGCGAACCCGCGGCGAACGAAGCGCCCATCGCAATGGGCCCGCGCAAGCCGGAGTCCTCGGCCTCGCGGGGATCGATACCGAACTCGTCGCGCATCATCTCGTAAAGATAGATATCGGGATGTTGCGTGAGACGCCGCACGATCATCTGCGACTCGTCGGCACTGAACCCTTTCAACTTATAGTAGGCGACCTGCTCGGCAAACTCGGCTTGAGGGTCTGCGGCCATTTCGCGCTTTTCCATCGCAATAGTGGCCACAATGACCTCGCGTTCCGACTTGCGTCCGAGATATTCGCCCACCGCCATAGAAAGTGCGCCCGCAAGCAGTGCGAGGAAGCCTGTGATGTAGACGGCGGAACGATCGCCTTCGGCTACGCCCACGCCGGTGATGATCCCGAGCGTTGTCAGAATACCGTCTTGAACCCCGAAAACGATCTCGCGGATGCTGCGGTGCTTTTCCAGCGTGCGGCGCTGCTGTGTATCGGGAATGCGCGGCCGTACTTGCTGCCAACCCGGCACGTCGACGACGACGTCGGAAACGACGGGATCGGGCGCAACCGGCGGGTCGGCGTCGTTCATGAGTCCCATCGTTCTACGACGCCGTTTTGTGACCTCGCCACCGAGAATTTAATGGGTCACAGTGCGGCCGCATCGCGCATTTTCTCGGCATGAACGCCCGATTTCGCGATCGCTTCTTCGTATGGGCAATCGCACTCTCCCTTGCCGTGCACGCGACGTTCGCGCTCGTCCTGCATCGGATTCCGCCCGCACAAGCGGAACCGGAACGTCCGACGCGCGTCGAGATCGTGCGCGTCGCAACGCCCCCGCCGCCGACCCCAACCCCGCGCCCGGTCGTGCAGCCGCGCCATCCCGCATCGCAGAATCCCGCGCGGTCGCAACCGCACCACGTTGCGGTCGCGTTGCCGCGCGTCGCAACCCACGGAAGCAATCCAGACGCGCACGCCACGTCGAACGCGACGCCCGGACCGGAGCAAACCGGCTCACCGGCAGCGTCGTCGCCGCCGGGAACGCCCGCACCGGCCTGCTCGCAGCCGTACGTTGCGGCGCGAACCATCGACGCCGTCGCACCTTCGACGCCGGACGATGCAGCCGGCCTGCAGGGCGCGGCCGAAATCCAGGTCTCTCTCGACGCCGCGGGTCGCGTGACCGACGTGAGGGTCTATCGATCGACCGGTTCGATGAGTCTCGACCGGGCGGCGCCCAACGGCGCGCCGCTCGACGTACGCACCGCAAATCGTCGACTGCCAGCCGCCGGCGGCACCTATCTGTTCCGAGTGGACTTTCAAAGTTAACCCTGCATAGGCCGCGCGAGCACCGCGTCGAAGGGCGCCGCTATGGTCACGGTGCGAGCGCCGGGTCGCGTCAACCTCATCGGCGAGCACACCGATTATAACGACGGCTTTATGCTGCCCGCAGCCGTCGGACTCTACACCACCGTGCGAGGGCGTCGTGCCGGCGACAACGGCGTGGTTTTTCGACAAGCTCGCAGCGATGCAGAACGAGAAGCCGACAACGCGTATTCGCGCGGCGTATTGATCGAGCTCGAGCGCGCGGGCGTCGAGCTTCCGCCG
>JAFAHZ010000002.1 GCA_019236975.1 Vulcanimicrobiota bacterium | reverse complement strand
ATACCACGGATCGCACCTCGGGTGGGTCAACTCCACGATCTACAGCTTGTTCTCCGGTCACGGTTACGGGACGTACTTCATCCCGTGCACGTCCGGCAACAACGGCTCGTACTCGTGCACCTCGAGCCACTACAACCAGGCTGCGGGCATCGGCTCGCCGCTGGGCTGGGCACTCGCTCAGGCGCTCTAAGCGAAGAGCGATTCCAATAAGATGGCCGGCGGAATACCGCCGGCCATCGTCGCGTGGCCCTCGTTAACCCGAGGTTCCCCTGACCGATGATGTGAATCTTTCGGAACGGCCCTTGGTTCCGGGAGGGTTGCCATGCGCACGACGCTCTCACCGCCGGCAGTGATTGCAGTTTATCTGCTTTCCGGCTGCGCCGGATCGTCGAGCCCAGTTGCGAGTGACGCGTTGCCGCAACTGCGCTCCGTCGCGGCCCAGCCGCGCGGCCTCCCCCGGCGTTATCAAGACTACAAACTTCGTCGTTCCGGCCGGAAAGCAAATCGCAAGCTGGGATACCATCGATTCGCAATGGCTACCCAACACCTATTACGCGGTGACTACGTTGTCCTTACCCCATGATCTTCGCGTTGTGACCGGTGAATGATCCGCTCGCCGCAATAGAGGTTGTGAGCGCACCTTGTAAGCCTCGTAGGGAACCGCTGGCTCTAGCAGAAGAGCTGTCCACCTCAGTTAACGGTCGCACTGGGCACGCACGGCCATCTGAGCGCACCCACTCGGCTTGCGGAGCCCACTAAGGCACAGCTCGTGAATCGTTTATTTAAGCGAGCGCTTTCGCTGCTTTTTGCAGCCGCGCTCTTATCCTCATGCGCCGGATTGAGCAATACCGCTGTTTCACCGGTACCGGGGATCCCGACCCAGACGAGTAGGTTGAAAGGATCGCCGTTCACCCCTGGCCAGCATCATCACAAACATCGCCACGACTTAGTCGCCTGCCCGTTCTCTATCACGGCAAACTTCAATGGCACCGCGATTCCGGCTGGACGAACACTCTGGTTCAGCGCCGTGGCAAAAGCAAAGAATCTCGGGAACTCGCCGGTGACCGTCTACATCAACAACGCGACGGTCTCGTTCAAGGCAAACGGCAATTCATACACGATCGACCTACCTAATTCGGCAATCACCTTCGACCCGAACGCAACAGCCGCTACGATCTCCTACGATCCCGACAACGGATGGACCGAAACGGTGCCATCGAACATCGGCGGTAACGTCCTGATCGATGCCGGCCAATACCTCGTTGCGAACGACTTGCCGGGCGGCATACAGAACGTCACGTTTTCGGGAGACTTTAATGCTTCGGCCATCGGCGTCACAATCGACTGGGCTTGGAGCGCCGCATCCTATTCGCAATTCAATGCCGACGACGCGCAAGTCGGCGCAAAGCCCGTCGACAACAACACCGCCAGTCAGTATAAGAATTCGGACCACGCCGGCACGCCGGAGAACGAGAAGTCCTATCTAGTCGGCGGAGCCCGCGGAGGCGGGGGTTCCAATTACACCGGCGGCTTGAGCGGAACAGACTCCGCGACGCCCTGTCTCGGGGCGCCGACTCCACCGCCTGCAGAAAAGGTCTTCGTCGTCAATGCCAGCGGCGACCCGAACGTCGATGGACTCCGCGAACTTACCGCCCCAACCTGGTCTGAACGCGACGTCATTCCTGGATATACCGCGTACGGGGTGGCCATCGACTCGAACGGAGACGCATGGATTGGTACGGACGCCAGCCAAGTCTACGAATTCCAAGCCGTCAACGGCGTCATTCCGAACAATCAGACGCCGATCGTCTTTAATGGGTTCCACCAAGCCAACGGCATCGCCATCGATTCTCACAATAACGTCTACGTCGTGAACTTCTGCTATCAATGCTCGGGATGGGTTTCGGAGCTGGCTGCGGTCAACGGCAGCGTCCCTTCGAGTCAGACACCGATCACGCTCGGAACCGGCTTGAATCTTCCATTCGGGATCGCCGTTGATTCCAACGGGAACCTGTTCGTAGCCGATTCGGCCAACAATCGAATCGCTGAACTCGTCGCCGTCAACGGATCGGTTCCGCCGGGTTCGTCGTTCGTGGGGGTTGGTTCGGGATGGAACCAACCGTATGGCGTAGGGGTGGACAAGAACAACGACATCTACGTCGCCAACAACGCCGGCGCTTCGAGTTCAATTAAAGAGATGATTGCCATCAACGGCATCTTGCCGCCGTCTCCAAGCACGGTGACGCTCGGCGGAGGTTGGGCCGGTCCTTGGGATGTCACAGTTGATAATTCCGGCAACATCTTCGTCGCCGACTACACCGCCGGCATCAAAGAGATGCCACCAGGATGCTCCAGTGCATCTTGCGTCACCCAGATCTCGACTGTTCCATACACGACGGCGCTCACGGTTCATTAGGTCTTAGGAAACACAGTCAACCTTGTCCATTAAGAGAGGAGCTGAACACCTTACCGGCTCCTCTCTTCTGATTTCTGAGACCCCTCGTGTCTTGGATATTCGGACCGACGAGCATCGTCGGCTTCCCTTCAAACTTCGTTTTCGTGAAGTAGCGGGGCTAGGTTAGAGGCTGCAGTGCGCGCACGGTGTCGCGACGCGTATTGTTCCTGCAATTGATGGAGACGGTCGCGGGCCATTTCGGAAGCGCCCAGCACGCCCTCGAGCTTGATGATTGTCACGTCACGGCGCTTCATCGCGATATCGTCGAAAGCGGATTCCATCTTTATGATTTGGATTCGGCTTCAGGCAAGCGTCCGCCTCCGCGACGTTACGATCGGCGGTCGTAGATCGAACGAAGCAGCGGACTAAGGTACGTACCGGAGGGTAAGACGTAGTCTCGCTGCGGTACGGGAATCGGCAAGTCGTGCGGATACGGCGGGTTCGCCATCGCGTCGTCGTTGGCAGGATAGCACACGGGCCACGGAATCACGCCGTCCTCCGAGCCGCCTTCGGTGAACTGCGCGACGTAATGCACGTAGTAGCAGCTCATATCGCGCGCGTACCAGTGTCGCAGCGGAATGAGCAGCGCTTCGACTTCGTTGCGATGCCGGTGTCCGGGGACGTCGAAATAGGTGCGCCGCCACGCCGACGCCGCTTGCTGCGTCTTCGGCGCAATGCTCAGCGGATTATCTTGCGCGTGCAGCCGCGCCACTTCTTGCGAAAACGTTTGCTGCTGCTGCGCGAGTTGTTGTTC
Organism: Vulcanimicrobiota bacterium; assembly: GCA_019236975.1. Classification (GTDB taxonomy): domain Bacteria; phylum Vulcanimicrobiota; class Vulcanimicrobiia; order Vulcanimicrobiales; family Vulcanimicrobiaceae; genus JAFAHZ01. The sequence goes on along the minus strand of JAFAHZ010000002.1, from coordinate 13,124 downwards.
GAAGCTGGGCGCACTGGTGCGTTCGGGCTGGGCCGTGGGTTGCGGGGGCGCCGTCGGCTCCGGCTTGGCAAGCTCCGGGCGCGGTAACGCTCGGGTAACCCCGCCCTCGCTTGGGACCATGCTTAATCGCTCGGGCGGGGTAACCGCGCGCGGTATGGCCGGCGGGCGGGGGACGACGCGGCGCTCGATGCGGACGGCGGTCGAGCTCACCACCCACTCCCGGTCGAGCGGGCGCGCCGATTCGGCAAGGCTTCTCGACCACTGCCAGAACGCCGCCGGCAGGACGAGGGCGTGGATGAGGATGGATGCGAGCAGCGCCCACAGCAGGTTCTTCGAGCGGCGCTCGTCGTCGCGTTCCTCAGAGATCATGAAGCCAACGGTGGGTAGGATGACGCCGGGTAATCTTTGGCTGCTTCGCGAAACCACGACCGTCGCCTTGAGGGAGGAGCCTGGTGCAACCGTCCGATCGCAGACACAACAACGCCCCCGAGCACGACGACGATCGCGAGGATCGTCGCGTCGCTCGCGCGTTTCTGTGGATCGGCATCGGGATCGGCGTGGTCGGCATCGGTGCCGCCGTCGCCTATACCGTCGTGCAGATGGTCGCGCGCGCAAATCGCGTGCCGGACGATCCGACGAGTCAACGGATTCAGCAGCTCATCGACGAAGCAAACTCATTGCTGAAGACGCTTGACGAGCAGAAAAACAGCGCCTAGCCGGCCCTCGCCGCTGACGGTCGGCACCGAGCTCGACGTCGCTTTTACCGATCTGCTGTCGAACGGACAGGCCGTCGGACGTGCCGGCGGAATGGCCGTTTTTTGTTTCGGGCCGCTCCCGCGAGAATCGGCGCGCGTCGCGATCACGTCGGTGAAACAGAAGTATGCCGTCGCCGAAATGATTCGTCTCATCGCCGGGTCGCCGTTTCGCGTACAGCCGTTCTGCCCCGTCTTCGGCACCTGCGGCGGGTGCCAACTGCAGCACCTCAGTTATCCCGCGCAGCTGGCCTGGAAACGCGACGTCGTTCGCAACGCGCTGACGCGGATCGGCGGCTTCGACGGCGTGCAGGTTCGCGACACCATCGGCGCGATCGTGCCGCGCGCGTATCGCAACAAGATGTCGCTCGTCGTGGAGCACCGTACCGGAGCGCCCGCTATCGGGTTCTACAAACAGCGCTCGCACGACGTGGTTCCTATCGACGACTGCCCGATCGTGTTGCCTCAGCTCGGCGACTACATTTCGCGGCTCAATGCGGCGCGATTGGACGACGAAATCGCGCCGGCGTTCGCGCAAGCGCGTCACATCGTCGCGCGAGCCTCGCGCGCGACCGGTCAAGCCACGCTTACCGTGACGACGCCGCATGCGTCGGAGGACGTCGCCGCAGCGGCGCCGGCGCTCAAGGCGCGGCTGCCGGGCGTCGCGGGCGTCACGAATTCGTTCGACCCGAGCAGCGACAACGCGATCCTCGGCCGCAAACTGCGCGTGCTGGCCGGAGCGCGCGAGATCGAGGAAACGATTGCCGGTATTCGCTACCGCATCTCGCCGGCGTCGTTCTTTCAAGTCAACGTCGAGATCGTGAGCCGTATTTTCGAGTTCATGAAACGCGGCCTGAACGTTCCGCGCCGCGTCGTCGATCTGTACTGCGGTGCGGGAACGTTTGCGTTGTTCTTTGCCAAGCACGGATGCGACGTGTTCGGGATCGAGGAGAACGCAGCCGCGGCGGAAGAGGCCGGCGCCAATGCCGAGCTCAACGGCTTGCAAGAGCGGGTAACCGTGCAAACGGGGCGCGTGGAAGAGCTGGTACGCAGCGGCGCCGCACGCGACGCGTTGCGCCGCGCGCAGATCGTGTTCTTGGATCCGCCGCGGAAAGGTTCCGACGAAGCGACGCTGGGCGCGGTGGCCGCCGCCGGCGTCCCAAACGTGTGGTACCTGTCGTGCGATCCCGCCACGCTGGCCAGGGATTTGAAGTTCCTGACCGCCAAAGGATACCGCTTCGGCGTCGTGCAGCCGTTCGACATGTTCCCGCAGACGGGGCACGTCGAGACCCTCGTTACGCTCTATAGCGAAGCGGGGGCGGCGCGAATCACCGTCGAGGATGCCTTCGAAGGCGCACCTCCGCCGGCAGCCTGGCCTGCCGACGACCGATTTGCCCACGACCGACCGGAGTATCCCGATTTTGTCATCCGAGAAGATTGACGTTCGCTACGTCGCCAAACTGGCGCGCATCGCTTTGACCGACGAAGAGGTCGAGCGATTCGGCGCGCAGCTCGGCGATCTGCTCGAGCACGTGAACGCGCTGGGCGCGCTCGACACGAGTGCGGTACCTGCGACCGCGCAAGTCGTCGAATCCCGCAACGTCGAGCGGCCCGATACCGTCGTGCCGTGCCTGTCGCGCGAAACGGTGATGGCGCAAGCGCCCCAGCGTCAGGGTGCGTTCTTCCGCGTGCCGCGGATCATCGCGGAGGGGTAGCGTGGAGCGATCGCTGATCGAACGGACGGCCGCGGAAATCGCGCGTGGCGTCAACCGAGGCGAGCATTCGGCCGCCGAGGCAGTGGATGCGGCGCTCGCGCGCGTCGGCGACGTCGAAGAGCGCGTCGGAGCGTTCCTCACCGTGTTGTCGGACGACGCGCGCAACCGCGCCTGCGCGATCGACGAGCGCGTCCGCGCGGGCGAACGCTTGCCGCTTGCGGGCGTGCCGCTGGCCGTCAAAGACAATATGTGCGTTACGGGCACGCGGACGACGTGCGGCAGCAGAATTTTGGAGCGCTGGACCGCGCCGTACACCGCAACTGCCGTTCGGCGTTTAGAAGACGCCGGCGCAATCGTGATTGGGAAGACGAACCTCGACGAGTTTGCGATGGGCAGCTCGTGCGAGAACTCCGCGCTGGGCGTAACGCGCAATCCGTACGACCTCTCGCGCGTTCCCGGCGGATCCAGCGGAGGGTCGGCCGCGGCGGTAGCGGGTTATGAAGCTGCCATCGGCGTCGGCAGCGATACGGGAGGGTCGATTCGCGAGCCCGGGGCGTTCTGTAACGTTATCGGATTCAAGCCGACGTACGGTCGCGTATCGCGTTACGGCCTCATCGCCTTCGCCTCGAGTCTCGATCAGATCGGGCCGCTCACGCGTACCGTGGAAGATGCGGCGCTCGTTTACGATGCCATGGCCGGTTACGACCCGATGGATTCGACCTCGATCGACCGCCCGGTCGAACCGACGGCGAAGGGATTGTTGGAATCGCTGAGCGGTCTGAAAGTCGGCATCGTGCGTCAGTTCGATACGCGCGAGCTCGGCGACGACGTCGACGAAGTGTACGATCGCGCCTATCACGATCTCGAAGCGCTTGGCGCCGAGCTGCACGACGTTTCGCTGCCGACCGCCGACTACGGCTTAGCGACGTATTACTTGATCGCGCCGGCCGAATGCTCGTCGAATTTGGCACGCTTCGACGGCGTGCGCTACGGCTCGCGCGTCGAGGCTGCCGACGTTCAGGCGATGTACGAAAATACGCGTGCGGCCGGCTTCGGACCGGAAGTGAAGCGCCGGATTCTCATCGGCACCTACGCGCTTTCGTCGGGATACTACGACGCGTATTACGTCCGCGCACAGAAGGCTCGGACGCTGATCGCGCGCGATTTCGAAGCGGCGTTTGCCGAAGTCGACCTCATCGCGTGTCCGGCAGCGAGCTCGCCGGCGTTTACGTTCAACGCCAAGAGCGATCCTTACAGCATGTACATGATGGACTACTATACGATTCCCATGTCGCTGGCCGGACTGCCGGCGCTCTCGGTACCCTGCGGCTGGGTAACGCCGCCGGGCGGCGCGCTGCCGCTGCCGATGGGCTTGCAATTTGCCGCGCCGCTCTTTTCGGAGAAGCTGCTGCTGGGCGCCGCCCACGCCTACGAATCCGCTACCAAACACGCCCTCAAGCACAAACCGGAGGTGGGCGCTCGTGGCTGACGTAACGCTGACGCGCTATCAAGCCGTGATCGGCATCGAGTGTCACGTCGAGTTGAAGACGCTTACGAAGATGTTCTGCGGCTGCCCCAACGAGTTTGGGGGAGAACCGAACTCCAAAGTCTGTCCGGTGTGTCTGGGAATGCCCGGCGCACTGCCGGCGGCCAACGGCGAAGCGATCGAGCACGTCGTGCGCGCGGGCCTCGCCTTCGGTGCGGAGATTCCCGCGTTCTCGAAGTTCGACCGCAAGAATTATTTTTATCCGGACATGCCCAAGAACTATCAGATCTCGCAGTACGATATGCCCCTAACCTTGGGCGGAGAGGTGAAGTTTTGGCGTGAGGACGGCAGCATGAGCGCCTGCCGGCTCGTGCGCATTCATCTCGAGGAAGATACCGGCAAGTCGACGCACGCGGGATCGGGCGATGGCCGTATCGCGGGCAGCGCGTACTCGCTCGTCGATTTCAATCGCGCCGGAGTGCCGCTAATGGAGTGCGTGTCCGAGCCGGAGATTCACTCCGCCGAAGACGCGGTCGCGTACCTGGAATCGTTGCGCCGCACGCTGCTGGCGCTCGGCGTCAGCGACGTCAAAATGGAAGAAGGCTCGCTTCGGTGCGACGCCAACGTCTCGATCCGCCCGGCCGGTTCCACCGAGCTCGGCACGAAGACGGAAATCAAGAACATGAATTCCTTCCGCTCGGTTCACCGCGCGATCGAAAACGAGATCGCGCGTCAGATCGAAGTACTGGAATCGGGCGGCCGTATCGTCCAGGAAACGCGCGGCTGGGACGAGGTCAACGGCGTCACGCACTCGATGCGCAGCAAGGAACTGGCGCACGACTATCGCTATTTCCCCGATCCCGATTTAGTGCCGGTCGAGTTTTCGCGCGAGACGCTCGAATCGATTCGCGGGTCGCTGCCCGAGCTGCCGTGGCGGCGTTTCGAGCGGCTCACGGGTCAGTACGGCGTGGAGCCCAAACAGGCCACGCAGCTCGTCGACAACGTTGCGTTGGCCGAATACTTCGAGCGCGTCGTCGCGGCCAGCCGGCATCCGCAGCAAGCGAAGAACCTCGTGCTCGGCGATCTCTCGCGTTTGGCCAACGAAACGCAGATTCCGGTCGCCGAATCGAAGGTGACGCCGGAGGCGCTGGCCGAGCTCATCGCGCTGATCGAGGCGAAGACCATCAACTCGAAGATCGCCAAGGACGTGCTGCAGCGGTTGTGGGAAAACGGCGGCTCGCCCAAATCGATCGTTGAGAGCGAAGGCCTCGCTCAAACCAGCGATCCGGCGGCGGTTGAAAAGTTCGTCGACGACGTCCTGGCCGCCAACGAAAAAGTCGTGGCCGATTACCGCGCGGGCAAAACGAACGTCGCGGGCTTTCTCGTCGGACAAATCATGAAGGCGTCTCGCGGGAAAGCCGATCCCGCGCTCGTCAACGAGCTTCTGCGAAAGAAGCTCGGCTAAGGCGGTACGTGGTCGTCGATCGGCGCACCCTTGAAGCCTTGGATTTCGGGCGGGTTCGCGAGCGCGTCGTCGCAGCGACTCGGTCTGCCCGCGGCCGCGCAACCGCCGAAGAGCTCTTGCCGTTCGACGATTTCGAGCGCGTACGCGTAGAGCAGTCGCGCACGTCGGCAGTGCGCGATTTGGTCGCCGGTGCCGACCTCTACATTCTTCCCGCGATCGATACCGCCGAGCTAACGCAGGCCGCCGCTGTGGGCCGGAGCCTGGCGCCGGCCGATTTGCGCGCGATCGGCGAAACGATAGCCGCTTGTGCCGCTGCGTATCAATCGGTCCGGGAGTGCGTCGAACTCACGCCCGTCATCGCGCCGTATACGCCCCTGCGCGACGTGCAGCGTGCCGTGCTCGAGGCCATCGACGAACGCGGGGCCGTGCTCGATCGCGCGTCGCCGGCACTCGGGCGCATCCGGCGTTCCCTCGCACAAGCCAACGCCGACGCACGCGAGCGCGTTTCGGCGATTTTGAAATCGGCGAAGTACGCCAAAGCGATTCAAGACAGCGTCGTCACCATTCGCGAAGGCCGCTTCGTCGTGCCCGTCAAGGCGGAATTTTCCGGAGCGCTGCCCGGTATCGTGCACGACACGAGCTCGAGCGGTCAGACGCTATTTGTCGAACCGCTCGCAGCGCTCGAGACGAACAACCGCGTGCGAACGCTGCGCATCGAAGAAGAGCGCGAGGTGCAGCGCATTCTCGAAGAGCTGTCGCAGCGGGTTGGCACGCAGGCTGCCGCCATCGAGGCGAACGTCGATATGCTGGCAGCCGTCGACGTACTGGTAGCCAAAGCGCAGGTTGCGCGCTCGATGGATGCGACCGCACCCTTCTTGAGCGACGATCCGTGCATCGTCGTCGAGCGCGGCCGCCACCCGTTATTGGGCGAGCGTGCCGTGCCGCAATCGCTGGCGCTCGACGCGACGACGCGGTTGCTGGTCATCAGCGGTCCCAACATGGGTGGCAAAAGCGTCGCCCTCAAGATGGTCGGGCTGCTTGTGGCGATGACCTACTGCGGAATGCACGTTCCGGCGGCCGTGGGAACGACGATCGGACGATTCGAGTGCGCGATCGCCGATATCGGCGACGAGCAGTCGATCGCCGATAACGCATCGACGTTTTCGGCGCATCTCAAGCGGATGCGCGAGATGCTCGAACGCGCCGGCGGCCGAACGCTGGTGATGATCGACGAGATCGGCGGCGGCACCGAACCGACGGCCGGCGCGGCATTGGCGATCGCAATGCTGGAACGGCTCCTCGAGTCCGGCGCCCGAGCGATCGTAACGACGCACGCCACCGAACTGAAGTTATTTGCGCACGCAACGCCCGGCGTCGCCAACGCTAGCGTCCGTTTCGATCCCGACACGTTTGCGCCGACCTTCGCCCTCGACGTGGGAGCTCCCGGACAATCGCTGGCATTTCCATTAGCGCACGCGCTCGGTATCGATCCGCCGATCGTCGAGCGCGCGCAGCAGCTGCTCGACACGCGCGAGCGCGATTACGAGTCGGCATTGGCAGAGCTGTCGATGCATAACGCCGCGCTCCAGGTGCAGCGCGAACGCCTCGAAGCCGAGCGTGCCGACGCCGCCGTCGAACGCGACCGGTTACAGCGCGATCGCAGTGCCTTCGAATCGCAACGCCGGGCCTTCGGGGAGAAAGCCGACGAACGCGTCGGCCAAGCGCTCCGCGACTTCGTTCGCGAGCTCGAGCGCCGGCAAGCCGAACGCGGCGCGAACGCGCGCGCGAAGGTGACGGCATCGCAGTCGGCACTCCTCGCGCAAACGCTGGACGCCATTCATCGCGATTTGGGAATCGCGCCGGAAGTGCCGGATGCCTCCGATGCCGGCGGCGTTTTCGAACCGGGCGACCCCGTCTACCTCCCATCCCTGAATCAGCGCGGAACGGTGGCCGAAGACTACGGCGACACGGTCCTCGTTGCGATAGGACCCATGAAAACCGTCGTGAAAAAGTCTGAAACGCAGCGGGTTTCCGCAGCGTCCCTCGACAGAGCGCGGGACAGACTCGGCGAGCGCCGTCTCGAACCGAGCGGCGCGGCCGCGCGGTTGACGGGTGCGACGCGGACGCCGGCCGAACTCGACGTGCGCGGAAAGCGCTACGCCGAAGCCGAGCCGGTCGTCGAGCGCTGGATCGACGAAGCGACGCTGGCCGGAAATACGCCGCTGCGGCTGATACACGGAAAGGGCACTGGCATGCTCGGACGCGGATTGCAGGAGTACTTGCGAGCGCATCCGTCGGTCAAGAGCGTGCGGTACGGCAATGAAAACGAAGGATCGAGCGGCGTTACCATCGTCGAGCTTCAATAGTTTGGGAGAATACGACTCGCGCTTATGACCATGACGCCTGAAGAACTTCTCGACGGGTTCGAGCACGTTGAAACGGCCGGCGATTTCCGTCAGCGTCTCGCGCTGAGGCGCCCGCTGCGCGTCAAGCTGGGCATCGATCCGACCAGCCCCGACCTGCATCTCGGGTTCATGGTCGTTCTGCACAAGCTGCAGCGCTTTGCCGAGGCCGGTCACAAGGTCACGCTCATTATCGGCGATTTCACCGCGCGTATCGGCGACCCGAGCGGCAAAAACGTGACGCGGCCGCAACTATCGCGCGACGAGATCGAGGCGAATATGGACACCTATCGCGCGCAGGCCGGCAAAGTGCTCGATCTCGAGCGCATCGAGATCCGCTACAACTCCGAATGGCTCGACGAGCTTTCACTGACCGACCTCGTTAAGCTGCTTTCCAAAACGACGGTCGCGCAGATGCTCGAGCGCAACGATTTCAAAAACCGGTATACGGCAGGCGCCTCGATCGCGCTGCACGAGTTTTTGTATCCCGTCGCGCAGGCGTACGACTCGATTGCGATCGAGGCCGACGTCGAGCTCGGCGGCAGCGACCAGCTTTTCAACCTGCTGCTCGGACGTCATTATCAGCGCGAGTACGGACAGGCGCCGCAAATTTGCGCCACCGTTCCGCTGCTCGTGGGACTCGACGGCGAGAAGAAGATGAGCAAATCGCTCGGCAACTACGTCGGCATCACCGAAGCGGCCACCGAACAGTTTGGCAAACTGATGAAGATCGGCGACGAGCTCATTCCAACCTACGCGCGACTGGCGGCGTTCCGATCGGCAGCCGACTGCGAGCGGCTGCAGGCCGATCTTGCGGCCGGGCGCGTCGACCCGATGGAGGCCAAGAAGGGCGTCGCCGCCGACGTCGTTGCGCGCTACCACGGCCGCGGCGCCGCCCGCGAGGCCCGCGAACACTTCGAGCGCACGGTGCAGCGCAAGGAGATTCCCGCGGGGGACATCGCGGAGCTGCCCTTAGCGGAATGCCGGTACGTTGCCGACGTACTGGTTGCCGCCGGGATGGCCGCCAGCAAACGGGAAGCGGCGCGACTTATCTCGGGGAACGGCGTGAAAGTGGATGGTATAGTCGTCAGCGACCCCAAAGCGCCGTGGCCCGCAACGGAGCCCGCCGTCTTGTCGGTCGGTTCGCGGAAGTTCGTACGCATTCGTCCGGAGAAGAATTAACTATGGCAGAATCCGCCCTCACCTACACCTCGTCGCTGCCCCCGATCGAAGGCCGCAAGTTCGTCTGCAAGCGCTGCGCGCGCGAATACAACTATCCCCAGCCGGGCGAGCGTCCCATTCGCTGCGAGTGCGGCTGGTGGTACGTCAACGCCGGCGGTGCGATTCGCGAAACCTATTGGCAGCGTATCGAGCCCTACCGGACACCCCAAGACGTCCGCAAAATCTTCCGCTAAAGGCGCGCTGCGAGGGCGAGAATTTCGCCGGACGTAAAGACGTAGGGCTTCTTACAAAACTCGCAGATCGCTTCGGTCTCTTCGCGGCTGCCGGCCATCTTACGCAGCTCGTCGGCACCCAAACCGGCCAACATCGCCTCAACCTTTTGAGGCGTACACAGGCAGGCGAAACGGACGTCGAGCGAACGATGCGCCGACAGCTCCGCATCGCCGCCTAACGCGTGCAACAGTTCGTGAGCGCCGGCGCCCTCGGCGATGAGTTTCGTGATTGCCGGCATTGCGAGCGCGCGCGCTTCGAGCGCGGCAACGGCGCGCTCGTCGGCTCCGGGCAGAACCTGTGCGAGGACGCCGCCCGCAGCGATGACGCCCGACGGATTCGCGAGAACGCCGAGCGCGACGACGCTCGGAATCTGTTCCGATTGGGCGAGATATGAAGCCAAATCTTCGGCGATCTCACCGGTTTGCAGCGGCACGACGCCGAGGTACGGCTGGCCGACCTCGTACGACTTCGTGACTTGCAGCGACCCCGTGCCCACGGCACCTCCGACGTCGAACTTTCCGCGCGAATCGATCGGCAGATCGACGTGCGGATCGCGCGCGTACGCACGGACGCCCAAGCTGCCGTCGTCGAGGAGCCAGCCGTCCGCGGTCAGGCTTTGCAACGGACCGTCTCCGGCGATGTGAAGCGAAATGCGTTCGCTTCCCTTGAGGCTCGCACCGAAGAGCACCGCACCAATTGCGAGGCGGCCGACGGCTGCGGCGGCGGTCGGCCACAGATCGTGACGCTCCTGCACCTCGGCAACGAGATCGGTCGCAATTGCTGCGACCACCGTAAAGCCGGCTTCCTGCGCCGTCGCGCCGAGCAATAAATCGGGCATGGGCATGACAATTCGCCTTTTCCCCGTAAGTCGCATGCATGCGCGTCTTGGTGCTGCACGGACCTAACCTCAATCTCTTGGGTACGCGTCAACCGGAGATCTACGGGAACCGCACGCTCGCCGACGTCAACGACGTCGTCGCGGCGGCAGCCGCCGATCTCGGCGTCGACGTGACGTTCGCACAGCACAACGGGGAAGGAGAGATCCTCGATGCGCTGCACGCTGCGAGCTCGCAATACGACGGCGTCGTGATCAATCCCGGCGCGTACGCGCACTATTCGTACGCAATCGCGGATGCCTTGGCCGCAATGGAAATTCCGGCCATCGAAGTGCATCTATCGAACGTTGCGGCCCGCGAGGAGTTTCGGCGAACGAGCGTGACGTCTGCGGCCTGCACCGGTACGATCGGCGGTTTCGGCGCAACGTCGTACGTCCTCGCGCTGCACGCACTGACGGCGCTCTGCCGCAGGGAGACACAACGGTGACAAAGGCGGATCTCATCGACGCCGTTGCGGGCGGAGCGGATCTTTCCAAACGTCAGGCAACGCACGTCGTCGAGTTAATTTTCGACGAAATCAAGAAGGCTCTGCAAGAGGGCGATCGCGTCGCGCTGACGCCCTTCGGGAGCTTCGTGGTGCGGACGCGCGGCGCGCGCGAAGGCCGCAACCCCAAGACCGGAGCCAGGATCGAAATTCCCGCAAGGACGGTGCCGGCCTTCGTAGCCGGCAGGTCTCTCAAGGAGGCCGTCGCAAAGAAAGGCGGCCGAAAGTAACGTACGGGCCGTAGCGAAGCTTGGTTATCGCGCTACACTGGGGGTGTAGAGATCGCTGGTTCGAATCCAGTCGGCCCGATTTCGTCCATAGCGTCGTTGCCGCGAGTCTCATGTACCGTAGTACACTTCAACTCGCGGCGCCTCGCTCTGAACGAAATCGAGTACACTTCGGCCCGAGCTTCCTAGCCAGAAAGAAAATCGCAGTGCACTTCGCTCCAGACGCCTCACTCTGAACGAAATCGCAGGAGCTATTGGGTGCCGATTTTCTCGTTGGCGTTGTTGAGCAAATAGATTTTATCGGCGTGGCGCATGCCGAGCGCCTTCTGGTCGTAGATGACGCCGACGTACTGACCGGCTTTGACGGCCTTCATTTGATACGTCGTCTTGCCGTCGGCGGAAAAGATTTGATCGAACTTCGGCAGAATTTCGAAACTCAGCGTCTGCTTCGATTTGGGATCCTGGACCTTGATGCTGTTCGTCGACACGTGCACGGTGATGCCGTAGAACGTCGAGGCTGCCAGCACGCCTTGCGGCGTTAATACCAGAGCGAGCATCGCCAGCGCGGCGAACGAAGCCTTGAATGAGTGCATTTTCATGGCGCCGTTTTACCCTCCGAGCGGGCGGGCCACGCGCGGGCAGCGCCGAATGAGGCGGCCGATGGACACCCTGTTCGAGGCCGCACCGCCCGAGGCGACGCTCTTTGCTGACGGCGGCTCTCGGGGGAACCCAGGGCCGGCCGCGAGCGGCGCCGTGCTGGTCGACTCCGGCGGTGAGGTAATCGAAGAGGTCGGCGAATATCTCGGCACCGCCACCAATAACGTTGCCGAATGGACGGCACTCCTGTTGGGGCTGGAGGCGGCGTCCGCGCGTGGGTTACGACGAATTGCGGTACGGCTCGATTCCGAGCTGGTCGTTCGGCAGCTCAAGGGAGAGTACCGCGTGAAGCACGCCGACTTACAGCCGCTGCACCGGCGGGCGCTCGCCCTGCTGCGCCGGTTCGACCACGTCGACGTCCGTCACGTTCCGCGCAAACAGAACGCTCTTGCCGACAAGCTCGTGAACCAAGTCTTGGACGCGCAAGCGATCGATTAACGCGTGCGAAAGTTTCCCCTCGTCGAAGTACTCGTCGTCATCTTCGCAATAGCGATCGGCGTCGTCGGCTGGCAAGTCGACAGCTATCGCTATCACCTTCAGCCGGGCGTCAAGGCCAAAAGTGCTCCCAGCGAGCTGTACGCGCGTATGTCCATCCGTTACGCGAATCCGCCCATTTACGAAGAAGACTACGCCATGCAGGACGTCGAGGGAGTGTCGACCTTCCAATATCGTATCCGCAGTTACAACTGCCGCGAGATCACGGTCAAGGCGCCGGCCGCCAAGGTCACCGACGTAAGCTTCTTTTTCGGCGGACTCGATCAGGACGGAATTTGGCAGCTCGTCAATCGCGCGCCCCTCAAAGGCGCCACCGCCTTTTACACGGTGTACGTCAAACAGCTCGCCGACTACAAGCAGGGAGAGCGCACCGTAACGTTTACGGATCCGCATTACTGGGCCGTAACGGCCGGCCGGCAGTATAGCATCGATTTGTCGAAGCAGAGTCCCAACGATTTGCTCAAGATGCAGAGCACCGCGGTCGCCGATCCGCGTTACGAGCAGATCGTCAGGGATTTTCGCGAATTCGGCCCCGACGAATTTCGCGCGAACGTCGCGGCCGCGCAGGCGCGCGCAAGGGCGAGCACCTGCAAGTGACGCTTCGCCCGTGAGCCGCGCGCGGCTTGCGACCGGCGCGACGGTCGTGCTGGCGCTGGTGGCCTTTGCCGCGTTCGAAGCGTACGAGTTTGCCGAAAGCCCCGGCAACCAGCTCTTTGGAAAGACGCTCGTCAGCGGACCGCGCGACGAACGCGTCGTCGCGCTGACCTACGACGATGGCCCCAATCCGCCGTACACGACCGCGATCGTCGATGTATTGCGCAAGGAGCACGTCCACGCCACGTTCTTCGTGGTCGGACAGGCGGTTGCGGCGTATCCGGCCATCGTGCGCCGCGAAGCGCGCGATGGTAATGCCATCGGCAATCACACCTGGGCGCACGAGCACCTCGTTCTCGACGATTCCACTGCGCTGCGCGAAACGTTGGAGAAGACCGATCGCGCAATCTACGCGGTAACGAGAACGCACACGCGCATTATGCGGCCGCCGTACGGCGGGCGCGACTGGCTCGTTCTCGGCGAAGTGCGCAAGCTC
>JAFAHZ010000266.1 GCA_019236975.1 Vulcanimicrobiota bacterium | reverse complement strand
CGCACGCAGCCCAGAAACCAACGGCGAGTGCCCCTAGCGCGTTCGCGAAGGCTGCGAGGATCAGAATGGGAAGCGATTCAGAAGAGATGTAATGCTGATTGGTGTTCTCCCAGAACGCGTACGCGAGCAGCAGCAGGCAGAGCGATCGCATTTGCGGATCGCTCGAACGCCGCCATGCAATGATGCCGGCGAACAGCGCGATCCACATGTAACCGAACCAAATTGGAGTGAGCAGCCGAAGGCGCAGCGGCGTAATCGTTTCCGGAACGATCGTCGCACTGCGCACGCCGTTTCCACGCGTCACTCTGACGCTCACCGGCCGCCCGGTCGGCGGTTGTCCGAAGAGCCAAAAACGCTCCAGCGGCGTGTCGGCCCGGATATCGATGAGGTCGCCGGAACGGATACCGGCCAGGTCGGCGCCGTGACCGGGGTCGATAGAGAGTACCTCGAGATGAAACGCTCGCGACGATGCGCCGACCGTGTCGCCCCACTGGCCGACATACGACGAGCGCATAGGGCCGCCGTACTGAAGGAAAATCTCGAGGACCGGGATTGCCGCCGCGATCGCACAAAGGCTCAAGAGCAATGCTCGCCAACCGGCGGCGGTCATTGCGGTTGCGACGCCGCCGCAAGCCGAGCGATACCCGCGTCCGCCTCCGATTTGAGCTGATCGTAAAGGGCATATTGCGCAGCCGTCGGACGCGCGTATGCGTTCTCCAACGAATTCATGAAGAATGCGAGCTGCTCGCGAATCTTGGTTTCGATCATCAAATCGGCTTCGCTGCTGTGGACGTTGAGGTTGACCATCTCGGCGCTGACGCGATCGATCTCTGCGCGCTTCGCAGCGGGTAAACGGTTCCGTGCTGAGGTCGCGGCGAAGATTGCTCTATCGAGCCGATCCATCGTATCGAGAATCTGTTTTTCCAACGTCAGGCGCGCTTCGAGGTCGCCCGGTGCGGGATGCACGCGCGGATCGACTTGCACGGTAAACGGTGCGCGCAGCGTCGTCGTGCCGTATTGCAGCACCGCTTCGTATTTGCCGGGGAGGATCGTCGGACCGTCCGACGTGTCGGGCCAGTCGTCGGTCGGCAGCGCGCGGAAGCCGGGGACGTCGTAGGCAGGCGGGTAGCGCAAATCCCACTGGAAGACGTTCGTGCCGGGATGCACCGCCGTGATCTGTTTGAGATCGTACGCGCGCTGATGCGTCGTATCCAGCTCCGCCTCTTGCTCGGCGTTGAGCGTTGCGTCGCGTTTGTTCGCGAGATGCAGCGAAAACTCGCGGATTGTGTTTCCGCCAGGGTCGACGAAAGAGAGCGTCGCAGCCGTTCGGCCGTCGTAATCGGCGGGCAAAGTGAAGAACACGGTCGCACCGTATTGCGGATTTTCGCCGAACGGGGCGCCGGGGTCGACTTCTCCTCCGTACGATCGCGTGAGCCACGCCGTTTCCGGAGCAAAGAGTTGAGCGCCGCCGCTCGTGAGCGCCGTCTGACGCGCAAGTTGTTCGAGCAGCGCGAGGTTATCGAGAATCCAAAACGCTCGCCCGTGCGTGGCTGCGACGAGTTGGCCTTGGCGCGCGTCGACGGCGAGATCGCGTACCTGCACGCCGGGAAGATCGAGGGTGAGCGGACGCCACTGCGCGCCGCCGTCTATGCTGGCGTACACCGTGCTGCGCGTACCGGCAAAGAGCAGTTTCGGCTCGCGCGGATCTTCGCGCACCGCAAACACGTACTGATTGGCCGGCAATCCATTGGTGAGCGCGGTCCAGTGCGCGCCGTAGTCGGCGGTTTTGTAGACGTACGGACGAAAGTCGTCCGACATGTAACGCAATCCGCTGAGGTACGCCGTTGCTTTGTCGGCGTGCGACGGTTCGATCGACGTGATCCACGCCCATTGCGGGAGCTGCGGCGGCGTAACGAGGGACCAATGCGCGCCGTGATCGGTCGTGACGTTCACGAGTCCGTCGCTGGAGCCGGACCATAGCACGTTCGCGTCGAGCGGGGAGACGGCGAGCGACGAGATGTAGGGATACGTTTCGACGCCGGCATGATCGTACTGAACGGGGCCGCCACTCGGACCTTCGGTGCTCGGATCGTTGCGCGTAAGGTCGGGGCTCAGAATGCTCCATGTTTGTCCGCGGTCCGTGCTCGAGAAGACGACTTGTGCGGCGTCGAACAACTCGCGCGGATTGGCAGGTGAGAAGAAAATCGGATGTTCCCACCCAAAGCGATACTTGTTGTCGGCAGCGGACGAGCCCGAAATGTATCGGGGCCACGGACTCACGTTCTGTTCCTGTCCGGTGACGCGGTCGAGCCGAACGAACGAGGTGTAGTAGCTGCTGCCGTAGGTCACCGTGGGACCGTCCGGTTCCGGAGCGACGAACGTCGCCTCGCCGAGTGCGACCGAATGCCACTCGCCGGGACCCACGCTGCCGCCGAACGCGGCGCTCGCACCTTCGTAGGCGCCTTCGTCTTGTTGCGCGCCGAACACGTGAAACGGAAACTGGTCGTCGAGCGCGACGTGATAGTACTGGCCCGTCGGTTGATTGAGATGCGTGCTCCACGTCTTGCCGCCGTTGAGCGTAACCGTCGCTCCGCCGTCGTCGCCGACGAGGAGAATCTTCGGATCGTTGGGGTTGATCCAGACGACGTGGACGTCGCCGTGCTCGAGATCGAGCACCGAGAACGTCTTGCCGCCGTCGGTCGTCTTGTAGACGCCGTCGACTTCCGGAGCGTACGCAATCTGCGGATTGGCTGGATCGACGAAGATCGTCGTGTAGTAAAATCCGCGCTGCCGAAGCTTCATCTCGCCGTTGACGCGCTTCCACGTCCGGCCTCCGTCGCCGGAACGGAAGACGCCTCCGTCGTCGGCCTGCACGATCGCGTACACCACTCGTGGATCGCTCGCCGCAACGCTTACGCCGATTCTTCCGAGCAGCGCGCGCGCGAATCCGGGATTGGCCGAGATCTTCGTCCAGTGCGCGCCCCCGTCGGCGGTTTTGAAGAGACCGCTGCCGGGACCGCCGCTCGTGAGTTTCCAGGGAGCGCGGTGCGCCTGCCACATCGCCGCATAGACGACGTTCGGATAGCGTGGAGCCATCGCGAGATCGACCCCGCCGGTGTTGGAATCGACGAACAGCACCTTGCGCCACGTCTTGCCGCCGTCGCTCGTCTTGAAGACGCCGCGCTCGGCGTTGGGCGCCCACACGTGCCCCATCGATGCGGCGTAGACGACGTTCGCATCGCGCGGATCGACCAATAGCTTCGTCGTCATGTGCGTTTCGCGCAGGCCGGCGTACGACCACGTTTTGCCGGCGTCGGTACTCTTGTAGATGCCGTCACCCGAGGCAAAATCGCCACGCAAATCGGCCTCGCCGGTGCCGGCGTACATCACGTCGGGATTCGAAGGTGCAACGGCGAGCGCGCCGATGGGAGTGGCGATGCCCGGAATCTTTCCGTCGGTGATATTCGTCCAGTGTTGGCCGTAATCGTCGCTGCTCCATACGCCGCCCTGAACGCCGCCGAAGTAGAACGTACTGGGTTTGCTCGGCACGCCCGCGACCGCAACCACGCGTCCGCCGATGAAGGGCCCGATGC
>JAFAHZ010000193.1 GCA_019236975.1 Vulcanimicrobiota bacterium | reverse complement strand
CGCCGTCTCGGGCTGCCGTATATGGCGCTGATGGTTACCGAAGATAATCTCGCAGCCCGCAGCCTCCACGAAAGCAGCGGATACTTTACCGAGCGCCGCCTATTGTGTAAGCCGCTGTGACGCAGGATCTCTGGCGCCGCATCGCCTGGATTGCGGCAGGAGGCGCCGCCATACTGGGGCTCTGGTGGCTTTCCGTGCACATTCCGCGCACGATCGCGATCTTCGTCATCGCGGCGTTCATCGCGTTCGGCGTCGGACCGATCGTTCACCGCCTCGAACGGCGCATGCCCAAACCGGCCGCCATCGCGTTGGTGTTTCTCACGTTGCTGCTCATCGTCGCAGTCTTAATCGTCATCGTCGTGCCCTTGACGCTCGAGCAGATGCAGCTGCTGGCGAATAACGTGCCGGCTTATGCCTCGGCCGCGCAAGACTGGCTCGTCGGCGCGGAGACGACGCTCGAGAGCCATTTCCCCCAGATCAGCCTGCCGGCCAACGGGCTCAATCTCCAGAGACTCGGCGCCGGTCAAGTAACGGCCGTCGTTACCGGAATCATCTCGAGTCTGGGAACGATCGCGATCAATACCGCGACCGGCTTCTTCGTCGCGTTCTCGGCGATCATTCTGTCCGTATTCTTCTTGCTCAACGACTCGCAGATCGCCGAAGGCTTCGCCTCGATGTTTCCGCCGAGACGGCGCGAAACGGCGCGCAAGCTGGCCGCCGAAGTCACGACGCTGTTCGGCAGCTACATCTCCGGCCAAGTTATCGTCAGCGCGATTACGGGGCTGGTCATCGCGCTGGTCTCGGCCATTATCGGCTTCAAGTTTTCGCTGGTGCTCGGCATCATTTCGGGAATTGCCTATGCGATTCCGATCATCGGCATGTTGATTGCGGAAATCGTCGCCGTTCCGATGTGCGCGCCGCAGGGCTTGTGGATGGTGATTTGGGTGCAGGTCATTATGTTCGGCATGGCGCGCATCAGCGACAACGTGCTCGTGCCGAAAATCATGGGCGAGTCGGTGGGCGTCTCGCCGATCGTCGCGTTTTTTGCCGTCTTTGCCGGCGGAGAACTGTTCGGTATTCCGGGACTCATCCTCGGGATTCCGGTCGCCGCGTTACTGAAAATATTGTGGCGCTATTTCATGGCGCCTTGGATCCAAGCCCAGTTCAAAGACGCCTAAAATGGCATCGATTTGCCGATCTCGTTCCTAGAGCTCGTCTAAATCGATGCCATTTAGGTAGTTACTGCGAGCGGTTCGACGGCGCGCCGTAACGCGGCACGGGCCAGCAGGCGCGTCGAATCTAACGTCGGCAGCGGCGAGTTGTCGTCGTTGACGATCAGCGGGATTTCGGTGCATCCGAGCACGACCGCATCGCAGCCTTCGTCTTTCATACGCGCGATCGCACGTTGGAAATATGCGACGGCTTCGGGTTTGAATATACCGCCGACCAGTTCGTCCATGATGATGCGATGGATTTCCTCGCGCTCGGCAGTCGTCGGTCGCGCGTACTGCAAACCGCGTCCTGACAGGACGCGAGGATAGAGATCGCTCTCGACCAGATAGCGCGTGCCGGTAATGCCCAAGCGGCGAAAGCCGCGCTCGGCGGCGCAATCGGCGACGACTTCGGCAATGTGTAGCCAGGGCAGCGGCGATCGCTTCTTGACGTCTTCCAGCGCGCGATGAATCGTGTTGTCGGGCGTGATGAGGAAATCGGCCCCGATCTGCGCGAGCTTATTGGCCGAGCGCAGCATCAGCTCGGCGACCGCCATCCAATCGCCGCGGTCGATGCGCTCCACGTATTCGGCCAGCGGCGCGGCGTGCATCGAAATTTCGGGATGTTCGTACGGTCCGAGCATGCGCGCGCCTTCGAGGCAGATGGTGCGGTAGCAGAGTGCCGCGCCTTCGGCGGAGCACGCAACGATGCCGATGTGCTGGCGCTTCACGGTTGCGTCACCACAGCGATACCGTCGTCGTACAGAACCGTTCCGCACGCTCGCGCGCTGCGCAAGCGGTTTGCGTCGAACGTCTCGCTGCGCTCCGGCTCTGCGACCGCGACGAGCAGTGCGTTCGCGGCGCGCGCCTGCGCACACGGGTCGGCATCGCCGAGATCGATTGCGCGGGAGCGGGGAGACAAGACGTTGACCGTGCCCAAGGCGAGACCGTTTCCGGCAGCGACGGCCGGTTGCCTGCGCGCGAGCCAATCGTAGAGTCCGCTGCGCTTGCCGGCGTAGGTAAACGCATCGGCATAGTAGGCCACCGGCTGCCGAGCCGCCAGGATGCCCGAAGCAAGGACAGCGCACGCGACGAGCGCGACGACGGGCCACGCACTGCGCGCGCGGCGCGCGAGCAGGACCGCCGCAATCGTAAGGAGCGCTACGCCGGGAGCCGCGGTGGTCGGCAAATCGTTGAAGAAGAGCGTGAAGCTTTTCGCGCAGCCAAGCAGTGCAAACGCGAGCATCGCGATCGTCGCAGCGATTTCGGCAGAAAGCATCAGGGGCACGAGGGTCAGCGCTCCCAGCGCAATCGCCGGCGACGCATAGCGCAGCGACGCACCCGTCGCAAGCTGCGGTCCCGGCCCCGCATAGCCCAGCGGCATGACGAGATAGAAGAGCAGAGCGGCAAACGCGCTGCGTCCTGCCAGCGGTGCGACTTCCGCAAGCAGCGGTCCGAGCAGCGCGACCAGCAACGTGAGCGCGACGAAGGGCGACGAGCGGAATGCGGCTTCCGCCAGCAGACCGATTGCCGGCGCGCCGTGGGCCACGATCGTGGAATCGAATCCGTTGGAGTACGACGTTGCGCCGGGCGGTATGAACGCGCTGCGCCACAAGACGGCGTCGTGCATCGCCCACAGTGCGAATGCGACGAGGGCGGATAGCCACACGCGCCAACGGGCGCGCGTAAAGATCGCGCCGGCAACAACGAAGACGATGCCGTATGGCTTAAGCAGCGCGGTCACGGCGGCCGAGCGCGAAGCGGCCGGGTTGCCGCGGCGCGCGCACAGGAGAAAATCGACGAAAAACGCCGTCAGCCAGACGTCGTTTTGCAGCGATCCCGCTTGCAGCGCCAGCGGAAGGGCGGTCACGACCGCCGCGGCGGTCGCATCGGCCAGCAAGGGCCGCGCGCCGTACTGTGCGCGCGCCCAACCGTAGATGCGATAGCCGAGCAGCAGCAGCGCACCGGTACCGGACCAGGGAAGCACTGCGGGTCCGGAAACGGCGTACAGCGCGCTTGCAAACAGCTCCGACGCCGGCGGATACCACCAGTAGCGCGGATCGGTCGTCCACACGCTATGCGCGTGCACCCACGCGGCGGCGTTCGGCAGATGATACGATAACGAGTCGCCGTCGAGCACCGGGCGCATGAGCGGCGGCCACGCAACGAATGCCACTGCGGCGATGAGGAGTAATGGTAACGGTTGCTCTTCGAGTTCGTGCGCCGCTGCGCGGCGCACTGCGCTCAGGGTAACAAGGAGCAGGAGCACGATCCACAACGCGATCGGGTAGAGCAGATGCGCGAAGCCGAGGACGAACGGGATCGCGACGCCGAGGACGAGCGCGTCGCGCAGACGATCGGCAAACGCGTAGACCGCGTCGCGACCGCGCAAGACGGGCGCTGCGGCATAGAGCCCCAGCAGCCAGAGCGCGCCGAGGACGTGCGGCAACTACATGGAGTCCGGGGCGCTGACTCCGGCCAGGCCGAGCGCGCGCGCCAGGATCGATTTCGTCGCGAGACAGAGCGCCAAACGAGCGACGCGCGTCGCCGCATCGTCCGACAAGATGCGGCATTCGGTATAGAACTGGTGGAAGTCGGCGGCGACGTCGCGCGCGTAGCGTGCGATGCGGTGCGGCGCTAAGTGCTCGGCAACGCCGCGTACCATCTCGGGAAACTCCGCGAGGCGGCGCATGAGCGCCAGCTCGGCGGCGTGTGACAGCGGGGAGAGGTCGGGATTCTGCTGGGCCGTAGCGATATCGGCGGCAGCCGCGTTTTTGAGCACCGAGGCGATGCGTGCGTGACCGTACTGCACGTAGTAGACGGGATTCTCGTTGCTTTGCTCGACCGCCAGCTTCAAATCGAACGTCAGCGGCGACTCCGCGCTCGGCAGAATGAAGAAGAAGCGCGCCGCGTCGACGCCGACTTCGTCGACGATTTCGTCGAGCGTGACGATATCGCCGGCGCGTTTACTCATGCTGACCTGCTCGCTTCCGCGCATCAGCGTGATCTGCTGGGCGATGAGCACGTGCACGGCCTCGGGATCGTAGGCGAGCGCGCGCGCCAGCCCTTTGAGGCGTCCGATGTATCCGTGGTGATCGGGGCCGAGAATGTCGATGACGCGGTCGCCGCGCAGCATCTTCTGGTAATGATAGGTGACGTCCATCGCGAAATACGTCGGACGCCCGTCGCGGCGGATCAGCACGCGATCTTTGTCGTCGCCGAACTCGGTCGCGCGAAAGAATAACGCACCGTCGTCTTCGTACGTATGCCCGAGCTCGCGCAGGCGGTCGATGCCTTCGCGGATCTTCCCGCTTTCGTGCAGCTCGCGCTCGCTTTGCCAAAGATCGTACCGCACGCCGAAGCGCTCGGCGGTGGCGCGCTGTTCTTCAACCAGCCGGTCGCGGCCGAACGTCGCGAAGTACGGCAGCCAAGCGGCTTCCTCGGAGTCAACCCACTTCTCGTCGTCGCGCTCGGAAAGGTCGCGCGCGATCGGACGCAGGTAGTCGCCGGGATAGCCGTCCTCGGGAAACGGAAACGTTGGATCGTAGATTTGCCGGTAGCGCGCGTACAGCGAGCGGCCCAGCGTATCGAGCTGACCGCCCGCATCGTTGATGATCCATTCGACGAAGACGTCGTATCCGGAGAACCGCAGCGCGTGCGCGAGCGCGTCGCCTAGCGACATCGACCGGCCTTGGACGACGACGAGCGGGCCCGTCGGATTGGCGCTGCCGAACTCCAGCGAAATACGTTTGCCGTTCCGCGGAAACTCGCCGAAGCGCGCACCTTCGCGCAAGATCTTAGCAACGACGTTTTGCCAGATTCCGGGCGCTAGCCGTAGGTTGATGAAGCCGGACGTCGGCTCGATGCTCGAAAAGAGCGTATCGAGGTGCGGCGCGCGCGAGCGAACGTCCGCGACGATCTGCGCGGCAACGTCTTGCGGCGAGCGTTTTGCGACCTTGGCCAGCGAAAATGCGACGTTGGTGGCAAAATCGCCGAACTCGGGACGCCGTGGCGCCTCGAACCCGACCTTGACGGCCGCATCGGGATAGCGCTGGGCGACGGCATCCTCCACGGCGGTCGCAAAAATCTGCAGCACTCCCTCCGGCAGCGCCGGCTCGAGCTCAATGGTGGTACGGCTCATTGCGTAAAATCTTCGCCGCGCGGTAGAGCTGTTCCAGCACGATGATGCGCGCCCACTCGTGCAGGAACGTCAGATCCGAAAGGGACCAGACGAACTCGGCGCGCTCGCGCAGCGTCTTTCCCGTACCGAACGTTCCGCCGATGACAAGCGCCAAGCGTTGGGCTCCGTCGCGCGCGACGGCGTCCAAGCGTCGCGCCAGCGCCTCGCTCGACAGTTGCGTTCCGCTGCGATCGAGCAGCCAATAGCGTTCGCCGTCGCCGAGCTGTCGCGCGATGCGCTCGGTCTCGTCGCGCACCGTCGCGGATGGATCTTTCCCGCTTCCGGCGCGCACTTCGATCTCGTCGTACGCGTAGTACGGACGCAGCCGCGCGCGAAAATCCTCGCACGCGCGCGCGACGTACGGCGTCCTGATGCGGTCGACCGCAATGAGGCGCACGATCATCTCCGCAGCATAGCAGACGCGGCGCGCACGTAGCTCGCCGGCCCGCTGCGCTCGATCGCGCCATCGAGTTCCAGAAACGCCAGCGCTGCCAGCGCCGCGCCCGCTGCAAGGTCCGTCGCGGCGAGGAGATCGTCGAGCGCGCACGTCCCGCCGTCGATGGCTGCGAGCAGCGCCGCCGCTGCCGGATCCGCCGCGCGTTGCGGGATGGCGCGCAGCGACGGACCGCTGCGGCCCATGGCTTCCAGGACGTCGGCTGCGTCGCGGGCCAGCGTTGCGCCGTCGCGAATGAGCGCGTGGCAGCCCATGACGTGGCGGCGATCGACGTCGCCGGGGACCGCCAGCACCGGAATGCGGCCGGCCGCCCAGCCGGCCGTGTTGAGCGCCCCGCTGCGCGCCGGGGCTTCGACGACCACCACCGCGTCTGCGAGCGCCGCCACGACGCCGTTGCGCTCGAGGAACTGCCCGGGCCGTGCGTCGTGGTCGGGTGGGTACGGCGAGAGGACCGCGCCGCCGCCCGCGACGATCCGCGCCGCCAAAGCGGCATTGCGAGCGGGAAAGAAGCGCCGATGCCCCGAGCCCAGCACGCCGACGGTCGGCGCGCCCGCTTCCAAGGCGCCCTCATGCGCCGCGGCGTCGATTCCCAGCGCCAATCCGGAGACGATACAGCAGCCGGCCGCACCGAGATCGGCAGCCATGGCTCGGGCGAGCCGGCGGCCATAGCTGGTCGCCGCCCGCGTTCCGACGACCGCGACGCTCGGCCGCTCCAGGGGCTGGAGGGTACCGGCCCGCCAGAGGCCCGGGGCTTCCGAGGCAAAGCCGCGCTCGCCGCGCACGCGCTCGATTGCGTCGCGCCCGTCGAAGACCGGGTCGTCCAGTGACATCGCCCTCCAATACCGGCGCCAGGGGGAATCGCCAAGGCCCGCGGGAATAGCCACGCGCGAACGGAGGTGCCTCAGGTGGCAGCAGAAGCGTATTGCGTCAAGTGCAAGACGAAACGAGAGATCAAAGACGCGGTCCAGATCACCATGAAGAACGGCCGCCCCGCAACGGAAGGCAAGTGTCCCGTGTGCGGCACAAAAATGTTCAAAATCGGCGCCGCTTCCTAGATTTCGGCCCGGGCGTTGTTGCCGAACGGCTTGTGTACCGCAGTACACAGCGCCGTTCGTCGCCTAGCCCGAACCGAAATCTAGGGTCGCGGATCGTTGACGTTCGAATGAGGGCCGCGCCGCTGGTCCTCTTTTGATTTACTACGGGTAGTAACGTATAATGCGAGTGCCTACTACATATAGGGAGAACTCGCAGCCTGACTTGCCCTACCTGCCGTAAGAGCGAGACCCGCGTCGTCGATTCGCGCGACGACGAAACCGTCGTGCGGCGGCGCCGCGAGTGCCTCAACCCGGCGTGCAAACACCGCTTCACGACGTACGAGCGCATGGAAGCTCCGCGGCTCTTTGTCGTCAAAAAGGACGGCCGCCGCGAGCAGTACAGCCGCGATAAGATCCTGGGCGGCCTGCGCAAGGCATGCGAGAAGCGCCCGATTTCGGAGAGCCAAATGGAGGCGGTTGCTTCCGACCTCGAGCGCGAGCTGTTCGCGCGCGGGGAAAGCGAGGTTCCGTCGACGATGGTCGGCGAGAAGCTGATGGAAGCACTGAAGAAACTGGACCCCGTTGCGTACATTCGTTTCGCGAGCGTCTACCGTTCGTTCCGCGACATCGAGAGTTTCCGGGAAGAGTTATCCACTCTACTTTCCAAATAGCACCCCGTGCATGGTGAAAGGCAGACGTCGCAATGATTCGCGTGGCGCTCAAGCGCTTGCCCGAAGGCGAGGGTTTGCCGCTCCCGGCGTACATGAGCGCGTTCGCCGCGGGCGCGGATCTCTTTGCTGCCGTCGGTGAAGAGCTGACGCTGCTGCCGGGCGCGCGCGCCTTGATCCCGTGCGGGTTTTCCATCGCGCTGCCGCCCGGATACGAAGCGCAAATCCGCCCGCGCAGCGGATTGGCCATTCGCAGCGGCGTGACGTGCCTCAATACGCCGGGAACCATCGATGCCGACTATCGCGGTCAAGTGCAAGTCGTTCTCGCAAACTTGGGTTCGGAAGCGATCGTGGTTCGGCGCGGAGATCGCATCGCGCAACTGGTCGTTGCGCCCGTGTCGCGCGCGGCGTTCGACGTCGTCGACGAGCTGCCGCCCACCAGGCGCGGTGCCGGCGGGTTCGGTTCGACCGGCGTGGCGCCCATCGAAGGCGCGCGATGAAACTGTACGTGGTCGGCAAGGGCGCCGTCGGCACGTACTTCGGCGAAGCGCTGGCGCGCGCCGGTGTCGAGGTCGAATACGCGCCGCGATCGTTAGCCGACGTCAAATCGTTCGACGCCGACGTCGCCATGGTGACCACCAAAGCGTATGACACCGACGGCGCGATCGAGACGCTGCGTAAGGCGATCCCGTATCCCGAGAAGTGCGTGTTCGTCACGCCGCAAAACGGTGTGGGAAACGAAGAGAAGCTCGCGGCCGTCTTCGGCGATGCTAACGTGGTCGCTGCCGCGCTCACCACGCCGGTCGATCGCGATCGCGACGGTCACGCGAAGGCCGCGAGCGAAGGCGGCTTGGCGCTGGCACCCATGGGCGCGAGCGCCTACAACTGGCTGATCGCGACGTTTGCCGCGGCCGGGATCAAAGTGAAAGTGGTCGACGACTGGCGCGCGCTCAAGTGGAGCAAGCTCGCCCTCAACGCCGTCGCTAACGCGAGCTGCGCCATTCTCAACGTGCTGCCCAACCGTCTCATCCACTTCGAGCGGGTCTTCACGCTGGAGATCCGAATGATCCGAGAAATCCGCGCGGCAATGGCGGCGATGAACGTCACTCCGATCGATTTGCCGCGCTATCCGGTGCGCGCGCTGTTTGCGATCGCGGCGCTGCCGAGTCCGGTTGCGCGCGGTATCTTGGCGCGGCGTATTGCGGGCGCGCGCGGTACCAAACCTCCGTCGCTGCTGGTCGATTTGCGATCGGGAAAACTGCAGACCGAGGTGGACGTCGTCAACGGAGCCGTGGCGGCGGCCGGACGCGCGCTCAACGTGCCGACCCCGGTCAACGCGGTGTACGCCCGCGTGCTCAACGACATCGCTCACACGCCGCCGCTCTGGGCGAAGTACCGCGAACGTCCCGAGACGCTGGAAGGCGAAGTGCTCGCGGAGATGAAGCGAGTCAAAGCACTGGTGCGGAGATAAGAATTCCTTAATGCGCGACCCGAACGTTCCCGAATCGCTCGAGGGCTGGTGGATTCTCCACCGCGTGTTTGCCGTCGACCGCCGCGCCTGGGACGCGCTGCCCGAAAAGCGCCGCAACAAATACTGCGTGCACGCGGTCGACCTAGTGGAGCATCTGCGCGGCAGCGAAGACGGCGATCTGGGCCTCACGCAAATCGTCGGTAACAAGGGCGATTTGATGCTCACGCACTACGCGCGTACCTTCGACGGTCTTGCGTACGCGCAAACCCTGGTCGACAAGCTCGAGCTGCGCGATTTTCTCGACGCGCGCGCCTCGTACGTGTCGGTGCTCGAGTTGGGCCTCTACGACGCCACCGGGAAGATTCACGCCGAGCTCGGCGATCGCGGATTGGCCCCGCAATCGCCTGAGTGGATTGCCGGCTTCGACGAGCTGGTCCGCAAACAGGAAGAGAATCCGCACGTCGGATCCCGCTTGTGGGCGCGGATTCCGCAGCGCCGGTACGCCTGCTTTTACCCAATGAACAAGCGCCGTGGCGAAGTGCAGAACTGGTACCTGCTCGGCTTCGACGCGCGCGCCAAGATGATGAGCGAGCACGGCGTCGTCGGGCGTTCCTATCACGGCCGCGTCACGCAAGTGATTTCCGGATCGATCGGCTTCGACGATTTCGAGTGGGGCGTCGACCTCTACGCCGACGATCCGCTGGTCTTCAAGAAACTGATTTACGAAATGCGCTTCGACGAAGTCAGCGCGCGCTACGGTGAGTTCGGCGAGTTTTGGGCGGGCTTGCAGTTTTCACCCGAAGAACTGGGCGTCTTCCTCGACGGCGACGCCATCCCGCAATTAAACGGGTCAACGCCGTCATCCTGAGCGCAGCGCTATAACTTTTTGACGTAGAAGACTTCGGGATCGCCGGGATCGAGGTTTTCGAGCCGGCCCACGGGCGTAAAGCCCCGCTTGGCCAGCAGTCCCTGCATCGGGGAGTTCGATTCGTTGGTCGAGGTGTAGAGATTGTGCCCCGCGTTGAGCGATTCTACGTGCTCGATCAGCGTCGACGCGATGCCTTCGTGCTGGTGGTCTGGGTCGACGCCGAGCATCCACAAAAACGGGCGCGCGTAAAACCCGCGGTCCCACACGACGAATCCCGCGACGGCGCCGTCGATTTCAGCGACCAAACATTCCTTCGTGCCGAGCGCGTGGCGGATAAACGATAGGTGGTGCGTGTAGTGCAGCGCGTGCGGCATCTTTTCGAGCAGCGACAGCTCGTCGGCGCGAGCCTTCCGAACGTGCACGTCGAACCTCCTTCGTGCGGCGGTTAGGCTGAGGCGGTGTACCGCCGTTCGATCGCTTCGACGATCGTGCTGCGACTGTCCCCCGAGGACGCACGTTCGGCCGATGCGGCGACGCGGGCCAGCTCGTCGTCGCCCAGCGTTTCGCCGAACCATCGAGCGTAATCACCGTTGCGCAGATGGTAGGTCCACGTTTCGTCATCGAGTCCCCGCGCCAGCTCGACGAAGGTTTGCAGATTCTTCGCGCGCAGCTGCATGCGGTCGTGCGGCCCCGTGAAAACGAAGCTCTTGTCGCGCAGCTCGCCTTTGGCGTATTTGCGGCGGTGGCGCTCGCGCGGCGTCTCGGGCTCCACGGGAACGAAAGGCGGCGGCATCAGAATGCAGCGCTCGACGTTTTCGCGCACCGCCGGCGACAGCAAGCCGGCATTCACGGTAACGTAGAGCGTTCCGGAGCTCAAAGCGCTCAGGAGAGCGTCGCCGCCGCGTTCGGCCGGAAAGAAGTGATGCGCTTCGTCGAAGACGAGCCAGTGCGGGCGGCCGGTCCGTTCGCGCAGCTTTAGCATGCTCGGGAGGATCTCGTCGACGAACTGCGGGCGCGCTTCGATCGGCACGCCCAGCAGATTCAGGATCAGGCTTTGTCCCGGTTTGGCGAGTACGGCTTCGACCTGCTCCGGGCGCGGCGGAGTTTGCGGATCGCCCAGCGCGAGCGCTCCGCCGAAAGGCGGCTCGTAGTCGCCCTCCGGATCGAAGATGCACAGCTGGTAACCCTTCGCCATCAAGCGCTCGACGATGGCGAGCGCGAGCTTCGATTTGCCGCTTTTCGAGCCGCCCGCGACGAGCACGCCGCCGGCGGTGTAGGGATCGAGCGTTACTGCAGCTCCGGAGGCCGGATCCGTGCCGATTTCGATCGTGCGGCGCTGCAAGCGTGCGGCAAAACGCAGGAGATCGTCTTCGATCATCGCTTCGATGAGTTCGGCGACGCCGGCGCCGGCGGGTTTGCTGGTGACGAGATCGGCCTCGTCCCGCAGCGACGGCAGCGCGTTGGCGACCGCCGCAGCGAACTCGCACGCGTGCAAGAATGCGTGATCGTTTTCGGCGTCGCCGATGCCGGCGGCGTTGTGCGCGGAAAATCCGAGCCGCTCGAGCGCGGCGGCGAGACCGCTGGCTTTATTGACGCCGGTGGGCAGTACCATCACGGCGCCTTTGTTGAACACGATGTGCAGTTCCAACGCAAGTTCTTTGATCGCCTCGAGCACGGCGACGTCGTGCGGCTGTTCGGTCGCGACGATGCTCTGCCCGGCTACGAATGGAACGCCGCGACGGCGCAACGCGTCGAGAAAGGCGGGCGGCGGTGCGGGTGCCAGTGCGACGCGCTCTTTCGTCTTCGGCAGATAGAGTACGGCACCGTTCTCGGCGACGATGGCATCGCACACGTCGGAACCTTCGAAGGTTTGCAGCAGATCATCGAGCATCCGGCCCGTGACGAGCACCAGCGAGCGTCCCGACTTCTTGAGCGCGTCGATCGCTTTACGCGTTTCCGCCAGCACGACGTTGTGATCGGCAAGCGTGTTATCGTAGTCGGTTGCCAGAACGAAGTAACGCACCCCACCTACGTGCCCCGGGGGCGGCGGCGGCAAACGCGTTTCTAGAGAGCGCTCGGGCTAGGAAACGATAGATAGTGCGTGCGCACCCACGTCGCCCAGGTCGACGCTGGGGTGCCGCCGTAGTTCTTGATGAGGACGCCGCAGCCGCCCCACGTATCCCAGGTCCAGGCTTCGTATCCCACGTTGTGTGCGTCGGCCCACGTCATGAACGTCGAGATGTAGCTCGAGCCGCAGTCCGACGCGTCGTACGTCTCGCCGGTTTCGCCGAAGATCAGCGGAAACTTCTGCGCGAGCGGCGCCATGCTCGAATCGAAGCACGCGGTCGTGTCGCACATATCCTTGCCGTACACGTGCGCTTCGGCGACGAGCTGATTCGCCGGATCCTTTGGATGTGAGAGCAGCCACGTCGATCCGTTGTAGAGCGAGCCGTCGGGAAGTTTGCCGCACGCGTTGGCATAGTCGATGCACGGTATCGAGATGATGCCGCGATAGCCGGCGCCGCGCATGACGGTCACGGCCTGCTGCATGCCCGCCGTCGTATAGAGCGCGTTCTTGGGACCGTACGTCGCTTCGTTGCTGCAGCCGTGCATGAAGCACTTCCAGCCGGTCGTCGTTTCGCCCCACGGCGCTAATATGACGTTCGGATCGTTCTTGAACGTCGATGCCATGCTCGCCCACATCTGCGGCGAGTGGTCTTCGTCGGGACCGTTCGGTTGATACGTGGCCTTGTACGCCCCCGGCGCGCCCCAAATGAGCGACAGCTCCGCGTACATGCCATTGCTGTGCAGCAGGTTTACGTAGGTGACGACGGCTTTAATATAGTTGGCGCCGGCGTACGCGGCCTTGACGCCGTTGATGGCGAGCCAGCAATCTTCGTTGAGCGGAACGCGGACGACGTTACTGTGCCAGCCAGCCATCGCTTTCACGGACGTCGCATCGTTGGGGCCGTCGAAGATGCCCCATCCCTGGATACAGGCGTATTCCGTGCCGGAGCGATTTACGCCGCGCAACGCGACGGCTTTACCGCTGCCGTCGACGATCTTGTTGCCGGAGACGCGCAACCCGTTCAACGCATGCGGACGAGCGAGTGCCTGCTGCGCGCCGGCGTCGGGTATTCCCGTTTGGGCGCCGGCGCCGCACGACGCGAGCGCGATCGCGAGGATCGCAGAGGCGACTTCGAGGCGCTTTCCCACTACCGGAACTTCGGCTCGACCGATGCTGCGGCCTACGCGCGACGCTCGCGTACGAAGACGAAAGCGAGCAAAATCGCGAGCACGATGTGAAGGATGGCTGCCGGCCACAGCAACGTTCCGACCAGCGTTCCGCGCACGCCTAAATCCACGAAGAAGATCGCCGCAAGCGCGTTGTAAACGAGCAGTCCGCGCACGCCGGAAGAACCCGGCCAAGAGGCCACGCCCAATCCAAGCAACCCGAAACCGCCGACGCGTCCGAGCGCCCCAGCGCCCGCGTTCAAGTCGGCGTTCAGAATGAGTCGCGCGAAGAGCGAAGGGGTGACGATAAGAACCACTCCGGCGATCATTTCGACGGCCGCTGCTACCGCAATCAGCTTCATGGTGTGCTCTCCTTCGGATTGCCGATTATGCCTCGAGCGGCTGCCGCATCACTTCGATCGCGCTGCGCGAAAACTCCGGCAGCTCGTCCAGAAAGAGCACGCCGTGCTCTTAACCTTCCCGCACGAGAGTTATTCCCTCTGGACATTTCCTCCCTATGCGCCCGGTGCGAGTAAGAAA
>JAFAHZ010000011.1 GCA_019236975.1 Vulcanimicrobiota bacterium | reverse complement strand
AGCGTTCACCACCTTCGGACGTATCGGCGTTAAAGTCTGGATCTACCGCGGCGAAGTGCTGCCCGATCAGCCGCGCACCGACGGTGCGATGCGCGAACGCGGGGGACGCGGCGATCGTCGCGAACGCGGCGGACGCGGCGGACGCGGCCGCCCCGGGATAGGTTCCGATCGTCCGGCGCCCGCACCGCGCCAGGCCGTCGCGCCGGCCGATACGGACAACCTGCCGGAGCCCGCTTCTATTCCTGAAATCGCGCCGCAAGCTCCGGTTCACGTGCCTGCCGAAGCCGCCGCCGAAATTCCGCATTCGGAATCGGGGGACCCCAGCGGCTTTGCCGCGCGGGGGGCGGCGGAGGCAAGCGAAGCGCAGCCGGAGCGCCAGTTAAGCGAAGCCCAAGCATTGACTGAAGCCACGCAGGAAACGGGCGTGGGGGACCCCAGCGCCCTTCGACAGGCTCAGGACGCGCGGGGGGCGGCCCTTCGACAGAGCTCAGGACAAGCTCCGCCGGAGGCGGAGCGCCAGTCAAACGAGGTATCTGAGTAATGTTGACTCCCAAACGCGTCAAGTGGCGCAAAGTGCAGCGCGGGCGCATGACCGGTGCCGCGACGCGCGGCAGCTCGCTCACGTTCGGCGATTACGGACTGCAGGCGATGGAGCCGTGCTGGATGACCAACCGTCAGATCGAAGCGGCGCGTATCGCACTGACGCGTCACATCAAACGCGGCGGCAAGGTCTGGATCAAAGTGTTTCCGGACAAACCGGTCACGAAGAAGCCGGCCGAAGTTCGCATGGGCGCCGGCAAGGGCAACCCGGAGGTCTGGGTAGCCGTCGTGCGTCCCGGGCGCATTCTGTTCGAGCTTTCGGGCGTGGATGCGATTGTCGCGCGCGAAGCGCTGCGGCGCGCGGCTGCCAAGCTGCCGATCGGCACGAAAATCATTTCGCGCGAGGAGGCCTAGACCGTGAAAAAGAGCGAGCTCGACGAGTTGCGCGGCCTGACGCTCAAGGAGCTTCAGCAGAAAGCGCGCGACACCAAGTCGGAACTCTTCAATCTTCGCTTCGCGCTGCGGACAGGTCACCTCACGGACTTCAGCAAGATCCGTGCGATGCGCCGCGCCTACGCGCAAATTTCTACCGTCATCTCTGAAAAGCGTCTGACCGAGGAACAGCATGGAGCAGCATAGCGAACGGAGCGCGCGGCGAATCAAGCAAGGCCGCGTCGCTTCGAACAAGATGGATAAGACGATCGTCGTCGTCTCGGAGACGCGCGTTCCGCACCCGTCGTACGGAAAGATCGTTCGCAAGTCGAGCCGTTTCAAGGCGCACGACGAGCGCAACGAAGCCAACGTCGGCGACGTGGTGCGCATCATGGAGTGCCGCCCGCTGTCACGCGAAAAGCGCTGGCGGCTGGTCGAGATCGTCGAGCGGGCGAAGTAAGATGATCCAACAAGAAACGCGGCTCAAAGTGGCCGACAACTCAGGCGCGCGCGAACTGCTCGTGATTCACGTCTCGGGTGGAAGCCGCCATGCGTACGCTCACGTGGGCGACATCGTCGTCGGAACGGTCAAGAGCGCCATTCCCGGTGCGGCCGTGAAGAAGGGCCAAGTCGTCAAGGCGGTCGTCGTGCGCACGAGCGCGCCGATTCGCCGCACGGACGGATCGGTCGTACGCTGCGACGACAACGCGTGCGTCATTATCAAAGGCGAAAAGGACAACCTCGATCCGCGCGGCACGCGCGTGTTCGGCCCGGTCATGCGCGAACTGCGCGACCGCGGGTTCTTGAAGATCGCCTCGCTCGCACCGGAGGTGCTGTAACGCCATGGCGGTCAAAACGAATATTATCAAGGGCGACACCGTGCTGGTGCGCCGCGGCAAAGAGAAAGGAAAGCGCGGGACGGTCAAAGCCGTGAACGCGCTGTCCGGAACGGCCACGGTCGAAGGCATCAACGTCGTCAAGCGCCACACCAAGCAGGGCACCAAAGCCGGCAACATGGCCAGCGCTCAGACCGGCGGCATCATCGAGAAAGAGTCGCCGCTGCCGCTGTCCGCGCTCCAATACGTCTGCGAGAAGTGCAAAGCGCCGACGCGCCTGCGGCGCACGCGCACGGCCGACGGCGACCTGCACCGCGTCTGCGCGCGTTGCGGCGAGCCGGCACGCGAATCGGCGAAGGGAGCGTAGCCGATGGCTCAACGATTGAAAGAACGGTACGACGGTCAAGTTCGCAAGCAGCTGCAAGATCGATTCGGTTACCGCAACGTCAACCAGGTCCCGAAGCTGGAGAAGGTCGTCGTCAACATGAGCGTCGGTGAGGCGATTGTCAACCCGAAGTCGCTCGACGCCGCCGTTTCGGAGCTCGCGGCGATTACCGGCCAAAAGCCGATCGTCACCAAAGCCAAGAAGTCGATTGCGGCGTTCAAGCTGCGCGAAGGCATGAACATCGGTGCGAAGGTAACGCTGCGCGGCGACCGGATGTACGTGTTCCTCGACAAGCTTTTCAACATCGTGCTGCCGCGTATCCGCGACTTCCGAGGCTTGCCGACGAAGTCTTTCGACGGGCGCGGCAACTACAACTTGGGCTTGCGCGAACAGCTGGTCTTTCCGGAGATCAACTACGACAAGGTCGATAAAACGCGCGGTATGGACATCACGATCGTCACCACGGCGAAGACCGACGAAGAAGCGTCGGAGTTCTTGGTGGCGATGGGACTCCCGCTTCAGAAGGGACGGGGCTAGAAGCCAATGGCAAAGACGAGCATGATCGTCAAATCGGAGCGCGCTCCGAAGTTCTCGGTGCGCAAGCACAACCGATGTAAGGTGTGCGGGCGTCCGCGCGGATTTCTGCGCAAGTTCGCTATGTGCCGCATCTGTTTTCGCGAGAACGCGCATAAGGGCGTCGTACCCGGCGTGACCAAGGCATCTTGGTGAGGGAGCGAGAGGAATAAAATGGCAGCTATTACCGACCCAATAGCCGATCTGCTGACGCGCATTCGCAATGCGAACACGGCCAACCACAAGACGGTCGACGTTCCGGCGTCGCGAACCAAGCTCGCAATCGCGCAAATCCTCAAAGACGAAGGTTTCATCGAGAACGTCGAGCGGTTGCAGGAGGGGCCGCAAGGCACGTTGCGGATCGCGCTCAAGTACGGTCCCGAGAAGGAGAAGGTCATCACGGGCCTGCGCCGCATTTCGCGTCCCGGTTTGCGCGTCTATACGGGCAAGACGGAGATTCCGCGCGTGCTGGGCGGGCTCGGCCTGGTGATCATCTCGACGCCGCAAGGCATCATGTCCGGCAAACGGGCGAAAAAAGTGGGCGTGGGCGGTGAAGTGCTCGCGTATGTGTGGTAGCGATGTCTAGAATTGGAAAGTTGCCGGTGGCCGTGCCGTCGGGCGTCAATGTGACGCTGGCCGACGATGCGGTAACGGTCAAAGGCCCCAAAGGCGAGCTGCGGCATTCGATTCTGTCCAGCATCGTCGCAGTCAAACTCGAGGACGGTAAAGTCGTCGTCGAGCGCAAGGGTGAGGCGCGCACGCACCGTGCGGCGCACGGCTTGACGCGCACGCTCATCGCCAACATGGTTGAGGGCGTCAGCAAGGGCTATCGCAAGAGCCTCGAGATTCAGGGCGTCGGTTTTCGCGCCGCTAAGTCGGGCGAGAGACTCAACCTGAGTCTGGGCTTTTCGCATCCGGTCGTGTACGAGGCGCCCAAAGGTATCGCGCTGTCGGTCGAGGGGCAGAACAAGATTCACGTCGACGGCATCGACAAACAAGCCGTCGGCCAAGTCGCCGCGGAGATTCGCGGTCTGCGCCCGCCGGAGCCGTACAAGGGCAAAGGCATTCGCTATGCCGGCGAAGTCGTACGCAAGAAACTCGGCAAGGCCGGAAAGGCAGGCAAGAAGTAATGGCGCGCATCTCCAAGGACGCGGCGCGCCGCGCCCGTCACGAGCGCCTTCGCAAGAAGGTCGAGGGAACGCCGGATCGTCCGCGCCTGCTCGTGCGGCGCACGCTGCATCACATCTACGCGACGCTGGTGGACGATAGCAAGGGCCACACGCTCGCGGCGGCTTCGACCGTTGAGAAAACGCTCGGCGGCGATCTGCAATCCAAAACGAGCGTCGACGCCGCCAAAGCGGTCGGCGCGGCGATTGCCGCCAAGGCGAAGGCGGCCGGCATCTCCGACGTGGTCTTCGACCGCGGCGGTTACAAATATCACGGACGCGTCCAGGCGTTGGCCGACGCGGCGCGCGAAGCGGGGCTGAATTTCTAATGCAATATCGAGGTGGTCGCGATCGCGACAACAGTGGTTTCGAAGAAACCGTCGTACGCGTCAATCGCGTAGCGAAGGTCGTCAAAGGCGGCAAGCGCTTTAGCTTCAGCGCGCTCGTCGTCGTCGGCGATCGCAAGGGTAAGGTCGGCTTCGCCATCGGCAAAGCCGGCGAAGTGCCAGAAGCCATTCGCAAGGCCGTCGAGCAGGCTAAGAAGAGCCTCGTAACGGTCCCGATGGTCGAGAAGACGATTCCGCACGAAGTGCGTCACGAGATCGGTGCGGCGTCGGTGTTGTTGAAGCCGGCTGCTCCCG
Source organism: Vulcanimicrobiota bacterium (assembly GCA_019236975.1). Taxonomy (GTDB): domain Bacteria; phylum Vulcanimicrobiota; class Vulcanimicrobiia; order Vulcanimicrobiales; family Vulcanimicrobiaceae; genus JAFAHZ01. The sequence continues at coordinate 15,438 of JAFAHZ010000011.1, read as the reverse complement.
GCACGGGCGTCATCGCGGGCGGTTCGATGCGCGCGGTGCTCGAGCTGGCCGGCATCCACGACATCCTCACCAAGTGCCTGGGAACGAACAACCCGATCAACGTCGTCATGACGACGATCGAAGCGCTGCGCTCGCTGCGCACGGCCGAACAAGTCGCCGCGATGCGCGGTAAAACCGTCAAAGACATCTACGCAGCCGTCTAGAGAACGAATATGGCAGAGAAGAAAACGTCGAAAAAACCGGCAGCTAGCAGAAAGACCACTGTGAAGGCTGCCGCCGCCAAGAAAACGACCGCGACGAAGGTCAAAGCAACGTCGACCGTTAGTGCCGGATCGTTCGCATCGGCCAACGGTTCGGTGCTCAAACTCGGCGCGCTCAAGCCGGCGGCGGGAAGCCGTCCCAAGCGTCAGCGCATCGGTCGCGGTCACGGATCGGGCATGGTGAAGACCGGCGGCGAAGGCGGCAAAGGTCAGACCGTGCGCTCAGGCGGCGGCAAAGGTCCCGCGTTCGAAGGCGGTCAGACGCCCTGGGCGCGTCGCTTGCCGCACAAACGCGGTTACTCGCAGAAAGCGCGCGACCTCGGGCACTTTCGCTCGCGATTGGCGGTCGTGAATCTCCATCGGCTTGCCGAGTGGGACGCGAGCGTCGAGGTCTCGCCCGAATCGCTCAAAGAGAAGGGTATCCTCAAATCCGCGCTCGACGGCGTGAAGATTCTCGGCGGCGCGAAGACGGGCAAGACGCTTCCGTCGGGCCTGCGTTTTCGCGACGTGCAGTTCTCGAACAGCGCGCGCGAGGCGCTGAGCGCTGCCGGCGCGCAGCTCGGTGAGTCCGCGGAGTAGGCGTGTTTAACAACCTTCGGGCCGCGATTTTAGTGCCGGAGATCCGCCAGCGGGTCTTCTTCGTCTTTTTTGCCTTCGCGTGGTTCGTGTTCATGATCCACGTGCAGCTGCCGAACGTGAATCAAGCCGCGTGGCAGCGGGCGTTACAGGCCGGAACCTTCTACAACCTGCTCGGCTTCCTGTCGGGCGGCGCGCTGCAGAAGTTGTCGGTCATCGCGATGGGCATCACGCCCTACATCAACGCATCGATCATCATGCAGCTGATGACGGTCGTCTTGCCGCAGCTCGAGGAGCTGGCCAAGAAAGGCGGCGAGGAAGGCCGTAAGAAGATCAGCCAGTACACGCGTTGGCTGACGATCGTGCTCGCCACGATGCAAGCCAGCTTCATGGCCATCGCCATGCAGCGCGGCGGCGTCTTCTACGACACGAGCGTTTGGTATCTGCTTTACGCGATCGTCGCCATGGTCGCCGGCACGTTATTCCTCATGTGGCTCGGCGAGCAGATCAGCGACAAAGGCATCGGCAACGGCGTCTCGCTGATCATCTTCATCGGTATCGTCCTGCGCTTCCCGACCTACGTCACCCAGACGGTCTCGTCGACGTCGCAAGGGGGCGAATCCTGGTTCAACATCTTTCTCTACGTCGTCATCGCCCTCGTCGTGATCGTTTCGATCATCTTCCTCTATCAAGGGCAGCGGCGCGTGCCCGTGCAGCAGGCGCGGCGCGTCGTCGGCCGCAAAATGTTCGCCGGCCGCTCGACCTACATTCCGCTGCGCCTCAACAACGCCGGCGTCATCTCGATCATCTTTGCGATCTCGATTCTGCTTCTGCCGCAGCAGGCGCTCTCGTGGTTCGGCGGCAAGACCGCGACGACGGCGGCCGCCTACTTGCACTTGGTCGGGCCGATCCAGTTCCCCGCGAACCCCGCGGCGTGGTCGGAGTTTTTCAACGTCTGGTTCTCGCCCAATGGCGTCGCCTATAACATCGTCTACTTCTTCCTGGTGGTCATCTTCACGTTCTTCTATAGCGGCATCGTGCTCAACACGCGCGACGTCGCGGATAACCTGAAGAAGACGGGCGCCTTTATCCCCGGCATTCGTCCGGGCCAGCCGACCGTGGACTACCTCAATAAGATTCTCTTCCGCATCACGACGGCGGCGGCGATCTATCTCGGCTTGCTGGCGGTGTTGCCGGGAGCGCTGCAGCGCGGATTGTCCGTGACGACGTTCTATCTCGGTTCGACGTCGCTGCTCATCGTGGTCGGCGTTGCGCTCGATACGATTACGCAGATCGAGGCGCGCCTGGCGATGCGCGACTACCGCGGGTTTATAAAGCGATAATGCGTTTGATCTTCCTGGGTCCGCCGGGGGCGGGCAAGGGCACGCAAGCGCGTATCCTCGAACGGCGCTTCGGCGCGCGGCAGATTTCGACCGGGGATATCCTACGCGAAAACCGCGCTCGGGGCACCGCGCTCGGTAAGGAAGCCGAAGGATACATGAAGCGCGGCGAGCTCGTGCCGGACGCGCTCATCATCGCGATGATCGAGCGCGAGCTCGACAGCAGCCGCGACGGCTTCATCATGGACGGGTTTCCGCGGACGGTCGCGCAGGCCGAAGCGTTCGACGCGCTGCTCGCGCGCAAGCAATGGCCGCTCGATGCGGTCGTCCTCTTCGATGCCGATCGCAAGACACTCGTCGACCGTCTTTCTTCGCGCTGGACGAATCCTCGCAACGGACGCACCTATAACACGTTCAGCAATCCGCCGCGCGTCGCAGGCGTCGACGACGACGACGGCGGTGCTCTCGTTCAGCGAGAAGACGACAAGCCCGAAACCGTTTCGAAGCGCCTCGACGTGTACGACGAGCAGACGAAACCGCTCGTGGCGTATTACCGCACGACCGGAAAGCTGGCCGAAATCGACGCGCTCCAAAGCGTCGACGACGTCGCGCATCAACTGGCGCACGCCATCGGACTGGAGCACGCCCACTAGTGGTCGCCTTGAAGTCGCCGCGCGAAATCGAGACGATGCGCCGCAGCGGGAAGATTACGTCGAAGGTTCTCGCCGATCTGATGAAAGCCGCGCGGCCCGGCATGACGACGAGCGAGCTGGACGGGATGGCGGAGAAAGGCATTCGCGAACTCGGCGGCGTGCCGACGTTCAAGGGCTACCACGGCTTTCCGGCCTCGATTTGCGCCTCGGTCGACGACGAAGTCGTGCACGGCATTCCGGGGCCACGCGTTCTGCGCGACGGCGATCTGTTGTCGATCGACATCGGCACGACGTTTGAAGGTTACGTCAGCGACAGCGCGGCGACGGTCCCGATTGGGAACGTTTCGCAAGCCGCGCAGCGTTTGATGGCCGTGACGCAAGAATGCTTGATGATCGGCATCGCTCAGATGCAGCGCGGGAAGCGGGTCGGCGACATCGGGGCGGCCGTGCAGGCGCATGCCGAGAAAAACGGCTACGGGGTCGTCCGCGAGCTCGTGGGGCATGGCGTCGGGCGGGCGATGCACGAGGAGCCGCAGGTTCCCAACTACGGCAAACCGGGCACCGGGGTGGAGCTGCGCCCGGGGCTCGTTCTGGCGATCGAGCCGATGATCACGCAGGGTGCCCACGCGGTCAAGATCCTCAAAGACGGCTGGACAGTCGTCACGGCAGATGGTAAACTCGCAGCGCACTTCGAGCATACGATCGCCGTGACCGACGACGGCCCCAAGATTCTCACGCTCCGCGATTTCGCGGAGCATCCCGATGCCGATCGGTACCGGCCGGCTGCGGAGGCGGTTGCATGAGCGAAGGACGTTATGGCGCGTAAACGCCGGGGCGGTACCCGTCCCAGCCGGAAAGCGTCGGCCGAGAAAGCCGCCAAGACGGCGACGCCCAAAGAAGAGGCGATCGAAGTCGAAGGCACGATCGTGGAACCATTGCCGAATGCGATGTTCCGCGTCGAGTTGACCAACGGACATCGCGTGCTGGCGCACGTGTCGGGCAAGATCCGGATGAACTTCATCCGCATCCTTCCCGGAGATCGCGTGCTCGTAGAGCTGTCGCCCTACGATCTCACGCACGGCAGAATAACCTACCGGTATAAATAGACGAGAAACGGACATGAAAGTACGACCCTCAGTTAAGAAAATTTGCGAGAAATGCAAGATCATCCGCCGCCACGGCAAGGTGCGGGTTATTTGCGAAGTCAACGCTAAGCACAAGCAGGTACAAGGATAATTATGGCTCGTATCGCTGGTATCGATCTGCCGCGCGAAAAGCGCATCGAGGTCGCCCTTACCTATATCTACGGCATCGGAGACGCGACGGCTCGCAAGCTGCTCGCGCGCACCGGCATTAGCCCGGACCTGCGCGTCAAAGCGATGAGCGAAGACGACGAGAAGAAGCTGCGCGACGCGATCGACGCGCTGCAGCTGCGCGTCGAAGGCGACCTGCGCCGCGAGACGCAGGGCAATATCAAGCGCCTGATGGACATCGGCTGCTATCGCGGGATGCGCCATCGCCGTGGTTTGCCCGTACGCGGTCAGCGGACGAAGACGAACGCCCGCACGCGAAAGGGTCCGAAGCGGACGGTGGCCGGCAAGAAGAAGGTCGCCACCAAGAAGTAGCAGGCTCTCGACGCTCGGAACTGCGGACCCGGTCTTACGGCCGGGTCCTTTGCTTAGCTGATGTATATTGCATGAACTTTGATTCAGGAGTATAATCTCAGGCATGGAGCGCCGGAGCCCCGCGTGGACGTTCCTGAGCAACCACGCCCACGTCCTGATCGCTCTGGCAAAAGAACCGGGTTTGAGAGTGCGAGACCTGGCCGTCGTCGTCGGCGTCACCGAGAGGGCGGTCGCCGGGATCCTAGGGGATCTCGAAGCGGCCGGTGTCCTCGTGCGCGAGCGGAACGGCCGGCGCAACGTGTACGCGATCGATCCCGAGGCGCCGTTGAGACATCCGGTCGAGTCGCATCGGAAAGTGAGCGACCTTTTGCGACTCGCCGAAATCGAGGTGCATCGACCCAAGCGAGGTGATGGCACGTGAGCGAACACGACGTCGTTTTATACGGCAATGACTCCGAAGCGCTGACCCGGTGCGTCGTAGCCTTCATTGCGTCGAGCCTGCAAGAAGGGAATGCGGCCGTAGTCATCGCGACCGCCGAACACGAACGCGCGTTTCGATCGGCGCTGGCTGGTCTTGCGCTGGATCCGTCGTCGCGCGAGGTACAAGACCGATTGGTGTTCCTCAACGCGGCGGATACGCTCAGACGGATGGGCGTCAACGGGCACGTCGAGCCGGCGCTGTTTTCGCGCTTCGTGGGGAGCGTCCTCAAGAAGCTCGGCGCCCGCTACACGGTTCACGCCTACGGAGAGATGGTCGGCATTCTTCGCGCGGCGGGGAGGACGGAAACCGCAGATCAGCTCGAACGGCTTTGGAGCGAGCTCTTGCTCGAAGTACCGGCGCACCTGCTCTGCGGCTATCCGATCGACGTCCTGGGCAGCGAGTTTCATCCGGCCGAGGTCGACGGGATCCTCACCAGCCACGCCAAGTTGCTTTCGGTGTTGCCGAATCTCGAGTCGTCGCTGAGCGCCGGGGTGGAATCGACGCTAGGTTTGCAACGAGCTGCCGCGATCCGCGGGATGATCGAGGCGCATCGTCGCCCCAGATGGGCCGCGCTTCCGGAACCGGAAGCGACGCTGCTGTGGCTGCGAGAACGCCTGCCGGAGCACGCCGACGAGATCGTCGCTCGCGCGAAGGAACGCTATCAGCAGTAGTCGGCGGAATGGCTTTACGTTCCGAGGCGCGAGATCGTGTCTTGCAGCGGCGTGCTCGGAATCTGAATGAGCCCCTCGAACGGCGAGTACATTTCGAGCATGAGGAAGATCGCGCCGGTGATGGCGACCGCGCAGAGCGCCAGGCCGACGAGCGTCGTGGCGTTGCGGGGCGCGAAGAGGCCGATACCGCAGAAGGTGACGCAAAACCAAAAGATCAGCATGATCAGCAGGGGCATCGAGATACTGGAGGCGAGTTGCTCGTAGATGAGCCATCGCGTCCGGCCGAGGTCGAGCGCCATGCTGATAGCGATGCCCTTAAGGGAGGTTTGCTCCGCGTTCTTCGGCGCGAGCGCCTCGAGCTGATCGAAGAGCGCCTCGTTTTGGCGGTTTCCGGGCGCCGACGCGCCGGCAGGAGCTCCGGGTTGCGGCCAGATTTCGGAAAGCACACGCTGCGCGGTGAGCCGCAGCCTCGCGCGTTCCGGTTGTGCTTCGGGACCATAATGCGCGAGCGCGCGATCGAGCAGCGCGATCTGCGATGAAAGCTGAATCACGTAGCCACGCTGGGCGTTGTAGGCACCGGTTGCGGATGCGACTAGCAGTCCGAGAACGAGACCCGCTACCGTTCCGATGATCGCGAGGCCGCGCTCGATGGCCTTTTTAGAATCCTCGGTGAGGTGGTGCTCCGGCAGTGCGCGAGCCAAGGTCATGCCGGCTAGAGCGCTGCCGAACAGGCATACAAAGGATAGGAAGGCGATGACGAACGCATTCATACCTGCATTATGCCGCGCCGAGTACCGGCGAGGCTATCCGGAAAGTGAATCTGAGGGGATCGGTGGCATGAAGAGCGTTGCCCTATTCTTGTGTCTTGGGTGGGCAGTCTCCGTTTGCGGAGCGGCGTTCGCCGACGAGTTGTCGATGCAGGACGCGTTTTCCGTGTTGGACGTCGTGCACGCGGCTGTTCCATACCATGAAGATCTGGACATCAACTTAGCGGGCGAAGGAAGCTACGCCGTGGCGTTTTGGCTGCCGGCGCACGGACACGCCGCCGGCACGGTATTGCTCAAGAAAAGCGGCACGAAATGGTCGTTGATAAAACTCCTTAGTACGGGTGTGCACGATGCGGCAACGCTCGAAGCCTTCGGCGTCCCGGCATCGGAAGCAAAGAAACTCGTTGCGGATATGCAGCACCCGCTCAAATAGCAACTCGCCGAGGATTGGCTGACGCCCGCCGCCTTAGTCGCGGCGCAGCTTGTACCCGACGCCGTAGACCGTGAGCACGTATTGCGGTTTGGCGGGGTCGCGCTCGATCTTCTTGCGCAGGTTGTTGATGTGGCGGTCGAGCGTGCGCTCGAAAATCTGCCCGCCGTCCTCGAGTACGTCGAGCAAGTGCGGGCGCGTGAACACCTCGCCGGGGTTTTCCGCCAGCACGCTGAGGATGCGAAACTCAGTCGCCGTCAGCTCGATGGGGTGTCCGTTCAAGCGTACTTCGTGAAAGCGATGGTCGATCTCAAGATCGCCGACCCGCGTGCGTTCGCGATCGTTGGTGCCGGTGACGTCGCGTTCGGCCAGGCGCCGAAAGAGCGCGCGAACTCGCGCCACGACTTCACGGGGCGAAAACGGCTTCGTCACGTAGTCGTCCGCGCCGAGCTCCAACCCGACGATGCGATCGGCTTCCTCGACGCGGGCCGTCAGCATGATCGCGGGAATACGATGGCCGTCGTTCGCGGCCAGTCGCAGGACGTCGAGACCGCTGCCGTCGGGAAGGTTGATGTCGAGAACCAGGAGATCCGGACGATTGCGCGCGATCGCGCGCGTCGCGCTTTCGACGGAGCCGCAGCCTTCGACCGTAAAGCCTTCGCGCGTGAGGTAGCTCCGGACGACTTCAACGATCTGGGGTTCGTCGTCGACCAGTAAGACGCGCTTGCGTTCCATTCTTTACCACGTTCGCATACCCGGCGCGAGATACCCGGGATGGCGCAGGAGTTCGCCCAGCGGCCCCACGTAGGCGAGTACCGCGAGTACGATTGCCACGGCTCCCCAGCGATACAAGTGCTGAAGGAATCCGGGCGTCGGCGCGGCTGCGTCGGCCGGGGTTGCGAAGACGGCGTCCATCGGTTCCGTCTTCTCGTTCTGTACGAGCGTACCGATTGCGACGATTGCAAACGTGATGATGCTGGCAAAGAGGAAGAAGCCTCCGGCCGCCGCCAGCAGCATGAGCGGCTGCCACGCCTGCGCGGCGGCTGCGCCCATGTAGCCAACTTCGGCGGTTCGTCGGGGCGCCCCGAGCAATCCCGCGAAATGCATCGAGAACGACATGATCAGCATCCCGAAGAACCAGAGGCGCGTTTGGAAGAGCGCCCACTCGGGTTTCCACAGCGCGCGGCCCGTCAAGCGAGGGATCATCCAGTACGCGGCTCCGAGGAAACTGAGCGCGACCGGTCCGCCGACCGTCACGTGAAAGTGTCCGACGATCCAAATCGTGTTGTGAACGAGGGTATCCATTGAGTACGAGGCGTTGACGAGGCCGCCGAACCCGCCGATGATGAAGAGGATCATTCCCAGCCCGGCGCCGGAGAATACCGGGTCGTTCCACGGCAGAGAAGCCACCGTCGCAATGAAGCCGCGCTTGCCGCGCGCCAGCGCGGCCAGTTCGAACGATGCAAAGATGGCGAAGGCCGTAATGAACGACGGAATGGCAACGCCGTAGGTCGTCAGCGTGTGCAGCATCTTCCACCCCGACGAAATGCCGGGCTCCATGAACTCGTGGTGAATGCCCACCGGCGTCGAGAGCAGCAGCAGCATGATGAACGTCAGCCGCGTGAGCGCGTCGCTAAACGTATTGCCGCCGTAGCGTGTAGGAATGATGTTGTACCAGATGAGATAGGCGCCCATGATCCAAAAGTACACGAGCGGGTGCCCGAAGTACCAGAAGAACATCCGCGTCAGCATGACGTCGATGCCCTTCGTCCATCCGAACGCCCACGGAATCAGCAGACCCATTTCTGCGACGACGCCGAGGGTTGCGATGAGCCACATCAAGAACGTCGCCGCCGCTCCGAAGACGACCAGCGGCAGAACGGCACCTGGATTGTTGCGCCGAAAGTACGCGACGTTTTCGAAGATCTCGAAGGCGACCACCCACGTGCCGAGGATGAGAAGCGTGGCTCCGACGTAAAACCACGGGCTCGCCTTGAGCGGTGCGTAAAAAGTGTAGAGCACCGTTGCGTCGCCCATCAGGATCGTCACCGCGGCCATGGCCGTGCCGGCCACCATCAGCCACCAGCCAAACCAGCCCATCGTTAGCGAGCGCGCTCTGGGAATGCTGCGATACGTCACAAACAGCGAGAGTCCCGTAATGAAGAACGTCGTAAACACCAGAGCCATGAGCACGCCGTGCAGCGTGAGAATCCGGTAGTAGTCGAACCAGGCCGGCGCGCCGAAGACGCTCGTGCGCGCGAATCCCTGAAAGACGCCGAAAACGGCACCTAAGGCGATCGCAGCGGTCGACGTGTAGACGTGCGCGATAACGACGCGGTTCTCGCGGCGAAGCTGAGCGTCAGAAGCCATTCATCGAACCTCGATCTTGGCGAACATGTTTTGGTGGCCGATGCCGCAGTACTCGTGGCAAAGCAGTAGATACTCGCCCGGCCGATCGAACGTGTGGGTCTGCTCGTTCACCCAGCCCGGTATCGCCATCATATTGATCGCCGTGTTAGGAATGAAAAAGCCGTGAACGACGTCCGACGACGTGACGTAGAAGGTTACTCGGCTGCCGGCCGGTACGGTCAGCGTCGCAGGCGTAAACGAGAACACCTGGGCGACGTAGTACGCTTCGTACGTACCGTCGGCGCGTTTGTGGAGTCCGGGGCTGTCGAACGGCGGCGTTTGTGCGACGCGCGTCGGGTCGATGCGCTGCATCCCGCTTGGCGGATTGATATTGTCGAGAAAGGCGGCGACGCCGATAATGGTCAGAAATACGACGAGCATGCACGTGCCGAAGAGCATCCACCAGCGTTCGTATTTATGAACGTGCATCTACCACCGCCCTCGTAACAAGAGGAACATTCCAAGCCACAGCAGCGCGAACGCGCTTCCCATCACCATGACGAAGCGGAGCGTGCCGGTCAGCGGTGCGTCGCCGTCGTCCTTCACGAGCGCGCTCCTTTGGCGCTTTCGTCGCGCCAGTAGCGATCGACCATGGCGGCGGCGATCTCTTGTAAGAGCGCTTGTCCCGTTGCCGAAGCGATGTGTCTTCCGACGGCACGGTCGAAGGCGGCACCAAGCACACCGCCGGGCGGCCGGTATTCCCCGAGCAGCTCGAGGATGCACGAGGAGTAATCTTCGTCGGCGCGGACCGTGAGCTGGCCCACGAAGTCCGGATACGGTCCGCCATTCTCGGGAGTCCACTGCAGCCGCCACGGGCGGTCGAAATGCATAGGATCTTTGCCGGGCGAGAACGTGACCACCACGTTCTTCGTGAGCTCGGCGCCGAGCATCGGCAGTCGCAGCTTGAGCGATTCTCCCTCGCGCGACGAGGCGCGGTCTCGAACGCTGTCGTCGAGATATCCCTGCGCCAAGTGATAGGGACAGGGCACCGTGACGCGCTCTTCCACGCGGGAATGGGAGTCGGTCATGATTTCTCTCCGGCGTCGGTCGAGGATTGTGCGAGCATGAGCGCGCGTGCGTCGCAAAGCGCCTTCCGAACGTTTTCCAACCGTTCGGGCGTTGGTTCGAGCGCGCCGTCGATCATCGCTTCGACGTTGGCCAAAGCGATCGAAAGCAAATTCGCCAAATCGTGAGACATATACCGGCTGAGCGTACCTGGGGCTTTGGAAGAAAGTGCGAAGTTCTGAGGAAGTGTGGGACCGAAGTGAAGCAGTTCGCGCTGATGGAGATGTCTCCTGATGCCATCGTCGTCGTCGACGGCGACGGCACCATCGTCTTTGTCAACGCTCAAGCGGAGCGCGTGTTCGGCTACGACCGGCAGGAGCTGGTGCGCAAGGGGATTGAGGCGCTCGTCCCCGAGCGGTATCGGCACCGGCACGTCGCGCACCGCGCGCACTACGAGGCCGACCCGCGGGTGCGGCCCATGGGCGCGGATCTGGAGCTCTTCGGCCGGCGCAAAGACGGCAGCGAGTTCCCGGTGGAAATCAGCCTGAGTCCAGTGCACACGCCCCAGGGTGTATTCACGGTAAGCGCGATCCGCGACGTGACGGCGCGTAAGGCCGTCGAGCGGGAGCTGGAAGAAAAGAACCTCGCGCTCGAGCATGCCAACGGTGCCAAGGATCGCTTTCTGGCAGCGATGAGCCACGAGCTGCGTACGCCGCTCAACGCGATTATCGGATTTACGGGAACGCTGTTAATGAAGCTGCCGGGACCGCTGACGCCCGATCAGGAGCAGCAGCTGACCATCGTTGCCTCGAGCGCGCGGCATCTCTTGTCGCTCATCAACGACATTCTGGACGTCGCGAAAATCGAATCGGGCAAAATGGAGGTCGTCGTCGAATCGATTTCCGTAGCGCAAGAAGTCGGCGACGTCGCAGGCGCCTTGAAGTCGCTCGCGACCCAAAAAGGATTGCGGCTTGAAGTAGAGTTGCCGGATGGCGCCGCCGGGTTAACTCTCAGGACGGATCGGCGCGCCGTGCACCAGATTCTCATCAACCTCGTCAACAACGCGATCAAGTATACCGAGACGGGCTCCGTAACGGTGCGCGCCAACACCGCCGCCATCGGCGGAAAACAGATCCTTGCGCTGAGCGTGACCGATACCGGGATCGGAATACCGCACGATTTGCGCGACCGCTTGTTCAAACCGTTCGAGCAGCTCGATCCCTCGAATACCCGTCGTTTCGAAGGGGCGGGTCTCGGCCTCTATCTCTGTCAGAAGCTGTCGGAGATGATCGGCGGCTCGCTGAGCTTCGAAAGCGAGCCGGGAGCGGGATCCACGTTCGCTTTGACGCTGCCGATGGAACCCTGAAGCGCCCGTGACCGCTCGCATCATGGTCGTCGACGACAACGCGTCCAACCGCGAGCTGTTGCTCTACCTGTTGCGTGCATTCGGATACGAAGTGGAAGGTTTCGAAGGCGGCTTGGCTGCGCTCGAAGCGTTACGCGCTGACCGCTTCGACCTTGCGCTCGTCGACGTGTTGATGCCCGACATCGACGGCTACGAGTTTGCGCGCCGCGTGAAGCGCGATCCCGACCGCCGCAGCATTGCGCTCGTTGCCGTTACGGCGCTTGCCATGCCGGGCGATCGTGAGAAGGCGATCGCGGCTGGGTTTGACGGGTACATCGCAAAACCCATCGATCCGCCGGCGTTCGCCGGGGAACTGGCGCGTTTCTTGCCGCCGCACTTCTCGGCGTGATCCGGGTTCTCGTGGTCGACGACGAGCCGGCGAACGTGCTGTACGCTGACCTCGTCCTGCGCAATGCAGGGTACGACGTTCTTGCGGCCGAGTCCGCCGACGAAGCCGAACGGCTCGCGCGCGAAATGCGTCCGGTTCTCGCCTTGATCGACCTTTCGTTGCGGGGTTCGAGCGGGATGGATCTCGTTCGCCGGTTGCGCGCCAACGCGGCGACGCGCGGCCTTCGGATCGCACTCTATACGGCGACGCTGCCGAATGCGGCCTTGCGGGACTTCATGGCGATGACCGCGATCGAGCACGTGATACCGAAGCCGTCGGAACCCAGCGAGTTTTTGGCGGCAGTGGAGTCGGCTCTGCGCTAAATCTCGGCGACGACGGGGCCGACGTTGCAATCGCCGGAGTACACGCGGACCTGATGGAACACCATGCGACGGGCGCCGCTTTCGACGAACGCGTCGGACATTTTGTTCAGCAGAGACGCAAAGGCTTCGGCAGACGAAGAACCAGACGGCAATAGCGCGCGCAGCGAGAAGGCGGCTGCGATCGAAACGGCGTGTGCTTCGTCGAGCGGGCACGGCCCGGTGGCCCGAATCCCGTCGATGGTGACGTCGAGGGTTCCCCGCGCTCCTTCAGGCCGGTCGATGCGAATGGTCGCGTACGCAAACGGCTCGAGCGAGGCCGGCGCGCTGCGAGGAATGCCGTGCCGGCACAGCAACGCTTCCAGCGCTGGTCCATCGACCATTTTACGAGACCGAGCCACCATTATGAATAGGGTACGGAATCGTCGCGAAGCGTTCGTGAACGTTCCGGGCGAGCGTTCACGAGTTCTTCCCATTTGCTTCAGGCCGTTCACGGGCGATTCTTCCGGCCACGCTACCCTCACGCTGTGGAAGGAGAACTCATGAACCGGATTCTTTCGAATATCGCACCCGTATTTGCCCTTATCGGGATCTTGAGCGCCGGCTCGTCGATGCCGGCCGTGGCAGCGGCGCACCCCAGCATCGACATCGTCGCGTCCAACTGGAAGTTCACGCCCGACACGATCGAGCTGCACGTAGGTCAGCCGACGACGCTGCGCGTTACGTCGAGCGAGGGCGTGCACGGCCTCAAATCGGACGAGCTGGGCATCGCCCAGACGACGATCATGCCGGGTCAATACAGCAAAGTCGACGTAACGCCGTCCAAGGCGGGTACGTACGTGCTGCACTGCTCGATCGTATGCGGGGCGGGACATTCCAACATGATTCTCACGGTGCACGTGCTGCCGTGACCTCGATCGTTCGTCTCCTTGCAGCGTCCGCAGGCCTTGCGGCGATCGCGGCGATGGCCGGAAGGGCGGCAGCGATGCCGCCTTTCGCGCAGGCGTACGGCGTGAAATGCAGCGTCTGCCACACGCAGGTACCGGCTCTCAACGCCTACGGACGATACGTCCAACGCAGCGGTTACTCGTCGCTCGATCCGCACGTGCTGCACCGCGCGTTTCCCTTCTGGGTGGGTGAAAGCGCGAACTACGACAGTCAGAGCGGACCGCCGCCGAAGATCCAATTCGGCAACCTCGCAATCCACGCCGTGGGTTACCTCGGAGACGACGTCACGTATCATTTCCAGCAATGGATCAAGGCGAACAATCAAGCCGGCGACCTGGACACCTTCTGGGTGACGTACAATAACTTGCTCCACCGCGACGGGCACCTGTTCGTCGGTCTCGTCAACTCGCCGGGCCCGTCACCGTACAGTCAATGGATGGATTTGGCGCCCTTTTCGACGCCGGAAATATCCGTCGGAGAACATACGTACGAACTCGACGGGAACGGTTGGGGCTCGAAGTTCAACTACATCAAAGGAAGCCTGGATCTCGAGGCCGCTTGGGAATACGGGGGGAGCGGTTGGAGTCAGAGTAGCGCCTTCATCAACTCGGATAAGCGCTTCATGTATAAGGCCGCCTACGCGAATCCCGAAAATCCGTTCGAAGCCGGTATCTCGGGCTCGCGCGGCTCGTGGCCGCTCGCCGAAGGCGGGTTCGACCAATACTGGTCCGTGGCGCCGTACGTGCAACGCGACCCAAACAAAGGCGTGCCGGGAATCCTCGCGATCTACCAAATGGCGCTCGACGGAAACCCGACGGCCACCAGCTTGTCGGCGGGGAGCACGGCGGCTACGCTCGAGCTCTATCAACCGGTGTTCGACAAGGGCGTTCTCTCGATTCGCAAGGAGTGGACCAACGACGGACTCGGCACGCTCAATCAAACCGGGAACATCGACTTCAACTACCAAGTGGCCAAATACGTGCACGCCTACGTCGAGGAGTATTTCGCCCAACACACCACGCCCGGCTTTGCCTGGATGGTTTGGTGGACGACCCCGCTGTCGAAGGTGCATTAGCGAATCCACCGTAGCCAGGACGGGTGATCTACGTCGGCACCTGCGGATTCTCGTATAAAGAGTGGATCGGCCCCTTCTACCCGCGTACCGCTAAGCCGAGCGCGATGCTGGAGTTCTACGCCCGAAAGTTTGCGGCCGTCGAGATCGATTCGAGCGCGTACGGCGTGCCGTCACAGCGCTCGGTCGCCTCAATGGTCGCGCGCACGCCGGTAACCTTCCGCTTTACGTTCAAGCTCCCTCAGACCGTCACGCATCCCGCCGATCCTAACAGTCTCGTCGTGCACGACGACGTGAAGCTGCTGCTCGAAAGCGTCCAACCCGCAATCGAACGCGGCAAGCTCGGCGGACTGTTGGCGCAGTTTCCAAACGGCTTTAAGCCCGAGGGTAATCGCGAAGCGTACTTGCGCCGCGTCCTCGACGTGCTCGAGAGCGTTCCGGTGGCGATCGAGTTTCGCAACGAGCGCTGGCAGCGTCCCGAAACGCTCGCGATGCTGCGCGAGATGGGGGCGTCGTACGTCAACGTCGACATGCCGCGTCTGGAAGGGCTGCTGCACGCGTCATCGGAGGTGACGGGGCCTATTGGCTACGTGCGCTTCCACGGACGCAATGCCAAGACGTGGTGGCGCGGCACGAACGTTACGCGCTACGATTACTTGTACGACGAACGAGAGCTTGCTCCGTGGGCCGCGCGGATCGCCGACATCGAGGCCGAAGCTCGCGACACCTACGTGTTCTTCAACAACCACGCAAACGGCAAGGCTGCCAAAAACGCCGAGATGATGGAACTGCTGCTCGAGGACAGTTACGGCCCCGCCGCAGAGGAAGTCGTCGCGCGTCCCGAACCTGCCGCCGATATGGCGCAGACATCCTTTAATTTCAACGACCTAGGCGCGTGAAAGCCGTTATTACCGCGGGTGGACGTATCACGGGTGAGTTCGCGCGCGAGGCCGGAACGCCCGTCAAAGCGCTCGTGCGCGTGCGCGGCGTTACGATGCTCGACCGGATCGTGGACGCCTTGCGCCGCGCGGGAGCGCAGCGCATTGCGCTCGTCGGGCGCGACGAGGTGCGCGCGGCATGCGATGACC
>JAFAHZ010000019.1 GCA_019236975.1 Vulcanimicrobiota bacterium | reverse complement strand
TTACACTCGGCAAAGGCCCAAAGTAGGCCGGAGAAGGTTTGCTTGGGAAGGCGAGGTGAGAGGGGCTGCCGCGTTAACGCGTCGGCAGACCGTTAAGGGACGGTAAACTCCGGAAGAATTCGGGTTTCCGGCCCGGTCGGACGGCTTCTTAAGAGGAGCGCCCTTCGCAACCCTCGGAGATGGTCAACTGCTGAGGACCGCCTCAGCATCCTCTTTTCTACACATGCGCACCGTTGGATAAGGAGACTCGCACGATCATGGCACTGTTTGCTTTCGCTCCCGGTGAAGAGAAGCTCGATCCCAAGCACCACATCGAAGCCGAGCTAGAGGCCTTCCTCGAAGCGTTCAAATTGCTCGAAGCCGGCGCGCTTCCGGCCGAAATCCTCAAGAAGATCGCTTAACTCGCTGCAGACGGCTGTTTGGGGGCCGGTCCCAGTTGGGCGATCAGCCCCTCAATCGCCGTCGCTTCCATGGCGGCCCCTTCGGCGGTCAGCCGGTCGAGAGCGAGCGTTCCGAGAGAGGCAGATAGCGACCGACGCCACGTTTCCATGGCATTCTGTTCGATCGGCAACAGGGGTGCCCGAACGATGCTACGGTGGCGGGCGGCGTACCCGTACAGGCGCGCGCCCGACTCGTGTTGGCCCATGGCTACCGCGAGCTTGAACGCTGCTTCGAAGTACGACGCCAGAAAGACCGGGTTGGGACGCTCTCCAAACGCGCGACGCGCGTTACTCAATGCCTCGAACGCCTCGCGCGCCTTTCCGGATTCGACGTAGATTTCGGCGATGTTCACGTATTGGTTACTCGCCGCCGCATCGTTTCCAAACCGCTTCAGGAGCGTCAGACTTTGCTGGGCGAAGGCAATTGCCTTATCCAGTTCGCCCATGCGCGTGTAGGCCACACTCATGTTCGCCAATGCATACGCGCAGTTGAGCGGTTGACCGAGTTCTCTGAAGGCCTGAAGGCTGTGGGCGAGTAGCCGGCTTCCGCTCTCGTAGTTCATATGGAGCTGAATCTCGAAGTTGCCGAGATTCGCAAGGGCGGCCGCAATTCCGAGTCGGTCGTCGGCCTGTCTAAACTGCTCGAGAGCCCTGCGCTGGTACGTTTCGGCTTCGTCGCCGTTACCGAGCCCGAGCTTAGCGTTTGCCAGCAACTGGAGCGCGTTGCCCAGGGCGGCGGCATCGGACGTGTGCTCGTGGATTTCGATCAGCAGCCTGGCTAGCGGGTCGAGCGAGCGGAAGTCGTTCCGCAGCGTCGCGATCTGCGCAGCTCGCTGCAGCAACTCCGCGCGCAGCGCAGGCGCAACGTCGGTGCCTTGCAGCGCGCGGTTGACCCAATACCAGCCCTCGGTCGTGCGCCCCGTCGCCCGCCAGAACTCCCAGAGGCCGCGGACCGCCCAGCGGCCCCCATCCACGTCGGCGCGTTCTTCCAGAGAAGTGTGTAGTGCGTTGCGGACGTTGCTCCATTCGTTCGCGATGAGCGTGACGCCGGTGTCGGCTTTGTCCTTGGAGAGCGATACCGACAGCACGAAGCGCGTGTAGTAGGCGCAATGACGCTCGGTGACGTCCGGCAACTCCCCGCTTTCACGCAGCCGTTCGGACGCAAAATCGCGCACCGCCTCGAGCAAGCCGTAGCGCGTACCTTCCGCGCCGGTCGTTTGAAAGACCAGCGATTTGTCGACCAGGGACGCGAGCAACGCCAAGCCGTCGTTGCCGCCGGCGGCGTCCGTTCCAATTTTTTGCGCCGCGTCGGATGAGAACGAACCCTCGAAAATGGCAAGGGTGCGGAAGAAGCGGCGTTCGTCGGTCGTGAGCAGCCGGTAGCTCCAATCGATCGTGGCATCGATCGGACGTCCGGCAATGGCGAGCAAATCGTCGAGTTGTGCCGATGAGAGCGTGGCGGTGCGCGCTGCAGCGAGTTCGATGGCCAGCGGAATGCCTTGCAGCTTCGCGCAAATCGTCGCGACGGTCGCGTCGGAGAGCGAAAGCTCCGATCCGAGCGCTCGCGCTCGATCGGTAAACAACTGTTCGCCTTCTTCGATGCCGTCGAGACGCAGCACGTGTTCGCCGGCGATGTGCAGCGGCTCGCGGCTCGTGACGATGACGCGAATGCCGGGCGCGCTTTTGAGTAGGCGCCGCGTAAAATTCGCGACTTCGTAGAGCAAATGCTCGGCGTTGTCGATGACGAGCAGCGTCTTCTTCTTGAAGAGTCCTTCGAAGAGGGTCGTTTCGATCGGCTCGCCGGGCACGGCGGCAATGCGAAGCGCGTCGGCGGCGACCTGGGCGATGAGTCCCGCGTCTTCGACGTCTTTGAGGGGGACGAACCAGCAGCCGTCCTTGTAGTTTTTCAGCAGTTTCGCCGCGACGTGCAGCGCGAGGCGCGTCTTACCGATGCCGCCCATGCCGGCAATCGTCACCAGCGGATACAGCGTCGTCAAATCGCGCAGCCGTTTGATTTCTTCGGAGCGTCCGATAAACGAGGACGACTGCGTCGGAAGATTATTGGGCGTCACCTCGATGAGGGGCGTCACCGCGGCTTCGGTGCGCAGCCCCGGGCCTACGATTTCGAACACGACTTCGGGTTCGTCGAGGTCCTTGAAGCGGCGCGTGCCGAGATCGCGCAGCTGCACGTCGCCGAGATCGCCGAGCATCGACGCGGTAATCGAGGATACCAGAATCTGACCGCCCACCGCCGACGAGCTCAGCGACGCCGCGCGATTGACGCCGGGGCCGCAGTACTCCCCTCGCCGCAAAACGGCCGCGCCCGCGTGCAGCCCCATGCGGACCCGCAACTCACCGACGCCTTTGGGCCACGGTTCGGCCAGCAACGCGCGCTGCGCCTCGACGGCGGCGCGCAGCGCGTCGTGCGGACGCTCGAACGCGCAGCAGAACGCGTCTCCTACCGTTTTGAACGTCCGGCCGCCGTGGCGCTGCGCGACCTTGTGCAGCAGCTCGTCGTGCCGGCTCATGGCGCGGCGCATCGCGCCCTCTGCCCGTTCCCAGAGACGCGTTCCGTCCTCGACGTCCGTAAAGAGAAACGTCACGCTCATCGGCCAGAGGCCTTCGCCGCGGGCGAGGGCCTTCCCTAAAGCGCGTCGTGAAAGATGAGTCCGAGCGCGTACCGCTCGCCGCGGGTCACTGTGCTGACGCCGTGCTTGAAGGTGGCGCGGTACGTCCCGCGTGTGCCCGCTCTCGGCACGGCCGCGGTTGGAAGCACCAGCAGATCGCCTTGGGCCGGGTCGACCACGTGCGCCCGCGTCTGCGCGCGCGGACGCTGCTCGGCGAGCACGACCTGGCCGCCGTCGAACTCCTCGCGCGGCCGGCTCAAGTAGAGCGTAGCTTGGAGCGGAAACGCTACCGGGCCGTAGAGGTCCTGATGCAGGCAGTTGTAGTCGCCCGGGCCGTACTTGAGCAGCAGCGGGGTGGGACGGCGCTGTTTCGATGCATGGCAACGCTCCAGAAAGCCATCCAGCGTGTCCGGGAAGGTAGCGTCGAAACCGAGCCGCTGCGACCAGTCGCGCGCGGACGGCAGGAGTGCGGCGTAGAGACGCCGCCGGAGGTTTTCTACGAACGGGGGCAGCGGATCGCGAAAATACTTGTATTCGCCCCGGCCGAAGCGATGGCGCTCCATGACGATGCGGGAGCGAAAACGCGCGTCGTCGGAGTAGAGCGCGCGCAGGCGTTCGGCCTCCACGCGATCGACGAACGACGGCACGAGCGCAAACCCGGCGTCCTCCAGGCCGTCAAGGTTCACGACGCCAACGCGTTTCTTACTGCCGCCACCGTGCGTTCGACATCGGTCTCCGACGTTTGCCAGTTCACGACACTTACGCGCATAGCGCGCATTCCGCGCCACGTGGTCGTCGAGAAGAAGGCTTCGCCGGTAGCATTGATCGCACGCACGACCTCCTCAGTTCGGCGGTCGTGGTCGGCCTGCGTGGCGCCCGGGCGAACGTCGATGAATCGCACCAGTCCTTGATTGAGCACCGGTTGCCATAACGCCTCGGCGCCGGGCAGCGCGGCAATGCCGGCGACGATGTCGCGTGCGTTAAGGCACGACCGCTCGACCATGCGTGCGACGCCCGAGCGGCCGAGTTCCAAGAGTGCCGCGTAGGTGGCAAAGCCGCGAGCACGGCGCGACCATTCGGGGTTCCAGTCGATCTCGTCGCGCGCGCGAGCGTGCCCCGCGATATACGGTGCTTCGATGGAAAATGCCGCGCGATGTGCTTGTGGAAACGCGACGAACGCGTACGCGCAATCGAATGGGACGTTGAGCCACTTGTGGCCGTCGGCCGCCCACGAATGCGCCGATTGCACGCCGGCAGTCAAGTGACGGTACGATGGCGACGCGCCCGCCCACAAGCCGAACGCGCCGTCGACGTGAACCCAGGCACCGTGACGTTTGGCAATCGGAACGAGCGTGCGGAAATCGTCGAACGTTCCGGTATTGATATCGCCGGCTTGCAAGGCGACGATCGTCGCGATGCCGGGGCGGCGGCCGAGTTCCGCTTCGAGCGAGCGAGGATCCATCGTCCCACCGGAACCGGGCTCCAGCGGTACGATGGACGCCCTGCCCATCCCGAGCAAACGAACCGCGCGATCGATCGATGCGTGCCGCCGTTCGTTCACGACGACGCGCAGTTCGGGCGCTTCGCGCAAGCCGCGCATTTCGACGTCCCAGCCGCGCTCCGCGAGCAGCGAGTGCCGCGCGGCCGCCAGACACGTAGCGTGTGCCGCCTGCGATCCGGTAACGAACGCAAAACTCGACGAAGCGCGGACGGGAAGCAGCGAAACGAGCCATCGCCCCACGACTTCCTCGATCATCGCTGCCGCCGGGCCGGTCGCGTAGAGTGCGGCGTTCTGCCCCCAGACTGCCGTCAGCCAATCCGCCGCGAGTGCCGAGGGAAGCGAACCGCCGATGACCCACGCGAAGAATCTCCCGCTTTGCGATCCGAGTAATCCGCCATCGACGTCGTCCACGAGCCGTGCGACGGCTCGTTGCGGATCCATACCCGCGTCGGGGAGCGGGCGATCGAGCCGCTCGCGCAGCGCGTCCTCGTTTACCGTCGCTGCTACCGGACGCCGGTCCAACCCGCGCAAGAAATCGAGAGCTTTTTCCGCGGCGAACCCGAGCGCTTCATCGTAGGACGTCCGTTCTCGTATCACGGTTCGATCGTACGCCCGCGCCGATACCGCAGACCATCCGGATCTTGCGGAAACGTTAAAGCCTAAGGCGCGAGAAAGAGATGCTCCGATTTCCCATCGCAATGCGCCACGCCGGCCAAGCACGCGAGCGAGAGCTTCGGCTTCGCATTACGCACGAGCGGCAACGGATACACGGACAGGCGTCCGTTCGAGGCAGCCAGCGTGTAGAACACCGTGCGCGGTGCGTCTGCCGTCAACGCTCCTACGACGTCGTTGGACGTCGCGTTCGGAAACAAACCGAGCATGGGGTTGAGGGGTTCGGCAAATTGCGCGATCACGTTTACCGGCTGCGGCGGCGGCTGCTGCGGCGGCGGCGACGCGAGCGGACCGAAGTACTGTCCGAGAATGACCGTCACCGGATTCGAATAGCTGGTAAGAAATTGGCTCGAATCGACGAAGTCGGCTTGCGCGACGTTGATGCCGATCGGCGATAGCGGCCGCGCGTACGGGAAGCTCGTTTTGAATATCGTCGCCGACGTGGCCGACTGACCGTAGACGAACAGGTTTGCACCGACGTCGAAGCGCCCTTGGACGACGCCGTAATTGGCCGTCTTCGTACCGGGAGCGCCGAACGGAATGACGATGCTCGCAACGCTCTTGACGTTGACCGGCGCGCGCAGCTCGGTGATTTCACCGCCCAGCGCGCTGAAGAGCCAGAGGTTGCCGTTGGGGTCGAACTCGATATCGGCGAGGTCGGCGCCGGAAGGGCCAATCTGTGTCATCGCCGGCGTCAGCGGTACGATCGTCTTGGCTTTCGACCGTGCGAACGACACGATCGGCGGCCGAAACAAGCGGATTTCCGCGGGGGTGACGATCGCAACCAGCCCGTACGCGTTCACCGCAATTTGCGGCGGCAGCGATTGATCGGGTGCTTCCACGAGCGAAAGCTGCGGTTTCGACGACACCGTTAGCGGCAAGCGATAGCCGTAGAACTTGCCGTAGTGATCGACGTACAGATGGCCGGGCGGCGGCGATGGCGAGCCCGCGATGATGGTGCGTTGCAGCGCGGAGCGCGCCAAGAAGCCGTCCGTCGCAGGCGTCACGCCGGCGCAGCCGGCTGCAATAGCAAGTGCGATGCCAATCGATGCGAGCCATAGGCGAGTCGTCAATGCGTTCATTCGTCGAAAATCCCAAAGACCGGGCCGGCCGTCGAGCCGCCCGACGAGTCGAGCAAGAAGAGCGAGATGCGTCCCACGTTATGGAACGGAAGCGCGTTGCGCCGATCGAACGAGTCGACCGAGCGCAGCGTAATTTTTCCGCCAGTTATCGGCGTCGTCCCGGTTCCGACGTAGGCTCCGAAGTTCGACACCGACGCGCCGAGCGACGTCGTCGACAGCTTGCCGAGACGGACGGCTCCGAGTTTCTTGAACCCCGTGCCGCTCGAGGCGACGAACCTTCCGTAATCGGCCGACGGGCGCGACGGCGACGCGCCATAGACCGCAAGCGTTGCGCCCGCCGACGGCTTCGGCTCTTGGAACGTCAACAGATGGTAGTGCGGATACGATCCCGCCAGCACGACCGAATAGGACGATCCGGCGGCAAAGGCGGGCGTCTTAAACGGCCCGATCGAGTATCCGAGGCTATCGATGATGCGGACCGTTTGCGTTCCGGGCGGGGCGGGCGCGAACTGCGTGATGTTTCCCCAAGCGAACTGCGACGCGATGGTCGTTCCGTTCACCGATAAAAACGACGTTCCCAGCGGAACCGCGACGCCGTTGACCTTGGTTTCGAGCGTTGGCGCGCCCTCGACGTAGCGCACTTGCGCCTGCGTCGAAGGCGACGACGATGGTGCCGGCGTGGTGGCCGGCGCGTCGGCGTGCGTCTTTCCTTGCGTGACGTAGACGCCGATCGGCGCGGCCAGACCGGTCGAGGTGCCGGCAATGTGTTTCGACGGATTGACCGTTCCGCCGGTATTGCCGTCGAAGGCGTCGACTGCGTTGCCGAACTCGTCGGCAACGAACAGCGTCGTTCCGAACGCAAAGATCGCCGGATAGAATCCCGCCAACGGATTGCTCGGCGAGAAGCACTGTGCGTTCGTGGTGCTCACGCCGCCGAGCGTCAGCGAGCGCAACGGCGCCAGATCGGTCGTGCCGCCGGTCGCGCCGGACGCATAGACGTTCGCGCGCGCCTGGCACTGCGGCGTGCCCTTCTGCACCACCGTATAGTTGCCGGCGAAGATTTCGCCGCTGCTGTCGAGCGAAACGCCGGAGACTTCGCCTGGAGTCAACTGCGTTTTGGTATCCCACGGAATGGTTCGGGCTGGAGCGACGCTCGGATTTCCGACGTTCTGCACCGTGTTGGTGAAGATGCCGTAGCTCGGACCGAGTGCCGTGTGCAGCGCTCCATTGACGTAGAAGTTACCGGCGCTATCGACCGCGAGTCCGGTCGGACCCGCGTAGCGCAGCGTCGGCGACGAGAACGACCACGCGTGGGCCGGTGCGACGGCGCCTTTGCTGCCCGCGGCGTATACGAGGACGGCATCGCCGGTGTTGGCGTCGACGGTCGTAGCGCCGTACGTGACGAGATCGCCTGCGGGATCGAAAGCGAGCGCGATCGGAAACAGTGCCGAACTGGTGTGCGAATCCGAGGATATCGTATACGACGGCGTTGCGTTACCGCTCGCCGCGGGGGAATACACCGCGACCTCGTTGCCGAGATCCGGCGTTCCGTTGACGCTCGAGAACCCTTGCGCGTTATCGAGATAGCCGACGTAGAGATTACCGGTTGCGTCGACGGCGATGCTACGCGCGTAGAGCGACTTCGAAAGGTTAATGGTGCGCAGCGGAGCCGCGTTGGCGTTGGCTTTGCCGTCGTAGACCGTCACCGTCGCGCGCAGTCCGCCACGCGTTCCCGCGTTGAGCGCGTAGATCGTTCCAGGGGGAACCGGGGGAGGCGTGCCGCTGACCGAGACCTTCGCACTGGCACTGGCCGCGTTGGGCCCAGAGACGCTCGCCTGCAGCGTGATCGATGCCGGGGCTTGCGTCGTGCCGTCGTACAGCAGTACCAAGCGATTCGCAGGCCGCACGACCGAAATGGTCGATCCCTTCGCGCCACCGTTTTGCAGCGAGAACGCGCCGTTCGCGTCGCCCTCGATCGCGAGCGTAATCGGTGACTCAAAATCGCTGGGTCCGACGATCTCGGCGCCACTGGCGTCGAACGCGCCGAGCGCAACCGTAATGGCAGCGGGCTTCCCGCGCGTTACCGATGTTGGTTTCGCAGTCATCGATAACTTCGCAATCACGCCGCCTACGTCGATCGAAAGCCGGTCGCTGACGGAAAAACCGCCGCCGCCCTGCGGGATCTGCTTCTCGACGGTTCCGGCAGCCAAAACATCCCCCGTTGCGCCCGGCCATTCGTAGGCGATAACGTTGAACACGTCGTCACCCGCGGCGACCGAAAGCGTCGCCTGACAGACGAGATTCGTGCCGGACGACTTGCATCCGGGGGATTTGCGCGTGATGTCGACGACCGTCGCGCCAACGCCGGTGACGCCGTTCCCGTTGACCGACGCCAGTCCGATTGAGAGCGATTCGGTGTTCTTGGAAAGATAATCCGGACGACGCGCGTTTCGGCCTGTCGAACGAAGCGGAACGACCACCGTCACTTGCCCTCCGAGCAGCTGCGTCGGTGGCGGATTCGGACCACCGGGCGAACCGACCGTCGGACCGTTCGGCGTATTAGGCGTCCCCCCGCACGCGGCCAGCAGAAACGGAATTAACACGCGAAGTGCTATTCCGCAAGAGCGATTAAACAGAGAAAAAAGCGAGTGCGGAATAGCACGAGTCATTAGGGATAGGCTCCGGTGAAGATGTCGGATGTCGAGACGTCCGCTTGGCCGTTCTTGCTGGTAATGTGCGGCGTGGGATTGAGATTGCTCGGATACGACGCTTCGAACGCCGGGTAGTCGGCAGCGACGGCGTATAATTGGTACGTTCCTTTATTGCAAATCGTCTGCGTCGGCTGTCCCGATTGGGTCACCTGGCCGAGCATGTCG
>JAFAHZ010000279.1 GCA_019236975.1 Vulcanimicrobiota bacterium | reverse complement strand
CTACACGTTTGCGGATCGTTACGACCTCGAACTGTGGGCCGGGCCAACATCTCGTCCGATCGACGCCTATGGAGGCAATGGCGGAAGCGTCGACGTCACCGTCGCGCGATCGGCCGATGGATCGTTCGACGTTCGCCAGCACGTGCGTGAGGTCGACGGCGAAGGGACGCTCGATTCGTCATACCGGGTAGTACGCGCCGGAAACCGTCTGTACGAGGTGCTCGCCTCTCAATCGCAAGCGTTCGGATCGACCGGTCTCACGCAGCGGACCACCGACACCTACCCGCTGGGCCGAATTGCCTTCGCACTGCCGCTCGC
The DNA here is from genome assembly GCA_019236975.1 of Vulcanimicrobiota bacterium. GTDB lineage: Bacteria > Vulcanimicrobiota > Vulcanimicrobiia > Vulcanimicrobiales > Vulcanimicrobiaceae > JAFAHZ01. The sequence goes on along the minus strand of JAFAHZ010000279.1, from coordinate 2,293 downwards.
GCCGCGCGAGAGCTGGAGTGCGGCGACGCGAGACCTGACGTCGCTCACGCTGCTCGAGACCAGTCCGACGCCGTTTCGCGCGCACGAAACCGCCGATCGCTCGAGAGACGGCAGCTACGTCGCCGGTGTCAACGCGACGAATTTCGCATCGACGTCGGACGTTCGTCTCACGACCGCTTCGACGTACCGGTTGTCGGAAGCGGGGTACAACCCGCTCGTTCAGCGGTTTGCACTGCCGGTCGACGGGCATATCGCGGTCACGTCGTCGGGAAACCCGCCGTTGCCGGTCGCGCCGGGAACCGTCCACATCACGTCGTGGTATCCGTACGCAGGCGGAGCGCTCACGCATCCGTTGCTGCGCGATGCGTTTCGCGTTTTCGGTCTCACCAAGGTGCCGTCGCTCTGCGGGCGGCGAGCTCGTCAAAATGCGACCCGCGTCGATGAAGACGGCTATGCGGTCGATCCGATTGGCGGCACGGCGTGGGCTTTTGCAACAAACTATTTCCTTACGCCCGACGGAAACGGCACGCAGCTCGTCGCGTGCGTCGTCGAACAATATGCATCGGGAGTCTGGGCGAACGGCTGGGCGATGAGCGCGGGGAGTTGGGGCAAACTCACGCGGCTGCAATCCGGCAATCGCGTTTACATCGCCGACGACGTTCCGCCTGGCGCGCGTGCGGAGTTGGCGCGCGCCGGCCTTCCGGTCGTGGGGTTGGACGCCATTGCGATGCGCCGCATTTTGGGCGAGAGCACTATCCCAGCAGGTCTCGCAGAAGCCTTGCATCGTGCGGTGCGGCCGCCGCCGTGTCGTTGTTAAAGTAGACGTACACGTCACGCGCCTCGCGTTCGTACACTCGCAAACGACCGGCCCAGCGTTGCAGCCGTCGCTTGGAATACGATCCTACGTAGAGCCCAGCGGCCCCGTGTAGCCGAAGGTATGCAAGCGAACGTGTCGTGATCCATTCGGGGACCCGCAGACCGGGATAGTCGTGGATGCAGAATCCGGCACCGAGACGCTCCAGCAACGCGCGCACCGGCGGCTCGAACCAGCTCCGATGACGAAACTCCACGACGTAGACGTATCCGGGCGGGAGCTTTCGCAAGAAACGTTCCAGGCGGTCGTCGTCGCGCTCGAGGTACGGGGGAAACTGGATGAGGATCTGCGCGAGAAGGCTTGGGACGAAGCACGACGCGCGCTCGAAGTAGTTGGCGACGAACTCGTCGAGCCGTTCGGGGAGGTCTCGCCGATGCGTGATCAGCCGGCTGAGCTTTACCGTGTAACGGAAATCGGGTGGCACTGCGGCACACCAAGCGCGAACTTGTTCGGCCTTTGGCAGACGATACGTCGTGGCGTTAAGTTCGACGGTATCGAAGCGTTCGGCGTAGTACGACAGCCAGCGCCGCTGCGGCACTCCCTTCGGATAAAACCTTTCGCGCCAATCCCGGTATACCCAGCCGCTCGTCCCGATGCGAATCATGCTGCAAGCAGCGTACCCGTCTTCGCGGAAAATGCGACTCAGCTACACGTGCTGCACCCGCGGCAAGTCGCACAGATCGGGCTCCACGAAGCGCGCGCGGGCCGCGTCCGACCACATCCGCTTGGAACTGTAGAAGCGGTAGGGAAGCGTCTTGTCCAGCAGCGCGTGCTCGCGCGCGACGAACGCTCCGAATCCCTCGGCCGCTCTGCCCATGTGCGCCGCTACCAATCGTGGCCACAGCGTACTCAGCGTGGCGTGGAATTTGCGACCGTGGCCGTGGCGGAGCGACAACCCTTCGATGGCTTCGTACGTGCGATCGGCACCTTCGCTGAAGCCGTAGCGAGCGATCAGAAGAAACGCCAGGCGAACGTGCTGCCCGTGACCGAAGCCGTCGGGCGGAACGCGCCCGGCAAGCACTTCCGCGAGGAAAGCCTCATCGGCCGTGCACTCCGGGATATTCACAATCAGATAATACGATATCGTACTATACGCCGTCAACCGCCTCTGCTGCCGATGTGGCCGTTTGCTCGAGCAGCCGCGATGCGGCAGACATACGCGCAGCCGAAGCGCCCACCTCGCTTTCTAGCTCGGCCAGTGAAGCGGCAACGGCGTCGGCCGCCTTGCGCCCCGGTGCCGTGAGCCCGAGCCGCAAGCTGCGCCGGTCGCCGGTGTGCATTTTGCGCGTTACGTAACCGCGGCGCTCGAGGCGATCCAGCACGCTGGTCAGCGTCGACCGCCGATGCAGGAACGCGCGATGCAGCTCGTTGATGGTCGGCGATTGCGTCGTCGCCAGGAACAGCAGCACGATCGCTTCG
>JAFAHZ010000319.1 GCA_019236975.1 Vulcanimicrobiota bacterium | reverse complement strand
CGTTCGTAACCGAAGGCCTGATCGTCGAACGTGTTACCGCTGGTTTCGTCGAAGCCGCGAAAACTCAGTACGCCCAGGCTCTGCTGGCCGAAGGTTCCCTCCACCTTTGCGCCCCGATCGAACGGCCCGATGTCGGGAGAGTAAAAGACGAGGTACGGATTCGTCGACACGGCGCCGGCGGTGGAGCGCGGGCCGCTCGCGGCGCTGATGAAGTTAGCTCCTTGGGAAAAGAAGGGCCGGTATTCCGTAAGTTGCCGTGGAAACTCCTGGGGCGTGATAATCTGCTGATCGATTTCCACGTTGGAAAAATCCGGGTTCAACGTACCGACGAAACTCATCGTCGGCGTTAGCGGGTAGCTGAAATCGATTCCGGCCGGTCGCACCGTCGTCGGGACGAACGTACCGTTTGCTTGAACGAACAAGTTTCGGTCGCCGCCCACGCTTTCCAGGCCGAAGATGTCGGCTCGCGGTTCCGGTTTGGGACGCGCTGCGGCGCCGAACTGCAGTCCCGGTCCCTGCGCCCACCAGCGAGCATCAAAAAACGCCGGCCAAGCCCCCGAGGCACCGTCAACCATGGCGCCGTCGTACGCCCACACTTCGTGCTCGCCTCTTGCCGCAAGCTGGCGCACGAACTGAAATCGCCATGCTTGAGGAGAGCCGCCGGCAATGCGAAGCGCCGAAAGGGGAATGACCATGGCGGCGTTCCATCCTTGCGCGGTGCGCGTCGCCGCCGCTTGCCATTGCGGCCGGTACCGTGCGTTCTCGCTGGCTTGTTCGTAACGCGTCCCGCGCGGCGTGGTCATGAAATAGTAGAGTCGCGCGCCCGTACCGCTCGTATCGATGCCGACGCCGACGAAATCGTCGATGCCGAAACCGACGTCGTTTGTCGACTGAGTCGCGATCGGCTCGCTGCCCTGCGTTGCCCTAAATCCAAGGTAGAGCGCGCGGTCGTCGTACAACACGTATGCGATCGTCGGCTCCGCGGCCGCCGAATGCGTCGTCAAATCGATCCAATCCCCGGTTCCTTGCGGGACGACGCCGGCGGCCCATCCCGGATCGGAGAACGTGGGGTCGGCCGCGAGCGGATGCGGTGCTTTAGCGACCGTGAAGGAAAATCGCGCGGTCACTGCGGCAACGACCGGCGTAGGCCGCGCGCACAAGGCGGCAACGATCAGCGCGACAGCGCCCGCGCGTACCATCGGCCTAGATCGGAGCGGAAAGCCGCCAGTGCATCCGGGTTGAGATACAGCATGTGACCGGACGGATAGAACCCGAACGTAAGGTTGCGTCGCAACTGCGGTACCAATCCTAAGTGGTTGAAGGCGTAGACGTTGGCAAAGAACGGCGTCGCGTGATCGTAATAACCCATGCCGGTAAAGACCAGCAGATGCGGATTCGTCGCCATCGCGTTAGCCAGATCGGGTGCGGCATTTACCGGCGGATCCACGCCGTTGTGCCGAAAATCCCAGGCGGCACCGAGCTGCGTAGCATCGGCGATCGGACGGTATTGGAGCGACGTGTGGTAGCCGAGCGTCCGCGTAAGATAGTCCATATTGAGCGCGACGAACGCGCCGAAAATCGAGACGTCGGTGGGATCCCAATCCGGGTCGTCTTCGACGGGCGTGAGGTCCCACGACGTGTAGCGCGCATCGTGGCGCCCGAGCATGCGTCCCTGCGATCGCAGCAGGCCCTGCAGAAAGCGGGTGTACGGAATCCGCAGATTTGAACGGCGGATGTAATCTTCCGGTAAGCCGAGGTATGCGTGCAATTTCGCAACGTCGGAGGAGAACTGCGCCGCGTCGAGATCGCTGCCTTCTGCAAGGTCGTGAAGGTATTGTCCCCCTGCGTACGCCTCTACGCCGTTCAGAAAAGCTGAAAGGGTTTGGCCGGTGCCGGCCTTGCGATGATACCAGGCCGTCGCGGCCTCGGTGGGCAGATAGGTGACGAACGTCCAGTCGCCGCCTCCTATTCGCTCGTCGTCGTTGATGAGGTTGATCGCCCAATTCAGCGCGGGCGACAAGAGAACGACGCCGTTGATTTGCACGCCTTCTTGCTGCAGGAGGTTGACGAGGACGCACGTTCGGGTGGTGCCGTAGCTTTCGCCGAACAGAAACTTCGGCGAGTTCCAGCGTCCTTGCTCCGTCAGAAATCGGTGGATGAACTGGGAGAATGCGGCCGCGTCCTGATCGACTCCCATAAACTCCATGGGATGCGCGGAGCGTGCGAGGCGGCTGAACCCCGTGTTCGGCGGGTCGACGAACACGAGATCGGTGGTATCGATCAGGCTGTAGCGGTTTTCTATCAGCGAGAAAGGCGGATTGGGAATGGGTTTGTCGTTCGCGCTTTGGACCCGCAGCGGTGCAAAGGACCCCATGCGCAGCCAAATCGACGAGCTTCCCGGTCCACCATTGTAAAAAAACGTGATCGGCCGGTCGAGCGACGCGACGCCGTCCCGAGTAAAAGCCGTGTAGAACATGCTCGCCGTGGAGCGGCCCGTCTCGTCGCGGAGCGTGATGGTTCCCGCGCGAGCCGTATATGGAATCGATCGCCCGCCGAGATATGCCGTCGCGTGCGAGACGGCATCGGAGCTGCCGCTGACGGAAGCGGGGGACGCTCCCATGGCGATAACGGCCGCCAGAACGCCGCCGCTCAAGCGCCCGTTCATCGGGCCGTTCCCAAGGCAGCGTCGTACCAGCGCTCGAGGTCGTCGTGGTAGCGCGCGAGCGCCGCATCCGTGAAGTACATCATGTGGCCGGTCTCATAGTAGCCGTAGGAAATATTGGCTTGCAGCCTGGGGTCGACGTTGA
>JAFAHZ010000181.1 GCA_019236975.1 Vulcanimicrobiota bacterium | reverse complement strand
GCAGCAAATCGGTGGTGCGGCCGACTGCGGTGCTCACGACGCACAGCGTTTCGCCGGCGTCGACCCACTCGCGCGCGCTGCGCGAGAACAGCTCGATTTGACGGTTGAAATGTTCGACCGGGCGGCATTCGAAGACGAACGAGTCGATGATACGCGGCACCCACTGCGTCGAAGCCGGCTGCTCGATCGCGCCCGGAAACACCAGCGTGGCGTGCCGCGCGACCGCGGCGCCCAGCTCGTCCAGCGACGGATGCGGCGCCGCTATTTCCGCTAAGAGAGCCTCGCCGACGTGCGATTCGTCGACCGGCAGCTCGCCGGATTCGACGTCCGCCAACAGCACGTGCTGCTCGCGGGACCGCTCTTCGTCCAACGCGGCGGCGACGGTGGCGATCATCGACGGCTCGTCGAGCACGACGATCGTGTGCGGCGCGAGGTAGTCGAAGAGCGTCGCCGGCTTCTCGAATGCAAACGGTAACCAGGTTTCCGGAACGTCGGCTTGCACCGTCAGAAACGACGCCAGTTCGCGGCGTGCCGCCGGCGGTCCGGTGAAACGCTCGAGGACGCGCGCGCGGTACGACGGATCGCGCGGGATTTCGTTCCACGGGACGATGTCCGCAACGTCGACGGTTTCGTCGCTGCGCTGCGACTCGATCGTGAAGGCACGAATACTTTCGACCGCATCGCCGAAGAACTCGACGCGCAGCGGACGATCCGCCGTCGGCGGAAAGACGTCGAGAATGCCGCCGCGCACGGCATACTCGCCGGCGGCGCTCACGACGTCGGTACGCGCGTACCCCGCCTTGTAGAGGCGCCTCTGCGTGCGTTCCCATCCCGGCTCGCTGCCCGGGCGCACCGTAAAGCGCAGCGCGTCGAAGACGTCGCGCGGCATCACGTATTGCCGCAGCGCCGCGACGGGCGCGAGCACGATTCGCGACGCGCCGTCGCCAAGTTCGGCGAGAAGCGCCATGCGTGCGCTGCGTTCCGAGGGACTCTCGATCGCGCCGATCGCTTCGTCGCGCGAGCGGAACAACGCGAGCTCCGCCGCGCGATCTTCGCCCAGATACTGCAGCAGATCGGCAAAGGCGCGCTCGGCGACGTCGGGCGTCGGTACCGCGACGAGCAGCGGCGCACCCGTCGTGCGCCGCAGCGCCGCAACGAGCGCCGGACGCGCTGCGGCGATCGTTTCGTGCACGGCGTACGCGCCGGGCTTGGGGGCCGGTAAATCCGCCAACGCCCGAAGGCGCGAGACGACGGTCGTAAACGTCGCGCTGCGCGCGATAGCGTCGATCACTTTGACCGAAACAGACGTAAGAACGGCAGCGTTGCAGCCACCCCGAGTGCCGCAGCGGCAGCAGGCGACGGCGCGCCGGCGGCATCGGGAACGTAGCGCAGGAGCGACGCGAGCGACAGCCACAGCGCCGTTGACGCCGCGCGCGATTGCGGCGCGAGCGCCGCAACGGGCAGCATCCAGAGGCTATACCAGGGGTACGGATTCGGTATCAGCAGCCACGCGGCCAGCGCGACGAAGATCCAGCCCTCCGGGTCGTCCGCACGCAGCCGTGCGATACCTCGTGCCGCGCAGAAACCCGCCGCGACTGCTGCGGCGAACCACGTCAACGCGGTCGCGCCTGCATCGTCGCGGAAGAGCAAGAGCGCGGCCGGTTTGACGATCGCTTCGAACGAGGCCTGCGGTGCGTAGCGGCCGTGCGGCGCAAGCTGCGTCAACGCTCCGGCGAATACGGGAAACGACAGCGCGATTGCCGCCAGCGCACCGAGCGCGGCTCCCCAGCGCGCGCGACGATCGGTGGATGCGGCGGCAGCCGCCGCGAGCGCCGGCAGCTTGATCGTGCCGGCGAGTGCCGCTACCGCGCCGCCCAATGCGTAGCGTCCGCGCCGCATGGCAACAAAACCACATAGCACGACCGCGACGGCGAGTGCGTCGTTGTGCCCTTCGACGGCGCACCACAGCGCGACGGGATTGGCGCCGATCGCGAACGCTGCGGCCGCGCGAGCCGTTCGCTCGCCGGGAAAAGCCGCGTACGCCAGCGGGATGCAGGCGAGCCACGATAGGGAAGCGAGCGCCCGCAGTGCGTCGATCTGTGCCGTAACGCCGGCAGGATGGAGTGCGGCGGTCACTGCCGCCGCCATCGCGACGAACGTGGGTCCGTAAACGCAAACGGGAAGCGGATTTCCCCATTGCCAGATCGCTGCGGCGAACACGGGATTGCCGTTCGGCAATGCCGTGCGCGCGTACGGATCGATTCCGAGTCGCGCGGCTTCGCCGTAGGCAGCGTACGCGTAGGGGTCGCTCGAGAAAATCACCGGTATCGTCCACGCGGCCGCCATCGCCGCAACCGCGATCGCGACGATCCAGCCGATCGAGAGTTCGTCGCGCCGGCCCCAGAGCGTCCGCAGCGTCGCGAGGTAACCGGCGGTCGCTAGCGCGAGCGCAAGGAATAGCGCGGCAAACAGCAGCGCCCCATACGCATTCCAATTCGTCACGACGGCAACCGGCTGCAGCAGATCGTTGGCGGCCGCGTGCGCGGGCGCGTGCTTCAAGGCAGCGCGCATCGCGAGCGACGCGAGAACGAATGCCGAGGGAACGGCGAGCGCCGTCAGGCGCGCGTTCACGGAAGTGCGGCGCAGGCGATGCCGGCGAGCACCCACCACGTGCCGCCGATTTTCGGGAAGAAGACGAGGTAATCGGCGATTTGATGCAGTGCGAGCGCGAGCGTGCCGGCGAGCGCGCCCGAGATCCACGGCGAGCGCCGCACCGCGCGAGCAAACGTTACCGCAAACGCCGCCAACATCGCTAGCGTTGCACCGAATAACAGGATGCCGCCTTCGGCCAGCGATTGCAGGTACCAGCTGTTGGCGTGCGTGCGCACGCCGAGCACGCCGTAAAACGGCAGCTCCAGCTCGTAGTTGCCGGCGCCGACGCCGGTCAGCGGGTGCCGCAGAAACATGCGAATCGCCGCAGCCCACAACTCCTTGCGGTTGCCGACGCCGCCCGCGTACGCGCTTTCGATCGACATCCGAAAGACGTTCGCGCTATGCACGTAGATGCCCCAACCCGCGATCACCGCGACGCCGGCCGCAAATCCGGCGTATGCCGGACGCAGCGCAACGAGCATGGGACGGCCGTAGACGACGACGAGGAGAACGGCCGCGGCACCGACGGCGAGCAATCCGGACCGCGAAAAGGTGAGCACGTCCGCGGCGGTCGCGAGCGCGAGCGCTGCCGCAGCGAGAGTCGTACGTTTGGTGACCGCCCACGCGCCCAGCGCGGGAATCGCGAGGTCGTAGTAACCGGCGAGTTGATTGGGACCTTCCAGTACGCCGGCAATTCGCGGCACGACGGCGTTGCCGACGTAGAGACCGGAAGGCGCGCCGATAACTTCTTGGGCGAGGGCGCTGAGTGAAACGGCGACGGTCACGCCGGCAAGTGCGCCGAGCGTGCAATCGGCATCGGGATCGAGCCGGTAACAGACGTATGCCGCGACCAGCACGAGCAGGTATTCGAGATCCTTGAACGTTTCGCGCAGGACTAAGTCGAGGTGCGCAGCGCCGATGCCCGAGAGCGCAGTAGCACACGTGTAAGCGAGCAACGCGCCGCCGATCCAGAACATCGGCCGGCTGCGCAAAACCGCGAACGCGCCGCGATAGGTCGTCAACCCGACCAGCACGCCGAGCAGTACCGGACGCGGCAGCGTCATCGCCGTCGAAAAGACTTCGCGATACAATGCGAACGGCATGACGGCGATCAGCGCGCACGCTCCGTACGCAGGTCGCCGAACGGTCAGGGCGAGGGCGCCGAGAAACGCGGCCGCAAAAACGGCGGCCGACCAAGGATCGAGAGCGGGAATGACCGGGAACTGGTCGACGACGGGACGATAGATCAAGAGCGCTCGATGTCGCTCACCAGATAGAGCGGACGCCCCTTGACCTGATCGTAGATGCGGCCCAGATATTCGCCGATGATGCCGAGGCTGATCAGCTGTACGCCGCCCAAGAACACGACGGCGACGATTGTCGACGCCCAACCGGGCGTATACGCCGGCGGGTTTACGCGAAACAGTTTTGCGACGATCACCACCATCGCGTAGACGAAGGCGATCGCGCTGACGGCGAAGCCGAAGTACGCGGCAAAGCGCAGCGGAATATCGGAGAACGACGTGATGCCGTCGACGGCGAAACGAATCATTTTCGGCAGCGGATACTTCGTTTCGCCGGCGTTGCGCTCGTCGCGATCGTACTCGACGCCGGTTTGATTGAACCCGACCCAGCTCACCATACCGCGCAAAAAGCGGTGGCGTTCGGGCGAGCGGCGCAGCGCTTCGACGACGCGCCGGCTCATCAAGCGAAAATCGCCGGTGTCGACCGGAATCGCCACGTTGGTAAGCCGTTTGATCGCGCGGTAGAAGAGGCGTGCAGTAAAGATTTTGAAGGCGCTCTCGCCCTTTCGCGTGCGGCGCACCGCGTAAACGACGTCGTAGCCTTGACGATATTTTTCGACGAAGTCCGCGATCAGCTCGGGCGGATCTTGGAGGTCGCCGTCCATCAAGACGACCGGATCGCCGGTCGCCAGCTCGAGCCCCGCCGTCGCCGCAAGCTGATGTCCGAAGTTGCGCGACAGGTTCACCAGCACGAGGTTCGTGCGGCGTTTCAATTCTTCGCGCACAGCGGCAAGCGTGCCGTCGGAACTGCCGTCGTTGACGAGCACGATCTCGTACGCCGGCCGATCGGGCAGGCGCTCCACAATGGCGACGATCCGCTCGACGAGCGGTGCGACGTTCCGTTCCTCGTTATAGAGGGGAACGACCACGCTGATGGTCACAGCGCCAGCCGTTCGTCGCACTCGGCGCCGAGCCTGGCAAGCGGAACGGCGCGGCGGGTCCAGAATGGTGGCCCGCTGTGCGCATCCGATGCCTTTTTGCAACAGCAATCGCCCTGAACGCCGTAGCGTGCAGCGCGCCGCCGAGCCACGTGGCGCTGTCCGAAGCCCCTCTGACGAAGGCGACGCCGCCGGTGCCCGTTCCAACGCCGTCGCGAGTACCGCACGCTGCCGAGACGGCGCCGGTGCAGACGCCCGCACCGAAAACGCACGCGTTCAGCGCGCCGATGCGCCGCCCCGATGCGCCGCCGCACATCTATGCCGTCGACGTCAATACGACCGACTTATCGTCCGGCGATACGTTGTGGGGCAAGGTGCTCACCAGCTCCAACGTCGCCAGTGTCGAGATGCGCGTGGCAACCTACGGCGTCAATCTGCAAAAAACCGGCGTCGGACGATTCTCGCTGACCTACCGGATCGGTTCGATCCCGTTCTTCGTGCGCGGCACGTATCCGATGCGCATCATCGCGCGCAACACGCGCGGCGACGAGACCGAACGCACGCTGCCGTTAACGATTCACTGAGGCGGGCAACGGGGCGGATGCGCGCAAGGCGTTGCAACGCCGGGGGGGCCGACGCCCGGCGGCAGATTCGGGAAGGGCGCCGGATTATAAGGCGTCGGTAAGCCCGTTGGAGACTGGTTGTAGCCGCCGTTGGTCGAATCGATCCACGCGTAGACCGTGTCGCGCACGGCGCGCACGTCGGCGTCGGCAACGATGACCTCGCGCGGCGCGCGCTGCAAGCCGTTTTCCGCAACTTCCACCGATTGGAACGAGCCGCGATCGTAGAGATAGCGGAAGATCGTGCCGGAGTTGATGCGACGCGTGATTTGGAAGTGCAGCGTGTCGATGCGGTCCATCGGAATCGCTTGCGCGTTCCAGCCGCTGGCGTCGGTGGTAATGTAGACGGCTGCTGTAAACGGCGTGTTCGGCGGGACTTCGGCGACGAACGTCACCAGCACCGGCTTGCCCGAGAAGTGGCGAAACTCCGGCGCTAGCGTTTGTCCCGGTGCGGGCGTTTGCGGCAGCAAGTCCGGATTCGGCGCGGGCGTCGAGAGCGCGACCGCAAAGCGCGCGACGTCGTCAAAGTTCCCCTCCGGCGGCAGCGGTCTACGCGAAAGGTCGAGCTCGGTCACCGTTCCGCTCGCGTCGAACGTGGCGCGCGCCCAGATGCGCGGCCCGGGAACGATCGTCGTCGCTCCGCCGGTTTTGGCGTCGTGGATGACGACGTTCGGTGCGACGTGGAAGCCGTCGCCGGTGCTGAAAAAGACGTAGCCGTCTTGATAAGCGAGCAGCTGTCCGCTAACAACGATCGGCGAAGCGGCCGCAACGAGCGCGATCGCCAGCGCGGCGACTCCCAGCGACAGCAGACGGCTGACCACGGAGGTTATGTTTCGGTCCATTAGATCGGCAGCACCTGGATGACGGTTTGCGGGCTCCACGTCAAGTTGCCGTAGTGGAAGAAGTACGTTCGCGAGACGTCGACCATCATGTGCGGCAAAAGTTTGAAACGTACGTCACCGCTGAGATCGTTGGGCGGCTGACCGAGGTACGTGGCGTAGAGCGGCTGGCCCAAGACGTTGAGCGGCGGCTGCGCGTACAGGTTCGGCACCGGCGGCGGGAAATCGGCATGATGCCGCGCGAGGATCGAAAAGTTGAACTCGGGCGACGGCACGTAGTTGACGCCCAGCGAAAGCGTGTGCCACGTCGCGACCCCGCGAAACGAGTCCAAGCCCGGCGGACACGCCGGATTCGGCTGGCCGTTGATGGTCGGCGAACAGGTCGTGTAACCGCCACGCAGGTAGTAGTCACCGGTGTTTTGGATCGCGTAACTCAGATACGAGTTGACTTGGCGCGCGAACTGGCGGCTCAAACTCGCCTGCGCGATCGTCTGGCGGATACGGTGCGGCAGCGAGTTCCACTGCTCTTGTTCGTTCAGGCTGGCATTGAGGAAAAATGTCTTGTACGGATTATCTTGGTCGCCCAGCTTGATCGAGGTGGCGAAGAGTGTGAAGCCGAGCACCTGATCGTAGATCGTCGTGTAAACCGGGCAAAAATAGATAGGCGGCTTCGGCTGAAACTTGTAGTTGCACGCCGCCCCGTAGGCTTGCAAGCCCGGCACTTGCAGCGGTAGGGCGTAGATTCCGCCTAATCCGCATTTCGGAACCGTACAGCCTTGAAGGTACTGGTTGGCTCCGACGCTATCGTGATTGAATCCGTATGCGCCGTAAATCTGCTCGTAAAACGGCGACCCCGAGCCTCCGATGCGGTTTTGAAAGCTCGACCATCCGATCTGAAGGTACGAGGGATGCGATAGGTTGCCGGCACCGACTTTGACGCTATTGGGGAAAAACGTCTGCTGCAGCAACGGATTGATGCCCAGGATGTTGTAGTTCGTGAGATTTGAAGCCGCCGTGAGATAGGAATGCGGCAGCGCGTAGGTTGCGTTGATATACGACGTTTGCGTGGCGGCCTGCGGGGCCGAAAGATTGTACTGGTAGACGTAGAGCTGCGTGAAGTCCTGAATTTGGAACCGCGATCCCAGCCGGTCGTAGAGCTGGAAGTTGTAGAACTTGCCGGCGCGCGAAATCGGGTTCACCGAGAAGATCGCATATTCGTGGTCGCCGACCAGATGCTGCTCGAACGCCAGGTAGAAATAGTTGACCGTATCGTAGCGGAAATGGAGCGCCGACAGCGCGTTCGGGCCGCCCGCGAAGTTCCAGGTCGTATCGAAGTTGGCGCCCGTGAGCGAGTTCTGCGCGAAGTATTGGTTCGAGGAGAAGTTGACGACGTACGAGCCGAGCGGAATCGGAAGGCCGCCCAAGTTGCCGGTGGCACCGGAGAAGCGTACGTAGTCGCGCGTTCCGACCACCGCCGACGAAGCCGTCAAGCTCGGCTGCGGCCCGACTTGCGGAAACGAAAACGCGTCGCCGGGCATGATGCGCCCTTTAGCCGGATGCTGCAGATCGCCGTTGAGAAACGTCCAGCGGTCCGGCTCGGTGGTGACGGGAACGAAATAGATGCGGCTGAAGTCGAGGAAGTCCGCGATCGCCGCGCCGTGGACGGTGCCGCTTGTGGTCGTCAGCGTGACGTGGCCGGCCAGCAAATACCGGTTGAGCTTGAGATCCATCGAGAACGCGTCACCGGTGGCAACGAGGCCGTCGCTCGCTTCCACCCGCACGTGACCGTCGGCTTCGATGAGAAACTGATCGTAGTAAAATTCCATATGGTCGGCGGTCAATCGCACCAGCGCCGGAGCCGGTCCAGGGGTGGGCGTCGCTGCCGGTGCGGCGGCTTGTGCGAGCACGCGGTGCGTTCCCAGAGTGACGAGCGCGCAAAAAACAGCGGTGAGTAAGAGCGGACGGCGCATCGAAGCGGTCGGTTTTCGTCCGCGGGCGGCGTATCCTATGTCTCGTGCGTGTGGTGACGATCGTCATCGATTCGGGCGGAGTAGGCGCGCTGCCCGATTGCGCGTCGTACGGCGATGCGCCCGGCGCCGACACGATCGGCAACGTATCGCGCGCGGCCGGACCGCTGCACTTACCGACCTTCGAGCGTTACGGCTTGGGGTTGCTCGCGTCGATTTGCGGCGTTCCGCCGGTCGCGCATCCGCGTGCGCGGGTGGCGCGGCTGCGCGCCCGCAGCGCCGGCAAAGACTCGGTGACCGGGCACTGGGAGATGGCCGGCATCGTGACCGCCGTCGCCTTTCCGACCTACCCCGGCGGCTTTCCGGACGAGGTCGTGGAGCGGTTTGCCGGCATTGCCGGCCGCGCCCCGCTGGGCAACCGGACCGCCTCCGGCACGCAAATCATACAGGAACTCGGACCTGAGCACTTGTCGACGGGGCGTCCTATCCTCTATACTTCGGCCGACTCGGTCTTTCAGGTCGCGGCCCATGAAGAGGTGATCCCTCTCGCGACGCTGTACGAGTGGTGCGAGCGTGCGCGCGAGATGCTCGTGGTGCCCCATAACGTCAGCCGCGTCATCGCGCGTCCGTTTCTCGGAAAGCCGGGGGCTTTCTATCGAACGCCGAATCGGCGCGACTATGCCATCGAGCCGCCACCGAGCGTCCTCGACGACCTGGCCGCCGACGGCATCGAAGTGTACGCCGTAGGGAAGATTGCCGACATATTTTGCGGACACGGCATCGCCTCGTCGGTGCGCGCGATCGACAACAACGACGCCATGGAGAAGACGTTCGGACTTTTGGATAGCGTCAACCGAGGGTTCATTTTTACGAATCTGAATGATTTCGACACCAAGTTCGGACATCGCCGAGACCCGCGCGGCTACGCCGAGGCGCTCGCAGCGCTCGATGCGGAGATCTCGCGTTTGGAGTCGCGCCTGCGGCCCGGCGACGAGATGATCGTCACCGCCGACCACGGCTGCGATCCGACCGCACCGGGAAGCGATCATACGCGCGAATACGTTCCATTCGTCCACGTGAGCGACGCTCCGGGCGCTGCGCTCGGCGACGTCGACGGCCTCGAGCTCGTCGGGGCGACCGTCAAAGCGGCGTTGAAGGGGCGTTGACGTCGATGCAGATCGCCGTTGCTGCGCCCGTTCTCGAACGCACCGTCCCCGGCTGGTGGCGCCTGGCGAAGCGGTGGACCGACGTCGTGCTCGGCACGCTGTTGCTCTTGGCGTTGAGCCCGGTCATCTTGTTGGCGGCGATCGCGATCGTGTGCGTCACGGGCGGCACGCCGTTCTTCATGCAGGAGCGCGTCGGCATCGGCGGCCGCCGGTTCAAGATGTATAAGCTGCGCACGATGGTCAACGGCGCGCACGAGATGCGCGAAGACCTCATGCACCTCAACGAACTCTCAGGGCCCGTCTTTAAGATACGAAACGATCCCCGGTTGCATCCCTTAGGAAGCTTTCTGCGGAGGTCGAGTATCGACGAGCTGCCCAATCTGTTCAACGTGGTACTGGGGGACATATCGCTGGTCGGTCCGCGGCCGGCGCTCCCGTGCGAGGTCGAGCACTACGACGCTTTTGCTCGCCGCCGCCTGACGGTTCCGCAGGGCATCACGTGCTTGTGGCAGATCAACGGCCGTTGTCACGTCAACTTCGAGGAATGGATGCAGCTCGACAATCGTTACGTCGATACGTGGTCGCCGGTGGGAGATCTGGCGATCGTGCTCAAGACGATTCCGGCCGTGCTGCGCAAAGAAGGAGCTCACTAGCAAGTCCGATGTCTACCCTGCGTGCCGCTCTTCTCGGGCTCGTTGGCCTGGGGCTCGTTGCCTGTGCGTCGAGCGCCGTCGTTCCTGCGACGGGCGCGCGCAGCGCCATCGCGCTTTCGCCGCGCTCGCTGTCCCCGGGTACGTACATCAAGCACGTCGTGATCGTCATCCAGGAAAACCGCAGCTTCGAAAACATTTTTGCGGGATTTCCGGGTGCGAACGCTCCGATGTACGGTTACAACCATCTCAATCACAAGGAGCCGCTGACCGCGGGCAACTTCATGGGGCCGGATATGCCGCACGGTTGGAAGGCGTCGATGGCCGCCTGGAACGGCGGCAAGATGAACGGCTTCGATATGGAGTTGACGCAAGGCCGTCCGGTCGGCGCGCGCGCCTACGAATATCTGGCGCGCAATTTGGTGGCGCCCTACTGGACGATGGCTAAGCGCTACGTGCTCGCCGACGAGATGTTCCCGACCGAATTCGGCGCGAGCTTCACCTCGCACCTCGACCTCATCGCATCCACCGATAATCTCTCGCCCACGCGCGCCGAAGTCGACTGGCCGAGTGCCGGACCTTGGGGATGCGAAGCGCCGACGGGCACCTGGTCGTGGACGCTCGACACGCGTCGCGTCGAGCATCCGATGGGGCCGTATCCGTGCTTCACGCAGTTCCGTACGCTCGCCGATACGCTCGATGCCGCCGGCGTCTCGTGGAAGTACTATCAGAGCGTCCAAGGATTGTGGTCGGCGTTCGACGCCATCAAGAACGTTCGCCAAGGTCCCGACTGGGCGACGCACGTCGTCGCGCCGCAAACGCAAGTGCTCGCCGACGCGCAGAGTGGGAACCTCGCCTCCGTTTCTTGGGTCGTGCCCGACAACGCCGACTCCGATCATCCGGGTTCCAACAGCAATACGGGTCCGTCGTGGGTGTCGAGCGTCGTCAATGCGATCGGCACCGGGCCGGACTGGAGCTCGACCGCAATCGTCGTCGTGTGGGACGATTGGGGCGGTTGGTACGACAACGCGCGGCCGCAGCAGAAGGATTTCGTCGGTCTCGGCATCCGCGTTCCGTGCTTGATCATCTCGCCGTACGTCAAGCCGCACGTTTCGCACTCGCAGTACGAGTTCGGCAGCGTCTTGAAGTTCGTCGAGCAAACCTTCGGTCTGCCCGCGCTCGGGCCGGCGTCGTTCGGGTACACCGACGCGCGCGCGCGCAGCTTCGTCGACAGCTTCGATTTCTCGCAGCATCCGCGGCCGTTTAGGACGATTCCGGCACCGCTGGACGCGCATTACTTCTTGACCCGTAAGCCGCCCGTCGAAGGATACGTCGACTACGAATGAAGCGCGCACTCACACTCCTATTGCTCACCGCGTGCAGCGGTGGGACGGCCGGGTTTTCGCCAAACACCGCTAGCGCCGGCGGCGTTTTGCCGCTCGCGCTGAGCGACGCCCGTGCGAGTAAGATCCAGCATTTCGTCATCTTAGTCCAAGAAAACCGGACGTACGACAATCTGTTTGCGACGTTTCCGGGCGGTGACGGCGCGAAGACAGGCGTCACGCACGCCGGTAAAGCCATCGCCCTCAAAGAGACGAACCTCAGCGATTACGGCTACCCGCACGATCACCGCGACTTCTTGACCGAGTACGACCGCGGGAAGATGGACGGTTTCGATCTCGTCGGTTCGGGAGGCGCCGGTCAGTTCAAAGCGCCGCCGCAGACCGGCGCGTATCAATACGTCTTTCCAAATCAAATCGCGCCGTATTGGGCGATGGCCAAACAGTACGTACTCGCCGACCACATGTTCCAAACGCAAAGCAGCGGCAGCTACACCGCGCACTTGGACTTGATTGCCGGCGGTACGGAGTTTTCGCCGGGCCACAGCATCATAGACTTTCCGACGGGCAGCCCGTGGGGCTGCGACGC
Organism: Vulcanimicrobiota bacterium; assembly: GCA_019236975.1. GTDB lineage: Bacteria > Vulcanimicrobiota > Vulcanimicrobiia > Vulcanimicrobiales > Vulcanimicrobiaceae > JAFAHZ01. Next base: position 4,966 of record JAFAHZ010000181.1, on the reverse strand, counting down.
GCCCAGCAGCTCGGTGACGTCGCTCATTACGCTGGCGCACTGGGTGCCGGGCACCGCCAGGAACTATCAGCCCGGAAAAGGGCCTGCCCCCTGCGTCGATTTTCCGACGATCCGCGATTCGCTCGACGCCGCCCACGTCACGTGGAAGTACTACGTGCCGGCGATCGGCGCCGATGCATCGGGCGCGCTGTTCAATGCGTTCGACTCGGTGCGTGCCGTGCGCTACGGACCCGAATGGACGACGAACGTCTCGTCACCGGAAAAGAACATCTTCACCGACATCAGCAACGGTACTCTTCCGTCGGTATCGTGGGTCATTCCCGACTTTCTCAACTCCGATCATGCCGTCGATCCGCCGAATCCGGTGCCGGCCGGGTATAAGTTCCCCATCGATTACGGTCCGGCGTGGGTCGCGAGCGTCGTCGACGCGATCGGGAAGAGCAAATACTGGAACAACACTGCGATCGTCGTGACCTGGGACGATTGGGGCGGCTACTACGATCACGTCGCACCGCCGCAGATCGATTATCAGGGCACCGGCTTCCGCGTGCCGCTGCTGGTGATCTCGCCGTACGTACCCAAGGGGAAAATCTCGCATACGACTTACGAGTTCGGCAGCATCCTCAAGTGCGTCGAGCAAACGTTCAAGCTCGCGCCGCTCAATCAGTGGGACCGCGACCCCAACAGCATCTGCGCGGGACCGGGCAACGTCTTCAACTTCGCGCGGCCGGCTCGCACGTTCGTGCCGATCTCGACCAAGTTCACCAAACAGTTCTTCACGCGGCAGCCGCCCTCGAACGAACCCGTCGATACGGAGTAGCAAAGCTACTGCGTATCGGGCGGCGTTGCCGACGGTTTCTGCGTGAGGAAGAATCGCTCGCCGTACGGCGCGTCGAAGCGATGAAACCGTCGCGGCGTCTGCGTGAAATCGAAGCCGTCGACGATGCTGGCGGCGCGCGCATCGGTATACCCGGCCGAAGCCGGACCTAACGCTGGTAAACCGAAGGTTTCCTCGATAAAGCGCAGGATGCTGCCGTATTCGTACTGCGTGTGCGACACGTAGCCGGTCTTGGCATACGGTGAGATGACGATGCACGGCACGCGAACGCCGAGCCCGCGATAGTCGAGCTGCGGCGGCGGCACGTTGTCGTAGAGTCCGCCCCAATCGTCCCACAGCACGACGATTGCCGTCGATCGCCAAAAGCGACTTCGGCCGACCGCATTGACGACCGACGCGACCCACGACGGGCCGGTGCCGCTATTCGAACCGGGATGGTCGGAGTTGGTGTAGCTGGGAATCACCCACGTAACGCCCGCTAACGATCTTCTTGCATCGGTGAGGAACGACGTCTCGGGCGAAACGACGTTGGCCCAGTCGCTGCCGTAGCGCACGGCTTTGATCGCGTCGAATGCGTTCCAAAGAGCGCCGCCGGTGCTGCCGCGCACCGACGGGGCGTAATACTTCCACGAAACGCCGGCCGCGTCGAGCGAGTCGGCGATCGTTTTGAACTGCGTAAAGCACGGAAACGGCCCCGGCCGCAGAAAGCGCCGCTCGTTGACGACGTTGACGACCGATCCGGCCGGAGCGTCGCATCCCCACGGCGTCGCATTGGGGTCGGTCGCGACGGCGGTGTGCGGCGTCAGTTCGTCGTTGCCGGCGATGAGATTGAGATGCTGCGGAAAACTGCCGCCGAACTCGGTCGGAAACATGCGGTCGGCCAGCACGTACTGCTGCGCCATCGCGCGGTACGGCGCGACCAGCGACGGATTCATATAGTAGTACGCGAGATAGCCGGCCGTGACGCCCGGCAGCACGTCGGCATTGCAAAACCCGTCCATTCGGCCCTTGTCGTAGTCCACGACGGACGCGGTGAAGCTGTGCGGCAAATCGATTTTCGGCGGCAAGAACGCCCAGCCGCTCGGCTGCAGCGTCATCGTCTGTTCTTGTCGCGTCTGCGCGTTGTAGCACAGCCCCGTCGGCGACGTATCGGCGCCGGGAAATCCCTCGAACAGGTTGTCGAAGCTGCGATTCTCCTGAACGACGACGACGACGTGCTCGATATACTGACCGGCGATGCCGCCGGCGGCGAACGCATGCGTTGCAGCGACGGGCGATTGCGGGACCGGCCCACCGGCGCCGCACGCAGACGTCATCCAGAGGAGCACGACAGCCGCTGCAGAGCGCCGCATCTATTGCTCGTCCGGCACGCGGTACGACGGTGGCCGCGCGAGAAAATATTGCGCCGGATAGGGCGCCGGGATCGGCACGAACGCGCTAGGTGCCTGCGTGAAGTCGAAGGCATCGAGGATGCTGTTGGCGCGCGCGTCGGTGTAGCCGTCGGCGGCCGTACCGAGCGGTGGAACGCCGAACGTCTGCTCGACGAACCTCAGCACGCTGCCGAACTCGTACGTCGTATGCGAGACGTAATGTTTGCGCGCGTAGGGCGAGATAATCAAGCACGGCACGCGAATGCCTAAGCCGCGAAAGTCGAGGTTGGGCGGTACGGCGTTATCGTACCAGCCGCCCCAATCGTCCCACAGCACGATAATGGCGGTGCTGTTCCACGCGGGGCTCTCGCCGATCGCGTTGACGACGGCTGCGACCCACGAGGGACCGGTATCGCTCTCTGAGTTGAGGTGATCGGAGTCGTAGAAATCCGGCGTCACCCACGCAACCGACGCAAGCCGGCCTTGCGCCGGATCGGTGAGCACGTTCGTTTGCGGCGTCGACGCGAGCACGTTGCGCGCCCAATCGCCGCCGTCGCGCACGTTAGCGATCGCGTCGAACGCGGACCAGCTGCCGGTCGGATTGAACACTGCCGGCTCGTAGTAATTCCACGAAATGCCTTCGGCATCGAGCGCATCGGCCATCGTGCGAAATTGGTCGAGGCACGGGCGCGGGCCGTCGGCGCGCGGCACGCGCGACGCGGTGACGGTCCACGTGATCGTGCCCGACGGCGCGTCGCAGCCCCAAGGCGTTCCGGTCGGCGTGTCGACGAGCGCCTTCTGCGGCGTCAAATCCGTCGTTCCGGCGATGAGATCGAGGTGCGCGGTGAAGCTGGCTCCGAGCTCCGACGGAAACATGCGATCCGCCAGCGTGTATTGAGACGCCATCGCGCGATACGGCGCAATCAGCGCGTGCTTAACGTAGGCGTACGCTGCTTTTCCGGTCACGCGGCCCTGCCCGAGCGTCGGCCGGCCGAAGCCGTCCATCGCGCCGCCGTCGACGTCGATCAGCGCAGAGCCGTACGAATGCACCAGATCCAGCCCTTTGAAGGTGGTCTCGTGCAAGGGAATCCGGTAGCGTTTGCAGCGTTCGGTGGGCTTACACGGGCGGTCGTAGCCGTACATCGGTGCGTCCGCACCCGGCCAGCCGGCAAAAAAGTTCTCGAAGCTGCGGTTTTCTTGGACGATGATGACGACGTGTTTGATGTAGGCGCCCGGCAAGAGGGCAGACGGGACGGCGGCCGGTTGCTGCGGCGTCGCCGGGTTTCCCGCCGGTCCGGCCGGCGAGCAGCCCCAGGCCGGGACGAGGGTCAGGATCGCGGCGAGGAGCAGGCGGCGGCGCATTTCCGGGACGAGCTTTTCCCTCGTCCGGCGGGCCGGCCCTGGCCGGGAAGCCGGGGAGGGGCCCGGGCGCGCCGAAGGCGAGGCTCCTGTGAAACAGCACCTCCAGGTGGTTCCGGACCGGTCGAAGCCGCGTCACCAATTCAACATTGCCGGATCCACTCTGTTCATCATGGGCGCGACCTTTGCGTCGACCGTCCTCGGCTTCATGCGCGAGGTGGTCTCCGCGAAGTACTACGGCACGCGCTGGGAGATGGACACCTTCTTAGCTGCAGCGACGATTCCGACGATTTTGTTCGGCGTCTTCAACGGCGCCCTCGTGAGCGCGCTGGTGCCGACCTTCTCGGAATATCTCGCGCACAAGAAAGAAGACGAAGCGTGGCGGCTGGCCAGCACCGTCCTCAACGGATTGGCGATCGTGCTGCTGGGGTGCGCCGTCATCGGCTATTTCACGGCACCGTTGTACGTCCCGCTGATCGCGCACGGTTTCCCCGAGCCGCAGATGGGCGTCGCCATCCGCATGACGCGCTGGCTGATGCCGAGCATCGTGGCCGTCAGCTTGAGCGGCGTGCTGGCGGCCATGCTCAATGCGTACCACCGGTTCAAAGCGACCGCGATGGTGGGCGTTGCCGTCAACGTCGTGACGATCGGCTGCGTACTGTTCTTCAACCACGATCTCGGCATCTACGCATTGGTCATCGGAACGGCGTGTGGGCTCGTCGCCCAGATGCTGGTGCAGCTGCCGTCGTTTCTCTCGATCGGAAAGTATAAGTTCCTGATCGATCTCAAGCACCCCGGTCTGAAGAAAATCTGGCTGCTGCTCGGCCCCATCATCGTCGGATCGGCGGCCGGACAGCTGGCGCTGTTCTTCGATCGGTTCTTCGCCTCGACGCTGACGCCCGGGTTCATCGCCGGAATGAACTACGCCGTCAAGCTCGTCAACTTTCCGCAGCAGATCTTCGCCGCCGCGATTGCGACCGTGATCTTCCCGCTGCTGGCGGCGCAGTTCGCGCACGACAACCGCCGCGGCGTCGCGCGCAGCGTCGTTACCGGATTGCGCCTGGTGAACCTCATCACGATTCCGTCGGTCTGCGCGCTCATCGTGCTGGCACACCCGATGGTTCAGGCGCTCTTCGAGCGCGGCAGTTTCCAAGCCAACGCAACCGATTTAACGGCAGGCTTGCTGCCGTACGCGGCGATCGGCTTGATTGCGCTCGCCTCCAACGTCGTGCTCACGCGTTGCTGCTTTGCTTGCAAAGAGACGATTTGGCCCGTGGCGATTTCGGTCGTTACCGTCATGGTGAACGTCCTGCTCTCGATCGTTTGGCTGCCGACCTTGGGCGCGCGCGGCTTGCTGCTTGCGAACAGCTTGAGCCAAACGATGCAGGCGGTACTGCTG
>JAFAHZ010000096.1 GCA_019236975.1 Vulcanimicrobiota bacterium | reverse complement strand
AACGACGCCGTGATCGTGTTCGACTACGAGCCGGGCGAGCGGCCGTTTCGCATCCGGTACGTTAATCCGATGTTCGCGCGGCAAACCGGCTACGGCGCCGAGGAAGCGATCGGGCGGAATGCGGATCTGCTCCACGGTCCGGCAACGGATCGCGCCGAGTTGGAGCGCGCCATCCAAAGCCTTCTGCTCAAGCTCCCAACGGTATTGACGACGTTGCGCTATCGCAAAGACGGCTCGACTTTTTGGGCCGAGGTGAACATCCGTCCGCTCACCGGCGACGACGGCCGCCTGCTGGGAGCGGTTGCCATCCAGCGCGACGTCACCGAGCGGATGAAGGCGCAGCAAGAGCTGGTCTTATTGTCTACTGCAATGGATCAAGCTAGCGACGGCATGGTGATCTTCGAATGGAACGAGGCAACCAATCAATGGCGCGTTGCGTACGCCAACGAGATGTTCTTGCGCCTGACGGGATACCGCAGGGACGAAATCATCGGATGGTCCTCGGACTTTCTCGTCGGTCCGGAGACGGATTTGGAAACCGTCTATGCGTGGCGAGCCGAACTCCTCGCCGGCGAGCCGGTGCGGGGAGAGATCGCGCTCTACCGCTCCGACGGCACGCGATTTTGGGCGGAACTCAACGGACGCCCGCTCCTCAACGACGAGGGCCGAATCGCGCATAACATCGTCGTCTACCGCGACGTTACCGACACGCACGAACGTCAGCTCCGGCTGACGTACGAAGCCTCGCACGATCCGCTCACCGGCGTACAAAACCGCCGCGCTTTCGAGCGCACGCTGACCGAGGCAATCGGCAGCGTGCGTACGGGCGGCCTCACGCACGGTCTGCTCTATTTCGACCTCGACGGTTTCAAGCCGGTCAACGACCGCTACGGTCACGAGGCGGGCGACGGGATGTTGGTCCAGCTCGCACGCGCCGTCGGTTCGAAGCTGCGGCGCGTCGACGCGTTCGCCCGCATCGGAGGTGACGAGTTCGCTATCCTGCTTCGCGGCTGCCCTCCGCGACGCTCCGAAGCGATCGCAAAGGAAATCCTCGACGCGATCTCCGGCACGATTATCGTTTGGAACGGTCAGGCGCTGCGAGTCGGTGCGAGCATCGGGGTGACGACCATCGACGCGGGATCCGATTCGGCCGCGGAAGCGTTACGACGTGCAGACGAGGCCTGCTACGAAGCCAAACGCGGGGGACGAAATCGCGTCTTCGTCGCTTCGTAAGCGGCCGCGATTTACTGTTCGGCGAGGACGGCGCGAAGTTTCTCGAGCGCCTTGGCTTGCAGGCGAGAAACGTGCATCTGCGACACGTTGAGGCGTTTGGCGATCTCGGTCTGAGAAACGGATTCGTAGAAGCGCAAATAAATGATGACGCGTTCGCGGCCGGTGAGCACGTGGAAGGCTCGTTCCAGGTTGGCACGGTCCTCCAAAAGCTCCAACCCCGCATCGGTCACGCCCACGGTGTCGGCGAGCGTTTGCGATTTTTTCTCCGTTTCGCCCGACACTTCGCTGTCGAGCGAGAGCAAGTTATACGCTTGGCCCAACTCCTGCGCTTCGAGAATTTCTTCTTCGCCCGCGTGAAGGTGTTCCGCCAGCTCGGCAACCGTTGGGCTGCGGCCCAGCTCGATGGCTAGCTTGTCGCTGGCGCGGTTCACGGCCAGGTTGAGTTCCTGGAGCCGGCGCGGCACCTTCACGGCCCATCCTTTGTCGCGAAAATACCGCTTGATCTCGCCGACGATCGTGGGCGTGGCATACGTCGTAAACTCTACGCCGCGATCGGTTTCGAAACGGTCGATCGCCTTGAGCAAACCGACGGTGCCCACCTGAACGAGATCGTCGAGCGGCTCGCCGCGATTGGCGAACTTGACGGCGAGGAAACGCACGAGGTTAAGGTGCGCTACCACGAGTTGGTCGCGTAACGTTTCGTATTCGGTGTCCGGACGATCCGGATGCTTCTCGTGGCGCGAGCGCGTGTGGCTGAAAAGCGCAAACAAGGCGCGCGTCCGTTCGCGGTCCGGACGCGAATCATCACGTTCGAGCACGTCGTTACGCCGTCGGCCGGCCCTGCAGCCTCTTCACCATGACGAGATCCGTTCCCAGCTCCGGATCCGCGTCGTAGGTCACCTCGTCCATGAGCGTTCGAATCAAGAAGACGCCGAGCCCCGCAATACGCGCCTCGTCCAAATCCATCGATCGGCCTTCGTCGCGAACTCTCGCCTCTCGTCCGGCGTCTCGCACGCGCACGCGCAGCGAATCCCCAGACGTTTCGCAGGTGAGGTCGATGTATTCGCCGTGGCGCTCGTGCTGTATGACCGCGGTGCACGCTTCCGCCACCGCCAGCTTCACGTCTTCGATATCCTCGATGGTAAAACGAAGCCGGTTTGCGACAGCCGCAACTGCCAAGCGCGCGAGCGCGACCCATTCCGCCCGGCTGGGAATGCGCAGCTCGACCACGTCGGTACTCATGCGCTCGACCGCCTGTCTCACACCAACGCCTTCATCGCCGAATCTTCGGTATCGAAGATTCCGAAGATCTTTACGAGCCCCGTGATATCGAAGATCTTCTTGATCTGCGGATTCGTGCACACCAAATTGACCGAACCGCCGTGCTCGCGCACGCGCTTGAGACCGCCGATGAGCACGCCAAGACCGGTCGAGTCGATGTAGCGAACTTTCTCGAGGTTGATCACCAAGTGATAAACGCCGCGGTCGATGAGCTCGCCTATTGCGTCCTTGACTTTCGGCGACGTGTACACGTCGATCTCGCCGCTCAAGTCCACCACGTAACAGTCACCCGGTGCTTCCCGGACGTTGACCTTAATATCCAATGTGCTATCCCCCAGCCTGTCGTTCCAGTTCGCTTTTCGTTTGTGTCGAAGCTTCGCGCCCGTCGTCGACGGCAGCATCGAACGTCGTACGCGCATTTTCGACGACCTGACGTCCGCGCTCGTACAGCTCGGACGCGCTCGACTGCCATTGCGCCGTCACGTCGGCAACCTTACCGCGGAGATCGTCCGAGGCGTCTTTGGCGAAATTACCCGCTTCGCGCGCTTTGCCAACGAAAAGGTCGCGCGTTTCTTCTTGCGATAACAACACGGCACCGATTCCGCCGACCAGAGCGCCGATAAGAAAGCCGGCGAAGAAACCACCGCCTCCGCCTCTGCCGTTACTCATAATAAACCTACTCCTAGCTTAGGGTTGGTCCGTTGACTTCTTTCCCGTAACCAAGCGGCGTAAACCCGCGGTTACGCCGCTTGCGGCCGCCCCGACGTTGACGATCGCCGGAGAGATCGCGTTCTTCGCCAAGCTCGCCGTCTGCGATAGACTGCCCGCAACGGATTCGAGCGAACCGACGACGCCGCCGAGACGTTCCAGGGCGGCATCGGCCGTGCCGGCGATGCCGTCGACGTGCTCCAACGTCTTGGCGACCGGCGCCCCCAAGTTTTCGAGTTGCCGGTCGACCCCGTCGAGGGTCGTGTCGAGACGCTTGAGCGTCTTGGAGAGCGCCAGCATCGAGATGAAAATCCCGAGACCGAACAAGAAGATCCCGACACCGACCAAAATGTCGCGGATTAAGCCGCCGAGATCTGATGTCGTCACGCTTGCCTGTCCTCCAAGGTCGGTCGCGGTTCGGGCCGACCCCTGAGTATCCCCTTCTCCCGGGCCATTTACGCGCTGGTCGGGATGCGGCGGACGTCGGCCACCGCAGCGACCGTAATCTCGAGCGCACGATCGATCTGTGCGGCGGTCGAGGGCGGTCCGAGCGAGAAGCGGATCGCGCCATTTCGCCAGCGCGGATCGATGCCGAGTGCCGCAATGACGTGACTCGGTTCCAACACGCCCGAAGTGCACGCACTGCCCGCCGAGACCGCCACGCCGTCCAAGTCCAGGCGCGCGAGGAGTGCCTGGGCGTCGACCCCCGCAAAACTCACGTTGAGAACGTTGGGAATTCGATCGGCGCCCGCGCCGTTCACGCGTACGTCGGGGACGGCTCGCCGAATGCCGTCCTCGAGGCGGTCCCGCAGCGACGCCACTCGGGCGGATCCCTCAGCGCGTTCGAAAGCCGCAAGCTCCAGCGCCGTCGCGAAGGCGGCGATACCCGCGACGTTTTCGGTGCCGGCGCGCCGTCCGAACTCCTGTCCTCCGCCGTACACGAGCGGTTCCAACGCGAACGCTCCGTTTAGTGCCAGAATGCCGACACCTTTAGGCCCGAAGAATTTGTGCCCCGACAGCGACACCAAGTCCGCGCCAACGTCGCCGGCGTTCGTCGGCAGCCACAGCGGCGCTTGAACGGCATCGGTGTGAAAGATCGCGCCGCGACGGTGCGCGCGAAACGCGAAGTCCGCAATCGGCTGCACCGTTCCGATTTCGTTGTTTGCGTATGCGACGCTCGCGAGAGCGGTGTCGTCGCGCAGCGCGGCCTCGAAGTGCGCCGCATCGACTAACCCTTTGTCGTTTACCGGGACGACGGTCACTTCAAAGCCCTCGCTCGCCAGCGCGTCGACCGCGTGCAGAACGGCGTGGTGCTCGATGGCGGTGGTAACGACGTGCCGCCGCCCCGACTGGCGGGATGCAGCGCGAGCGCTCCCTAGGATCGCAAGGTTGTCGGCTTCGCTGCCGCCGCCCGTGAAAACGACGTTCTGACGCGCGACACCGAGCTGGCGCGCGACGCGTTCGCGCGCGCCGTCCAGCACGGCGCGGCTTCTGCGGCCTTCGGCGTGAAGCGAGCTCGGATTGTAAGCGGCTTCATCGAGTGCCAGCCGCATGGCATCTGCTGCCTCGCTCCGCAAGGGAGTCGTCGCTGCGTAGTCGAGATAGATGCGCGAAGAGTTTATCGAGGTCACAGCACGCTCCCAGCGACGTCCTTTACGATAACGCTCGTGCGAAGCTCCAACGCACACTCCGAGAAGTAGCAACGGGAAACTGGCGGTCCGAGATCATAAAAAATCGGACCGCCTTTTTTATGTTTTCTCGTCATTTTCGCCGGGCTCGTAGTACGTGCGGCCGCGCAGGTTCTCCGGTAAATTGAACTGCTTGACCCCGTAATCGTCGTGGGCGTAGTGATACTCTTTTCCGTATCCCAGCTCACGCATCAAACCGGTCGGGGCGTTGCGCAGGTGAAGGGGCACCGGTTCGTTACGCGTTTCCAACACGTCTTGCATCGCCGCGCCGTACGCGCGACCGACGCTGTTGCTCTTCGCGGCTCGCGCGAGGTAAAGCGTCGCGTGCGCGAGCGGAAAAAATCCTTCGGGCATCCCGACGAAATGCACCGCTTGCTGCGCGGCGACGGCAACCGACAATCCGCGCGAATCGGCTAAGCCGACGTCCTCGGATGCCAAGATGACCAGCCGGCGCGCGACGAATAGGGGATCCTCGCCGCCGTCCAGCATGCGCGCGAGCCAATAGACGGCCGCATCGGGATCGCTTGCGCGAATCGATTTGATGAACGCGCTGACGGTGTCGTAGTGCGCTTCGCCGGCTTTATCGTAGCTGGTGACGCGGCGCTGCATCGCGTCGAGCACGGCGCTCTTCCCGATCGTCCGCACACCGCCGGAATCGAGGGCCGTTGCCGCCGCGAACTCGAGTGCGTTGAGCGCCGTTCGCGCGTCGCCGTTCGCCAAGTCGACGAGCGTTCGTCGCGCGTCTTCGTCGAGTCGCACCCCGCTCGCGCCCAATCCGCGCTCTGAATCGTCCAGCGCGCGATCGACGATGCGCCCGACGTCCTCGTCCGACAGGGCTTTGAGCACGAAGACGCGAGCGCGCGAAAGCAGCGCAGAGTTCACTTCGAACGACGGATTCTCCGTCGTCGCGCCGACCAGCGTCACCGTACCGTCCTCCACGTACGGAAGGACCGCGTCTTGCTGCGCCTTGTTAAAGCGGTGGATTTCGTCGATGAAGAGCACGGTCCGCGCTCCGGCGCGCGCGCGCGTTTGCGCCTCGGCCACGACGCGGCGCAAATCCGCCACGCCGGCACTGACCGCGGAGAGGCGTTCGAAGTACGACCCGGTTCGTCGCGCGATAATTTCCGCGAGCGTGGTTTTACCCGTACCGGGCGGACCCCACAGAAGGATCGAAGGGACCGCGTCGTTTTCGATGGCACGCCGCAACGCGCGACCGGGTCCGAGAATCGCCTCCTGGCCGACGAATTCGTCGAGCGTCTGCGGGCGCATGCGGGCCGCCAGCGGCACGCTTTCGGGTGTCGTGAAGAGCGACTGCTCCTCGCGCGAAGGAGCGGCTTTACGGTGAAGTTGGCGGGGCAGTGGCTTCCACCGGCGTCGTGACGGGATTCTTCGGCAGGTGCAGCGGCCTGGGCGTCGCGAGCCCGCGATGCAGCTGTCCCGGGAACTGCATGGTGACGTCGCCTTCGGCGTGCGCTTGACCCGTCACCGTGTTATAGACCACGCTTTGCGCGTCGACTTTGCGCGTGCCTTGCGTGATGTGCACGTTCCCCTGGAGGAAGAGGTCGTGCGTATCGTCGTTTAACGTGCCGTTCTCCGAGTCGACGATCGTATCGCTCTCGACGTAGTGCACGTTTCCGATTGCCTTGTAGATCTTGGCCGTTCCGTCGATCTCCGCGCGATCCGCCGTCAAGGTCGACGGCCCGCTCGGCTTCGCTTCCGCACCGCTGGACAAACCGCCGTACGTACCGCTGCTGTCGTGCATCACGACGTGTCCGACGAGATACACGATTTGCTTTTTGTAGTTGCCGTTGGCCCGATCGGCGGTGACGTCGCCTCCCGCCCGGGTCATCACGACCTTCTGGTTGGTGCTGAAGTCGCCCGTTTTGAAGTTCGCGTCGACGGAGCTGGCGTGCACCGTCCAAACGCCGAGATCGAAGCCGACGGCCTGCGGCGGATTGAGCGGTGCCGGAATCGCCGGCGCCGGCATCGGGGGCCGCGGCATCGGCGGCCGCGGGCTTGGGGCGAGCAGCGCGATGCCGAGGACGGCGATGAAGATTCTATGGCTCATGCGTGTTGCGTTCGTACCTTTACCGTAGGACGTTCTATCGGGCCGAGAAGTTCCGCCAGCCGGCTCTGCGGTACCGCGCCCTCGCGAAGCAACCGCGCGTGCGTTCCGGTCAAGTCGAGGATGGTCGATTCGGTGTCGTAACGCGTTGGTCCGTGCTCGACCAGGAGATCGGCCGCCGGCAGCATCGAGCGGTCGTCCCCGCCGGCGTACCGCGCGCCGCCCCGAGGATTGGCGGTTGTTCCCGCCAGCGGTCCGCAGCGTTCCAGCAGCTCGCGGACGAGCGGATCGTCGGGAACGCGGAACGCCACCGTCTGCAGCCCGGCGGTAAGATCGTCGCTGACGAAGCTTGGCTTCTTAACGAGCACGATCAGCGGCCCGGGCAGAAAGCGCTTGGCAACCAACACCGCCAGCTGATTGTCGCCGGCATATTCGAGAAATTCCGCAGACGTGGCAACGTGCACGGTGAGCGGACGGTGGTCGGGACGGCCGAGCGCTGCGTAGACGCGATCGACCGCGTCGCTCCGGCACGGATCGCACCCCAGCGCATAGCTGGTATCGGTCGGGAAGATCACGGTGCCGCCCGCAAACACGACGGCCGCAACTTCCTCGGCTATCTCCTCGGGACGGTCGGTACGCGCGTCGATCGTGCGGCCGATGCGCTCGTGTGCGTGCGACATCGTTAGATGTGGAGGCGCGCTCCCGTTCCCAAAGCCACGCACGACAACGGATCGTCGGCAACGATGGCGGGTACGCCGGTGACTTCCGACAGCAGCTTGTCGAGCCCGCGCAACAACGCGCCGCCGCCGGTCAGAATGATACCGCGATCGATGATGTCCGAGGCCAGCTCGGGCGGGGTTTTCTCGAGAACCGATTTGACCGCTTCGACGATCGCACCGACCGGTTCGTTGAGGGCCTCGCGAATTTCTTCGCTCGTAATCTTCACGGTTTTGGGCAACCCGTTGATCAGGTCGCGGCCGCGAATCTCCATCGCCAGCTCCTGCTCGAGCTTGTACGCCGAACCGATTTTGATCTTAATCTCCTCGGCCGTCCGTTCGCCGATCATCAAATTGTAGACGCGGCGAATATAGCGAACGATGGCGTCGTCGAGCTTATTTCCGGCAACGCGCAGCGATTGCGAGACGACGATACCGCCCAGCGAAATGACGGCAACGTCGGTCGTGCCGCCGCCGATGTCCACGACCATGCTTCCCGAGGGACCTTCAATTGGAAGGCCCGCGCCGATCGCCGCAGCCATCGGTTCTTCGACGATGTCTACGTCGCGAGCGCCCGCGAGCTTGGCCGCATCCTTGACGGCGCGCTCCTCGACGCTCGTGATTTCGGCCGGCACGCAAATCGTCACGTGGGGCTTCGGTTTGACGATCGACGACCACCAAGAACGATCTTTCATGACCTTCTTGATGAAATACGAAAGCATCGCTTCGGTGACTTCGAAATCGGCGATGACGCCGTCTCGCAGCGGACGAATCGCTTGTATGTGCGCGGGCGTTTTGCCGAGCATTTGACGCGCCTCTTCACCGACGGCGAGCACGCGGCCGTTATTCATATCTTTCGCCACGACGGACGGCTCGCGCAAGACGATGCCTTTGCCTTTGACGTGAACCAAAACGTTGGCGGTTCCGAGATCGATCCCGATATCCACTTTAAAGGCGCTCCGCCCTAGGCTCCGCGCCCCCCACTTCGTGGGGCCCCCGGGCCATGGGGCGCATAGGCGTATTGACTTGGAGACATTCCCCTAGGGCGCCCCAAACGGACAGAGTGACGTTAGCCAAGATTGATCGCTACCTCGTCGTGCTATTAGTGTTATCCAGCAGCTGAAATTCGTGGGTATTCGCTGGTTTCGGAGAAGCCCGCGGCCTCGACGAGCGGCGTCACGCCGCTGCTA
>JAFAHZ010000081.1 GCA_019236975.1 Vulcanimicrobiota bacterium | reverse complement strand
GCGTTGCGCCGGCGCCGCAGGTTGTCGCCCGCGCCAAGACGTGCGTGCAGCCTTCGAACACGTATCTCTTCGGCGGTTCGTGCGACAGCGTGCTGCTGCGCCCGCAAGGCGCGAAGCTGTTCCTGACGCACTACCATGGCATCGTCGTGCTGATGAAGTTCGGCGCGCGCAAGCACGTCACGAAGAGCACGCCGATCTTGGCGGCCGACGCTACCGGGAACGGCGACATTCAGCCGCTGGGCGGCACGCCGTTTCCGTCGTACACGGGCGCGGCGGGCACCCCGATCGTGTACCTGAAAGTCGTCAACGGCGGCAAGGCTGCGAAGTTCACTTCGACGCCGTCGATTAACGTCACGTATCCGGCAAAGCTGCCCGGATCGACGTGCACGCTGTCGGTGCTGACCTCGAGCGGCTGGCTCGATACACCGCTGACGACGGCGGTCACGGGTCACGCCGTTCGCTTCCCGTCGGTACCGCTCGGCGCCGGGTTTACGATCCCGGCCGGCGCCTACTATATCGTCGCGAGCTGCAAGTAACGACCGCGTGAAACCCTACGCTGCCGCGCTAGCCATGCTCGCGCGGCAGCGTCTTTCCGAAGCGCAGTTGTGGCAGCGGCTCGAACGCAAAGGCTTCGACGACGATGCGATTCGCGCGGCGGTCCAACGCTGTAAAGCCGACGGCTTCGTCGACGACCGGCTGTTCGCGCGGCTGTACGTCGAGCGAAAGCGCAAGCTGCTCGGCGACGCCCGGCTCGTCGGCGAACTCGTCGGCAAGGGCATCGATCGCGATGCCGCCGGGGAAGCGGTCGACGCGCTGGAAAGCGACGAGCGCGAACGCTGCTCGCAAGCCTTCGAAGCGATCGCCGCAAAAACCGACCGCCTCGCCTATCCGTCGGCCGCGCGCAAGCTCGAACGGCTCGGTTTTCCCGCATCGACCATCTATCGCGTGCTGCGCGAGCACGCCGCTCGGTTCGGGCCGCTGGCAGCCGTCGACTTCGAGTAGGCATGTCGGGCGCGACCGGCGTGCGGGCACTCTCGCAGGCATGCCGGTGCAAACGATCGTCGTCGCCGAAGACGACGAGCCCATTCGCGAGCTGCTCGTGCACCATCTGCGCCGCGAAGGGTATTCCGTCGTCGGCGTACCCGATGGTCTCGCCGCCCTTCGCCACGCGCGCACCGTTGCCGATCTGCTGATTCTCGATATCGGCCTTCCCGGCATCGACGGGTACGAGGTCGCGCGTACGCTGCGCCGTGAAAATCGCGTCATTCCCATCGTTATGCTGACCGCACACACCGACGAAGTCGATCGCGTCGTCGGCTTCGAACTCGGCGCCGACGACTACGTTTGCAAGCCGTTCAGTCCGCGAGAAATGGTCGCGCGCGTCAAAGCGATTCTGCGCCGCAGCGGCGTGCCCCAAAACCGCGAACGCGCGGCGCTGCGTTTCGGGCGGCTCGTCATCGACGAACGCGCGCGCGAGGTGCGCGTCGACGGCATCGACGCCGGGCTCAAACCGCGCGAGTTCGCGCTGCTCGTGGAACTGGCCAGCAATCCCGGCATGGCACTTTCGCGCGAACGGCTGCTGCAGAAGGTGTGGGGTTTCGATTTTTGCGGCGATACGCGGACGGTCGACGTGCACGTCTACCGTTTGCGCGGAAGACTTGGCGATTGCGGCATGGGCGACGTCATTACCACCGTGCACGGCCTCGGCTACAAATTCGCGGCCCTCGAGTCGATGAAGTCGCTGGGCGCAGCGGAAGATGAGGCGGTCCTTGTCGTTAGTTAAGCCTTCTCGAGTTGGACGAGATCGACGATTGCTGTCGATGGTTTTCGTCCAAGTTTGGCTACAGATTCCTCGTAGGCGTGAAACTCTTCGAGCGCGGAGCGCCGGTCACCGAGACCGAGATAGGCGCGAATTGAGATATCGAGAGTGGCTTCGTCGTGGGGGTCGAGGTCGCGCAGCGTGCGCCCGATGTCGGCGGCGTGACCGTACTCTTGCTTTTCGAGTGCGCGGCGGGCCAGAAATAGGCCCATCTCACGCGTAGCAGCCTGCAATCGCCGCTCGTGCGGCATGAACCACTCCCTGCGTACGAGCCACGCCGGACGCCCGAGCCGGAGGAACTGGTAATGCCCCACTACACGCTCGATCTGCTCCTCGGTGAGCTGTTGGCCACGCGCGAGCAGCGACGTCAATTCGTCGATATCCCCGAGATCGACCGTGACATTCGGGCCCAAGAAGTACGAACCGCGCGCAGTCCGCAAATACGAAGGGTCCCCGAGGCGCACGCGCGCCCGATGGACGCTCATCTTCAAGGCTGTGCTCGCCGCATCGCCGTCCGACTCGGGCCACAGCATGTCGCACAACTCCTCACGAGTCAGCGGCTTGCGTGCAGACCCAAGCGCTACGAGCAGCGCGGTGGTTCCTTCGGGGAGATCGAGCACATCTTCGCCCAATAGGACCGTGCCGTTCGCAGTGACGATGCGCAAAAGTTTTGCTGGAACCTGCGCCACCGCCTCAAGAAAAACGCGTAATGCGGTAGTGTCCCGGGCGCTGAGCGCGCGTTCCCATTTCACGGTCACCGATTGCGGCTCGTCCGCAAGACTGCCGGCCCCGGTACCAAACGACGCTTCGCGGTGTTGCGTGCGCAACGTGACCTCCTCATCCGCCGGGCCGGGGCGAAGGTGCATCGCCGCGTGCCATTGCATCGCCAGCACGCGCGACATCGCTAACACACGCTCCTCCGGCGTCGAGAGCGTAACGATGCTGGTTCCTAAGAGCTCCGCGTTTTCGATGGGGTC
>JAFAHZ010000253.1 GCA_019236975.1 Vulcanimicrobiota bacterium | reverse complement strand
GAAACGTCAAGACTTTCATTTCACCAAATCCATGACGGTCTTCTTGAATCGGCCGCTGGCGGTTTCGGCGGCCGTCAGCGCGTCGAATGCGACGTACGCCGCCTTCAATCGCGCGAGCGACTCGTCGAGCGCGACACCGCTGTGCTGGCGCCGCATCGATTCGAGCGGCGGAAGCCCGCCGTCGGCCGGCATGCCCAGATGCGGCGTAACGCCGTCCGGCGCCGCATACGTCTTTGCGTCGATCGCCGGCAGCACGGTCGCGGCGGGAAAACGCGCGACTGCAATACGCCCGACGGCAACGCGCTGCCGCTCGCTGCGGCCGCTGCGCGGATCGATCGCGGAACGCGTATAACTGAGCGTTCCGTCGCTTGCAACGCGCAGGTCGGCCACGCGCCCGAGGGTGGCGTCGACCGGATCGACGCAGAGTTCGCCCAGCCCGCGATTGGGTCGCGCGAAACCCAGCACCGGAAGGCCGTCGGCGGTGCAGAGGCGGTCGCCGTCGATCGTGAATTGACCGTCGCGCGTATACGCCGTCTTTCCGTCGGGAGTCCGGCACGCGACGTAGGTATCCGGCGCGAGTGCGACCGACAGCGGATCGAGCGTAAACTCCGAATGCGGCGAAGCGGAGGCAACGTCGTCGTAACGAGGAATGGCGCCCGGAACGAACGCGCGGCGCACGTCGGCGGCGCGTTCCGCAATGCGATCGAGCGCGGCGGAGATCGTCGGATTTAAGAACACGGGATGCACCGGGCAGCGAGCGCAAACCGGGCCTGCGCGAGCGCGCGCGCCACGGCGTCGCGAATTGCGGGCCTGCAGACCGCGACGATGCGCACGCCGGACGCCCCGGCGGCAATCGAGACGCACACGCGCAGGCCGTCGACCATAACGGTGGCTTGATTGCGAGCGCGCGGCGCGAACAACGCGCGTTCGATGTCGCGCGACAAGCGCGACGGTACGGCGCGCCGCTCGGCTGCAAACCCAAACCGGCGCCCGTCTTTCGCCGCCGAGGTTGCGCCACGGCGACGCGACGCGATTGCACGCGGCTCGTGCTGCGCCGGCGGTCGCGCCGTTCGTGCTTTCGACGGCGTCTGCGCCGCACGCTTTCGGATGGGTTCGCCGCGAGACCGACCGCTTCGCGCGACGTGCAGCGCCGAATACCAGGCCTGCGACAGCGCGCGGCGATCGATGGCGGCCAGCGGCGCGGAAAGAACGCTGATTTCCAGTGCTTGCGTCATCATAGCGCTAGCATGGCGCGCTACGATGACGGAGACATCGCCGCCGCGTTACCGGCGCATGAACGGCGGAGCGGATCCCTCGCGCGTGCGAAAACGGCCGTTGTCGAACGAGCGCGCCGGCTCCAAGAACAGCGTGCGGTGCGGCAAGTCGAAGGTAAAGACGAAGTTGCTCAGCGTCCCCAATCCGATATTGCCCGCTTCCGTACGATCGGCAAAGGCGCCCTGTTCGGCCAGCATGACGTCGGCGTAGCGATTGTAGAGTTTAAACGGGCCGATTTCGATTTGGTCGACGATGGCGCGCACCGCCGAGCTGGATCCGCCGACGCCGCTATTGCCCGTAAACTTGCTGCCTGCGTAAAACACGGCGCTCGGATGACGGCGGACAAACGAGTGAAAGACCAGCAGCTCGTTGGAGTTGCCGGTATCGAGCAGAAAGCGTCCCTCGACGTCGTTGATCTTCGCGTCGGTTTCGGGGAGCTCGCGGTCGGTATCGACGGCGATGGCCGACCCTTGCGACGGCAGCGTGCCCGGCTTTCCGATCGTCATCGTCATCTTGTCGGGGTCGATGCGCACTTCCGCAGCGGCAAAGAACGGATACCCCAAGACGCCGTCGACCGTCGCGCCGTTATACGTCACCGCGTGCAAGTCGATCACCGACACAACGTGCAGCGGCAAGCGTGCGCCGCCGATGTCGATCGCCTCGAGTGGGGCAACGCCGAGCCCGGTCGTCCGCTGCGCGCCGCGCACTTCGATCTTTCCCTCGGTTTTGAGGGCCAGACGTTGCGCGGCGCCCGGATCGAGAAACATGCCTTGCGACCCGGAGTCGACCAAGAACAAGAGCGGCGTCTGGCCGGCGGACGCGCGCACGAAGTAGTGGCCGCGATCCGACAGCAGCGGCACCGTCACCGGCTCGGGTGCGTCCACGACCGTCGACGTAAACGGCGCAAAGATCGCGGCGTCGATCGGATCGTTCACCGCAACCGATTCGACTTTCGATGTCACGTCGAACGCGTGGTTGCCGCTCGAATCCACCTCGAGATAGGGCACGAGCGCGCCTTTGATCACGCGATAATCGTCGTACGTCGACGTCGCCAGCGCGTCACCTTCGACGTACGCTTTTTGATCGATCAGCGACGTCGTTGCGTCGAGCGCGATTTCGAACGGTTCGCCGCCCGGCGGCGCCACGCGAACGCGCCACACGGTGCGGCCGTCGGGCAGCGTCGCGCTCCCGAGCAGCTCGTCGCTTTCAGGATGGCGCGCGAATGCTTCGGAGTCGATGAAATCCTCGGTGATTTGCCGGCGCGCGAGCAGTCCGTGCAGCACGCGCACGTCGCCGTTGGCGTTTTGCACGTACTGCGTATCGCCAGTGCGCAGCGTCCGCTGCGCGAGCAAGCCGAGCATCTCGTCGTACCGTTCGTGCGTGCCGTCGTGCCAGCTTTGGAACGTGCCGTGCAGGTCCAAGCCGTCGAGCCTCCCTGCCGTGACCAGCGTAGCGGGTTCTTTGACGTGCAGCGCGGCAATCGCGCGCAGGTGCGCGTCGAGTACGTCGGTGAGGGATGGTGAAGCCGCGCCCGTTAAGACGAACGCGAGTAGCGCTGCGGCCACGCCGAGCGCCGCGTTATTGCGGATTGGCCGCTTTATATTTTTCGAAGCTGGACAGGACGTTTTGAACGTAGTTCTGCGTTTCGGCATAGGGCGGTACGCCATCGTACTTCTCGACCGCCCCCGGACCGGCATTGTATGCGGCCACCGCGAGTTGGACGTTGCCGCCGAAGCGGTCGAGCAGCCCGCGCAAGTAGCGCGTCCCGCCCCAGACGTTCTGCGCGGGATCGTACGAGTTGGTCACGCCCAATCCCGAGGCGGTGCCGGGCATGAGCTGCATCAACCCCTGCGCTCCGGCGTTCGAGGTTGCGTTGGCGTTAAAGCCCGACTCGTTGGCGATGATCGCCTTGATGAGGGCGGGGTCGACGTTCCAGGTTGCCGAGTTGGCGCTGACGAGCCGGTCGATTTCCTCGGGAGCCACCGGTGCCGGCGCATCTGGCGCCGGGGTTTGCGCGTAGGCGATGCCGTCCGGATCGGTCGCCGGGGAGGCCCCGTTCGCGCGCAGCGCGGCGGCGACCAACGCCCCAAATGGGGTTCCGCCGACGCGGCCGGTGTCGAAGACCGGAAGGCCGTCGGTGCCGGTTGCCGACGACGCCGCCGGTGGAACGACCGGCGCTTGCGGCTGGGCCGACACCGCATTCGTGATTTCGGCAATGCGCCGCGCGACGTTGGCGAGATCGCTGCTAATGTCCATCGGATACTCCCAAAGTATCGGCAAGTTCGCCAAGCCACGCCACCGTCCGGGCCGGATCGGCCGGGCGCTCGTCTTGGCGGAGAAAGCGTTCGAGGCCGGCCTCGGCGTCAAGAGCGGCGCGCGCTTGCCCGCCCGACGGCTCGATGCCCAAGGCGCGCGCGTCCTCGAAGCGATCCAGCGCCGCAATCGCAGCGCGCACGCGCGCTGCGTGCGCCGCGTGCGCGCTCGGCACGATCGCGCCCATCGTTCGGCTGGCACTCGCCGGAACGTCGATGGCGGGAAACCGTCCGGCGCGCGCGAGACGCTCCGACAGCGCAACGTGGCCGTCGAGCAGCGAGCGCGCCGCATCGCTGACCGGATCGCGCTCGTCGCCGTCGCTGAGAACCGTCGCAACGAGCGTGATCGAGCCCGCGCTCAGCGGACCGGCGACTTCGACGAAATGCGCCATCGCGGCGAAGACGCTGGGCGGATACCCGGCACGTCCCACGCGTTCGCCCGTCGCAATCGCCCGTTCGCGCAACGCATAGGCAAAGCGCGCCAAACTATCGAGCACGAGCAAGACGTGCAGCCCGCGCGCGCGTAGGGCGGCGGCTTGTGCGAACGCCAGCGTCGCGCACGCGATGCGTTCTGCTGCAGGCCGGTCGCTGGTGGCGCACACGATCGAGGTGCGCGCGTCGCGCCGGTCGATCCAGTGCCCCGCTTCGCGGCCGCGCTCGCCGGCCAGCGCCACCACGACGGCGTCGGCAGCGCAGCCGTCCACGATGGTTTCGAGCAGCGTGCTTTTGCCGCAGCCGGGCGCACCAAAGATGCCGACGCGCGCGCCGCGCCCGATCGTCAGCAAAGCGTCGATCGCGCGAACGCCGGTCCACAGCGGAACCGCAATCGCCTCGCGTTCGTTCGGCAGCGGCACGCGCGGCGTCGCGGGGAAGCGCGCGCCCTCGAGCCGCGGACCGCCGTCGAGCGGCGCACCATCGCAGTCGATCGCGCGTCCTAACGCGCACGACCCTAACGCGATCGTCGTCATCGCGACGTGCAGGCCGCGAGCACCGTTTCCAAACGCGCGCCCAGCGTCGCGTCGATCGTTCCGCAGCGCAGCTCGATCGTGAGATCGCCGCGGCGCAGATGCTCGTCGGCGGCGACGTCGCAGTCGACGTCGGCCAGCGCGCACACGTCATCGGGATGCGCGCGCAGACGCAGCGGAGCGTCGCCGTCGTGACGCTGCAGCGCCGAGCGCGCGACGTGCACGATGTCGCATGGAGAAAGCTGCAGCTCGCGACCGATGACGTCCGCGGCGACGTCGCACAGCAGTCGATCGAGCGAAGCATCCAATGCATCCGCCAATGCCGCACGAAAGCGGCGCACCTCCGAAAGCGTCGCGTCGAGCTCCGGCGTCGGTGCCGGCGGCGTCTCGGGAACGTCCGGCGCTTCGGTTGCCGGCGGCAGTGTCTCGACGCACAGCAGTTGCTCCAGCGTGACGAATTCATCCATGGCGGCGTACGTACTCCTCGGGATCGACGATGAACGGTGGCTGCGGGCGCTGCATGCGGCGCACGATCGCGTCGCGTTCGTGCTGCGGATAGAGCTCGAGCACCGCCGCCGCGGTTGCGGCGGGAAGCGCGCTGATAATGGCGGCGGCGGCGTGCGGCGGCTCGCCTTCGAGCGCGGTACGCACGCGCGACGGCGCGAGACCGCTGACGGCACGCGATGCGTCGCGCACGGCGGCGCGTTCGAGGTACCGCGCGGCCACGCCGGCGAGCGGCGGTAATGCGATGCGCGCGATCGCGACCGCCGCCAGGGCCAACGCGATCGCGGGCGCGAGCGGTACGATCGTTCCGTAGAGCAGCCACCACGCATCTTTACGCGCTGCCGGAGCGCGATGAAAATCGACGGCCTGCACGACCAGCGCGTCGCCGCGCCGCGAGTCGAAGCCGAGCACTGCGGCGGATAAATCGCGCACTTTCGCAAGGTCGACGGCTCTCGATTCGTCGACGAAGACCGCCGCCGAAATGCGCTTAACCGCACCGGGCTGCGCCTGCGTTGTCGTCTCGACGGTGTCGCTGCCGCGCTCTTCCGAAAGGTCGTCGTGCCGGTAGTGCTTGGCTCCGTCGGCATAGCTCTCCGTGCGATCGGCACGGCCGATCGGCTGCGCGCCGAGCGGCGTACGGCGCACGTCGTGCGCGTCGACGCGATCGCTCGTATACTCGGCGCGCACGCGAACGATGGCGACGCCGTCGCCGAGCGCTTCGTCGAGCGCCGACTGCAGCGAGGCGGCCAGCTCGGACGCTCCGCCGCCGTTTTCGCCGTTGCCAAGCGCGACGCCGCGATCGTCGACGATGGTCACGCGCTGCGGATCGAGCCCGCTCACGCCGGCCGCAACGAAGGCACGAATGCCGTCGATCGCTGCGGTCGACAACTGCGCGCCGGGACGCAGCCGCAACCGTACGCTAGCAGTAGCGTCGCGCCCGGCATCGTCGCCGAACTCGGCGGCCTTGGCCGGCGCGACGATCACGCGCGCGTCATCGACGCCGTCGATATCGCGCAAACCGCTTTCGAGATCGCCGGCTAAGCCGGCACGCGCCTGCGCGTCGATCACGGCCTGCGGCGTCAACACGCCGACGGCAGCCAGCGCCTCGGCGCTCGTAGCGACGTGCGCGTGCGGTACGCCCGACAGCGACAGCTTCAGCAGTACGTCGTTGCGCCGGCTCGCATCGACGACGACGTTATCGGCGGTGGGCGTAAACGGCACGTTCCAGCTCGCCAGGCGTTCCTGCACTTCCGACAGTTGTTCGGGATGCAACGGCGTGGCGAAGAGCGCCGCGCGCTGCGGATGCGCCATCAGCGCCGCGAGGATTGCGACGACGCCGGCGACGCACGCGGTCGCACCGGCGATGCCACGCGTCGATCGCGGCAGCGCGTTCCAGCGTGCGAGCAGCGCGGCTGCGTAGTGCGCCATCTAGACTTGGAGGTTGAAGATCGACTGCAGCGCTTGTGCGGCACGGCTCGCCGCTGCGGTTGCGACCGACAGCACGACGTCGGCGCGCGCCCGTTCGTACACTGCAGCCTGCAGCGACCCGTTGCCGCCCGCGAAGGCGTCTTCGGCCGAGGACGCGCCTTCGAGGGTCTTGCCGAGCGCGTCGACGATCTCGCGAAATGCTCCGGATGCATCGTTCGATGGAGCGGCCGGCGTCATCGGCGGCGCGTCGGGTACGAGCGGCTCGACTCTCATAAGCGCCCCAGATCGATCGTCTTCTCCGCCAGCGTCTTGCCGACGTCGAAGAGCGATGCGTCGGATTCGTACGCGCGCGAGGCGTTCATCACCGCGATCATCTCGGTGAGGATGTCGACGTTCGTTCCGCGCTCGGTACGGGCGCCGGTAAAATCGACGGTCGCTTCGCCGTCGTCGTCCGTTCGCACGCGAAACTCCGGAATCAAACGCGCGTAGTCGGCATTCGGACCGGCCGCTTCGGCAGCGGCCACGTTGCGCGCCGCCACGTCGAGTGCGGCGCGCTGCGCGTCCATGCCGGCGGCAGCCGCATCGAGCAAATCCAGGCTCAACGCGTCACTCCTTTGATTTCTTCAAGGCGCGCGTGCTGCGCCGCCAGCAGCGCTTCGGTAAAGATGGCGGCTTGCGCCGTTTTCGCCATGGCGGCGTCGGCACGCCGCGAGGCGGTCCCGCCGGCGGCTGCGGCCGCAACGTCGGCTTGCGCTTCGTGCAGCGCCGCCCGCGCGCGATCGAGCGGGGCTTGCAGCGATTCTCCTACGTCGAACATGCTCGTAGGCTACCGAACGTTTGTGTCCGAAAACCGGCCGCGAGATGAACAAATCGCGATTCGAAGCGTTTTCCGACGGAGTCTTTGCGTTCGCTATCACGCTGCTGATCTTGGGAGTCGTGCTGCCGGAGGCGCGGTACGCGACCAACCGCGAACTCGCGCTGGCTCTCTTGCGGCTATGGCCGAACGCGATCGCGTACGGTCTGAGCTTCGCCGTAATCGGCATCATGTGGCAAAACCACCACGCGCTTTTTCGGCTCGTCGAGCGGGTCGATCGGCGCACGGTATTTCTTAACCTGGTCCTGCTTGCCGGAACAGCGTTTATTCCGTTTGCCACCAGCACGCTGGGCACGTACCCGACGATGCAGGCCGCCGCGTTTCTGTACGGCGTCGCGTTGTCGTTTTGCGCGACGGCATACAATCTCATGCTGAGCCATCTCGTTGCTTCGCGGGCGTTTCACGCGAACGTCAGCCCGGCGGCGATCGCGCAAACGGTCCGTGCCTACCGCTTCGGCTGGGTGACGTACGTCGGGGCAATGCTGCTCGCGCTGGTAGCGCCGGTCGTGAGCTTCGCCGCGTACGTCGTCGTGGCGCTGTACTATCTGATTCCGCGGGGCCTTGACGCCGATATGTAAGGTATGAAACGTCTTGCCGCGCTGCTCGCGCTTGCCTTGCTCGCCGGTTGCGCCGGCACCGGCACGCCGGTGCAGCTACCGAACGCGCCGCACCCGTCGGCGCTTCGCGCGGACGTTGCAAGCCTGCTGCACGGTGCTGTCGGTTTCAGCGTCGATACGCCGGCGCGCGCTGCGACGGCGGCGGGCGAAGGCGTGACGTCGACGATTCTCTACGGCGGGCCGCCGACCCCGAACTCGTCGCTCGAGAAAGCGCTCGCGCAGCAACACATCAGCGTGATCGACGGCTTCATCTCCGGCGTGATGTTCTATTGGGAGTGCCATCGCACGCACACCGTTGCCCCGCCGCCGAAAAGTTACGGCAAGAACACGTACTGCCGCACCGACGAGAATCCGCGCATTTCATCCGACGCCGCGGCGTTACGCGTGATCGGCGCGCAGCTCGATCGCGACGCGAAGCACGACTATATCGTCGGGTACTGGGTCCTGGACGACTGGGCGTGGTGGGATAGCGGCAGCGGGCGCGACCTGCTGCAAAAAGTGCACGCGCTGATCGTGCAAAAAACGCCGGGTCGTCCGGCGATCTGCGGGTTCGGCGCCGGCATCGGCCGCGGCACGCACTACTTCTGGGATACGGGCACGGGCCGCAACTACTCCAACGGCGGCTGCGACATGGTCGGCTGGTACAACTACTCCAACTTCGGCATCACGCATCCGGAAAGCGGCAACGATCTCAACTGGGCCATGGTCGGACTGCTGCCGGCAATGGCGCAGACGCTGGGCAAATACGGCTGGCAGATGTCGCAGACGCCGCTCATGGGGATCGGTCAAGCGTGGGGCGGACGGTACGAAAGCCGTTACTATCAGCCCGGGCTAAGCACCGCACAGATGCAGACGCAGGCCGCGGCGTTCTGTAAGTTCGGCGCGACGACGATTGCGTGGTACGCGTGGGACGACAGTGGTTACGTCACCCAGACGCAGACGCCGAATAACTCGCCGGCGATCGCGCAAGGCATCAAGGACGGCCTAGCGGCTTGCCGCGGCACCTGGGGCAGCTAGCGGCAAGCCGTCGCGATCGAGCGGAATGCCCAGCACGAGTCGCGTGACCTCGTTATAGTTTTCGATTCCCGACGCGATCCGGTTGGTTTTTAGATATGCGTTGTACGTGCGCCACGTCCAATGCGCCAGCAGCACGTTGATGTGGCGCGCGTCGCGCTTGCGAATCGCTGCGAAGTCTTCCCAGACGAGCGGCACGAAATCGCGGCGCGCGTAGCGACGCGGCTGCGGCAAATAGAGAAACAGCTCGAACCAACCGGAATACTGCAGCACCGGATCGTTCGAACGCAGGCACGTTAAGATCGCGGAATAGTTGGCTTCGTCTTCGCGCGCGAATGCGGCCACGTGCGTCCACTCGTGCGCCATGTCGAACGGCCGCTCGAACCACAGCAAATCGCTCGCCGTCTGCACCGTGAGCGACAGTGGATTGATGTAACCGCTCGTTCCGGTCGCCTGCATGAACGGATCGGTGATCGTCGGCTTGGCCGCGCCGGTCAGCGGCGTCCAGTCGTCGCCGGCCCGCTGCACGACCGGCAGCCAGTACGTATGCAGCGTGGTGAGATCGAGCGTTTCGCCGGCGCGCGCGTGCGCGAGCGGTGCCAGCACGTTCATCGCGCGCATCGCGCGCAGGCGCAGCGCATCGGCCGCCTGCGGCGTCACGCGCTTGGGATCGAAGGCGAGACGCGTCTCCATCGGCGCGCGTGCGTAGTTCCAGCCCCAGCTCACCTCGAACCACACCGCGTACAGCCCGAGAATCGCGGCAACGTCGAGCAGCGCGAACCCGAGCGCCGCCAGCGACCGTTCGCGCAGCCGAAAGAACGCGACGGCGCGCCAGACGATCGCTACGATGCCGGCCATCCCCGCCACGTCGCCGAGCGACCACGGCACCGGATTGGTGAGAGCAAAGGCGGTGTGTTCCCAGCGCGCGTAGCCGCCGTTAACGTAGGCGCGCTCGATCCACTGCGCGCTCGGCTGCCACACTACAACAAAAACTCCGAGAGCAATTATCGCCGCTCGGAGCAGAGTCCCTAATCGCACTGTTTTCGCGCAGGCCTAGGCGCCGAGGGTGAAGTTTACTACGGTAAACGAACCCGAAGGCAACAACGGCATGCGCGAAAAGAGGGCGATTAAAGTTAGCGTTTGCTGTATTGGAAGCGTTTGCGTGCCCGCTTACGGCCGTACTTCTTCGACTCTTTCTCACGCGGGTCGCGGGTGAGAAAGCCGGCTTTGCGCAGCGTTTCTTTGAGCGTTTCGTCCATCGCGAGCAGCGCGCGGGCGATGCCGTGGCGTACCGCGCCGGCTTGGCCGGTTACGCCGCCGCCTTCGGCTTTAACGGTGACGTCGAAGCGCGTGAGGCTTTGCGTGGCTTCGAGCGGCTGGCGAACGATTTGCTGCAGCTGCGGCCGCGGAAAATATTCGTCGTACGGCTTCTTGTTGACCGTGATCACGCCTTGCCCGAGCGTGAGCTTCACGCGGGCGATGGCGCGCTTACGGCGACCGGTGGCTGCGACGTTGTCGTTCAAACTCTGCTCCTAGAACAGCGGCTGCGGCTTCTGCGCGTCGTGGGGATGATTGGACCCGGTATAGACGTTCAACCGGCGCAACTGTTCGTCACGCATGCGATTGGTGGCGAGCATGCCGCGCACGGCCATCTCGATCAAACGCTCCGGATGCTTATCGTGCATCTCGCGGGCCGTCTGCTCGCGCAACCCACCCGGATACCCGGAGTGGCGGCGATAGACTTTTTGATCCCACTTTTGGCCGCCCAGCTCGATTTTTTCGGCGTTGATCACGATCACGTGATCGCCGTCGTCGATATGGGGCGTCCAGGTCGGTTTGTGTTTTCCGGAAAGCGCGCGCGCGATGCGCACCGCGAGCGTACCGAGGCGCTGCCCGGCCGCATCGACGATGTACCAATCGTGCTTGGTCTCTGCCGTTTTCTGTAGATAGGTCCGCATCACAACCCACGCATCTTAACCGAGTCCGCCTGCGCCGTCAAGGAAAATCCCACCGCACTTTTGTAGTTGACTACTACTTGACTAATCAAATATACTCGCGACCTATGGAATCCGCTCCCTTTGAGGCCGTGCTGCGCCTCGCCAAGACCCACGCGTGCATCGTCCGCGAACTCGAAACGCGGACCGGCGGCCACCATGGCCTGGGCTTCTCCGAGCTGCGCCTCCTGAGGGCGCTGGCCGGGGCGCCGGACGGACGCCTGCGCCCGACCGATCTCGCCGCCGAGCTGGAAATCACCGCCTCGGGGGTGACGCGGGCGGTGCTGCCCTTGGAAAAGCGCGGCATCGTCAAGCGCGAGGCCGATCCGCAAGACGCCCGCGCCAGCCGCGTCGCCCTGACTGCCGCCGGCCGGACCTTAGCCGAGCAGGCCGCCGCCACCGCCGCCGAAGCCGCCGCCAAGCTCACGCGCCGGCTCAGCGTCGGCCAGGTGCGGCAGCTCGAGCGGCTTCTGAGCGAAATCGGCTAGCCGCTCCGCTAGGACCCCGGGACGAAGAGCCCAATCCCGGGTGCCCGCAGACCGCTGTTAGGAATAGTGTTCCGCGCGACACTGGGAGTTGTGCGAGTCGCGGGATTTCGCGAGAAGCCGAACGCGCAAGCAGTGGCGCTCATTCTGAAGAATCACGGCTACGACGCCGACACGATCGGCATCGACGACGACGGGCCGTTCCGTTGGCCCGGCGAGCCGCCCGAAACGGTGCGAACCGCCTACTGGGCCAACGCGTTCGTGCTGAGCAACTGCGAAAGCGAGTATTTCCGCGAAGTCGTCATCGACAACTTCGGCACGATTATCTGGACGGGCCGGCGCCGGCGCTAATCGGCGGCTCGGCAAACGAGTCGTAGTCGTCGTAGCGTACGCCAGCCAGGTATAAGCCGTGCGCCGGCGCGTTATGGCCGGCGGCGGCGCGATCGCGCGCCGCAACAATAGCGGCGACGTCGGCAGGTGTGCGCTTGCCCCATCCGCATTCCACGAGCGTCCCAACAATCGTGCGCACCATGTGATGCAGAAATCCATCGGCGGCGATTTCGAGGCGAATCGTGTCGCCGGTACGATCCATCGAGAGCCGGCGCACGGTGCGCACCGTGACGCCGCTTTCGGGCAGCACGCCGCAGAACGACCGGAAGTCGCGTTCGCCGACGAGCGATTCCGCCGCAAGACTCATCGCGCCCACGTCGAGCGGCTTCCACACGTGATACGCGCGCCGGCGCAGTAGTGCCGACGGCGTGCGGCGATTGAGAATTGCGTAGATATAGGTGCGCTCGCGCGCGGAAAAGCGCGCCGAAAACGCCGCGTCGACGACAGCGGCCTCGCGAATCGTCACGTCGCGCGGCAGCGTGCTGTTGAGTGCGAGCGTTAACCGTTCGAACGGAAACGCGGCGGCGGTCGCACACGAGACGACTTGGCCGGTGGCGTGCACGCCCGTATCGGTTCGTCCGGCGCCCACGACGTTGACCGGCTCGTCAAAGAGCCGGGAAAGCGCGGCTTCCAGTTCGCCCGCGACGGTTCGCATCGCCGGCTGCCACTGAAAGCCGCAGAACTCGGTTCCGTCGTATTCGACGGTGAGCCGAAGGGTGGTTAGACGGTCGCTTTCGCGGTGCGGCGCGGCACGTCGCGCTTCTCGTCGAGATCGAGCAGATCGGCCCACGCGGTTACGTCGGTCCGATCCGGCGCGATCGCGTTGCGTAACTCGAAGAAGGCCGTGCGCGAACCGTCGGTCTCGGGCTCATGCGCGACCCATTCACGGTTCCAGCGGGCGATCTCTTCGGCGCTCTTGGCCGCGACGAACGGGCGGGTGAACGCCTCGATCTCGGCCTCGCCTTGAGCGCGCTTGATGACGGCCAGGAGCTGCTCGTGCTCGATGCCGAGGAAGGCAAAGACGGCTTGATCCATCGGGCAGTTGTAGTGGTACTCGCCGATAGTGCCGTGCGCGAGGGCTTTGCCCTTATCGATCGTCCGGCCGAGTTGTACGACCCCTTGCCAGCGGGCGTGTACGCTGCGGGGGTAGCTTTGTGTGAGGTCCATAGCCCCAAGGACTACGGCAACTATTAGTTAGTTGCACAGGAAAAGTAAGCACCGGCTACCCCGCCTCACATCCGGCGTGGCGGCAGCCGCAGCGCGCCCGGGGCGGGGCGTCGCCGTCGGCGTCGTCGAGCTGGCGGCAGCGATCGCTGCAATACGTCTGCCCGAGATCGACGTAACAGGTGCATTGATCGTGGCGGCATTTCTGCCCGTCCATTGTTCTCTTCGCTTCC
>JAFAHZ010000331.1 GCA_019236975.1 Vulcanimicrobiota bacterium | reverse complement strand
CTCGATCTCGTCGGCAAGATAGTGCAGCGTCGAAACGACCTCGGTGATGCCGTACCGCCGCAGCAAATCGACGATGTGATGCATGACCGGCTTGTTGGCAACCGGCGCGAGGGGTTTGGGCCGGCTCGACGTCAGGGGACGAAGTCGCGACCCCTCGCCACCCGCCATCACGACTGCTTTCATTTTGAAGGCGCTCCGCCCCAGGCTCCGCGCCCCCCACTCAGTGGGGCCCCCAATTTATGGGGGGCATTACATCTGGCTGCCATGCGAAACTCTCCCCTAGGGCCCCCCTAATTCACGTGCTGCTTCTACTTACCTGGGTCGTTGAAACGTGGATCCCATCCTATCTGGGTCGTTGGAAATTGCGTCCTTAAATAGTGGGTCGTTGAAGATCGAACCAAACGTTGTTAACAGCTGCTGGGCGTCTATTTCTTCAAGGGGGAGCAGATGCTTGCGGCGCCAGTTGGGATGTTCGGTGGTGGTTCCCGGTACGTTGACGGCGCCGGCTTCGCCGAGAACGTCTTCGAGAGCCACCACGATCAAGCGCGCGGGCGTCTTGGCAAGATAGCGGTACGCCGCCGACACCAGCGTCGCGAAGACGGCCTGCGTTCCGCCGGCGGCCGCATCGTCGCGCAAGCGGGCGATCTCGGCGACGTCGGCAACCCCTTCGCGCTCGAAGGCTTCGATCAGCATCCAGCGCGCGTGCCGCCGCTCCTCGAACGCGTCGCGCGCGGACTGCTCGCCGGGAAAGAGGCCGATACGCTCCCGCAGCGCCACGTCGGCGCCCGTCCACCATCCCGCCAACGGCGGCAAGTCGTGCGTTCCGACGCTCGCGGCCGCGAGTTCCGGGTAGGCCGACGGCGGGTGAAAGCGCCCGTCGTGAAAGTCCCGCTCGAAGTAGAGCAGTCGCGAAGAAAACGTGCCGGCCTCGCGCATGCGCTCGCGAAAGCCGTCGGGCAGCGTACCGAGATCCTCGCCGACGATCGTACACTCGTGACGCGCGCTCTCGGCTGCCACGACGCCCAGCATCGCCTCGAAGCCGTAGTCGACGTACGCGCCGTCGCGCGGCTGGGCTCCGAGCGGAATCCAGAAAGCGCGGCGCAGCGCCATGACGTGGTCGATTCGCAAAATGCGCGCGTGCCGCATATTGGCAGCGAGCAGCTCGGCGAGCGGTGCGTATTCGCGCGCGCGCAGCGTCCGCGGCGAGAGCGGCGGCAGGCCCCAGTTTTGCCCTAACGCATTCATTGCGTCGGGTGGCGCTCCGAGCGAAACGCGTTCCAAGATCGCCTCTTGGTCGGCCCAGGCATCGGCGCCGTTCCGATCGACGCCGACTGCTAAGTCTAAATAGAGGCCCACGCCGCAGTCGCGCGCGACGGCTGCGGTCTCGGCGAGCTGCTCGGCCGCGATCCACTGCAGATACCAATAGAAGGCGACGCGATCGCGATGCTCTCGCGCGAAACGGGCAACCGCGGGCGCTTCGGGGTAACGAAACTCGGCCGGCCACTGCAGCCAGCCGAACGTTCCGTCGCGCGCGTGAAAAAACTCCGTGAGCGCTTGGTACACGCCCAAACGCTCCAGCGCGACGCCGCCCTGTCGGAGGAAGCCGCGAAAGGCCGCGGCGCGGGCGTCGCCGGGGCGCTGCAGATGCCGCTCGTGGAACGACGTGAAGAGCAGTTCGAACGCGGCGCGTTTGAGCCGTGCGACGCCGGAATAATCGACGAGTTCGCTCGCGCGCAGCCGCGCGACGCATTCGTCGAAGATCTCATCGGCGGCGAAGCGCCGTGCCTCGGGCGATTCGTGGAAGTCGGGAACGCGCGTGACGTCGACGTAGAGCGGATTGATCCAGCGCCGGCTCGAGGGCGAATACGGGCTGCAGCCTTCGGGCTGCATCGGATGCAGCTCGTGCAGGGGATTGAGCGCGACGGCGCCGGCGCCGGCCGAGCCGGCGCACGTTGCGAGCCGTTGCAAATCGGTGAAGTCGCCCATGCCCCAATTGTGCTGCGAGCGCAGCGCGTAGAGCTGGGTGGCGACCGCCCAAATTCGGCCGGTTTTCAACGCTGGTGCGACGTAGCAGCGGCCGGCAGATTTCGATGCGCCGCCGCAATCGTTTTCGAGGGCGCGGATTGCCGCTTCCGTGCTCGCCGTCGATGCGACGTCGAAACCCATTGCCGTCAACAGTTCGCGTTTGGTTTGGTCTCCGACGCGCGTTTGCGTGCCGAAGTAATCGCTGAAGGCCGGCTCGATGCCGGCGAGTCGCGCGAGGCGATCGAGGTCAACTGCCGACAAGCAGCACCAGCGAACGGCCGGCCATGCCGAAGGCGTGTTCGGGTTGAACGGCCGCGTGGCCGGGTGGCGTCCGAGCGACCGACGTGTCGAGAATCGCGTTCCAGCGCGCCACGCTTCCGACCGGCGGAAGAACGAACTCGACCGGCGCGTCGTGTCCGTTGACGAGCATCAAAAAGGTGTCGTCGAGTTCGGGATAACCGTGCAGGCTGATGAAGCGATCGCCGGTGTCGCCGCCGAGCAGGGCGGCAAAGCAGCGGCGGCCGGAATCTTCCCAATCCGCTTGCGTCATCTCGCGGCCTTCGGGCGAGAACCAGGTGATGTCTTTGAGCTGCAGGTCGCCGGTCGTCACGCCGCGGAAGAACCGCGGCCGGCGAAATACCGGGTGCGAGCGGCGGATCGCGACGAGCGCGCGAACGAACGCGGTCATCTCGTCGTCGTGCCAATCGATCCAGCTAATATCGTTGTCTTGCGGATAGGCGTTGTTATTGCCGTGCTGCGTATGCGACAGTTCGTCGCCGGCGAGCAGCATCGGCATGCCTTGCGACAGCAGCAACGTGGCCAGCAAGTTTCGCTTCTGACGTTGACGCAGCTCGACGATTGCAGGATCTGAGGACGGCCCTTCTACGCCGCAGTTCCAGCTCCAATTATCGTCGGTGCCGTCGCGGTTGTCTTCGAGGTTGGCCTCATTGTGCTTGCAATCGTACGAAACCAAATCGTGCAGCGTAAAGCCGTCGTGCGCCGTCACGAAGTTCACGCTCGCGCGCGGTCGCCGTCCGCGCCGGTCGAAGAGGTCGCTCGAGCCCGTCAACCGGGTTGCCAGATCGGGTACCGACCCGTCGCCTCGCCAGAACCGTCGCACGCCGTCGCGGAAGCGGTCGTTCCATTCCGACCATCCGGCAGGGAAGTCGCCGGCGTGATAACCGCCGGGACCGAGATCCCACGGTTCGGCAATCAGCTTGACGCGCGACAGCACCGGATCTTGTTCGAGCGATGCCAAGAAGTTGCTGTTGGTGCTGAAGTGACCGTCGCGCCGCGCCAGCGTCGTCGCGAGATCGAAACGAAAACCGTCGACGTGCATCTCGTTGACCCAGTAGCGCAGCGAGTCCGTAACCATCTTCAGCACGTGCGGATGATCGAGATTGAGCGAGTTGCCGCAGCCGGTGTAGTCGACGTAGTAGCGTTCGTCACCGGGAACGAGCCGGTAGTACGATTTGTTGTCGATGCCGCGGAAACTGAGCGTGGGCCCCAGCTCGTTACCTTCGCCGGTATGATTGAAAACGACGTCCAAAACGATTTCGATTCCGGCGTCGTGCATGCGCGAAACCATCGTCTTGAACTCGCCGAGATCGCGACCGGAGAGATAGCGCGGCGACGGTGCGAAGAACGAAATCGGGCTGTAACCCCAGTAGTTGCGCAAACCCTTTTCAACGAGATGGCGTTCGTCGACGTAGTTGTGCACCGGAAGCAGCTCGATGGCCGTGATGCCGAGCCGCGAGAGATACTCGATCACCGCCGGCGAGCCCAAACCGGCAAAGGTGCCTCGCAAGCTCGGCGGCACTCCAGGATGCTTCATCGTGTATCCGCGCACGTGCAGCTCGTAGACGATTAGCTCGTGCCAGCGGGTGTGCAGTAGACGGTCGTTGCCCCACGTAAACGCCGTGTCGACGACGACGCATTTCGGCATGCCCGCCGCGTTATCGCGCCGATCGAACGAAAGATCTGCGCGCGCCGAGCCGACGCGATAGCCGAAGTGTGCGTCGCTCCATACGACGTTGCCCGCAAGCGATGCCGCGTACGGGTCGAGCAGCAGCTTGTGATGGTTGAAGCGATGACCGTTGGCGGGATCGTACGGGCCGTACACGCGGTATCCGTAGAGCAATCCAGGCCGCGCGTCGGGCAAGTATCCGTGCCACACCGAGTCGGTATACTCGGGTAACGCAATCCGCTCGACTTCTCGCCGGCCGCGCGGATCGAAGAGCGAAAGCTCGACGCGTTCGGCGTTTTCCGAAAACAACGCGAAGTTGACGCCGGCTCCGTTCCACGTCGCGCCGAGCGGATAGGGGCGCCCCGGCAAAACCGCCGCTCGCTTACGGTTCAGCACGGAATATCACCATCGCTAGCGGTGGAAGCGTGACCGAAAGAGAGTGAGGCCTGCCGTGTGCGGCGACCTCTTCGCTGTCCACGCTGCCCTGGTTGCCGACGTTGCTGCCGCCGTAATGCTCGGAGTCGGTGTTGAGCAGTTCGCCGTAGCTTCCGGGTTCGGATACGCCGATGCGGTAGCCGTAGCGGGCGACGGGCGTAGCGTTAAGCACGGCAATCAGCGGCGGCGCGGATCGATCGCGCCCGCGTCTCGCGAACGCCAGCACGCTGTGAGCGGAGTCCTGGAAATCGATCCACTCAAAACCTTCCGGCTCGGTATCGAGCTCGTAGAGCGCGGGCTGCGCGCGGTAGAGCCGGTTGCAGTCGCGCACGAGCCGGCCGATTCCGGCATGAAGCGGATCGTCCAGCAGTTGCCAATCGAGTTGCGCGTCGTGATTCCACTCCTTGACGGCGGCGATCTCGTCGCCCATGAATAGCAGCTTCTTGCCGGGATGCGCGAACGTCAGTGCCAGCAACGCGCGCAGGTTGGCAAACTGCTGCCAACGATCGCCCGGCATCTTTCCGAGCAGCGACCGCTTCCCGTGCACCACCTCGTCGTGCGAAAACGGCAGCACGTAGTTCTCGCTGAACGCGTACACTAAGCCGAACGTGAGATCGCTTTGGTGATACCGCCGGTACACCGGATCGTAACCGAAGTACCGCAGCGTATCGTGCATCCATCCCATGTTCCACTTGAACGAAAATCCGAGGCCGCCTTCGGCCACCGTCCTGGAAACCAGCGGCCACGACGTGGATTCTTCGGCAATCGTGATCGCGCTCGGATGTTCGACGTGCAACGCGTCGTTGAGCGCTTTGAGGAAGGCGATTGCTTCGATATTTTCGTTGCCCCCGTACTCGTTGGGAACCCACTGTCCCTCGCGGCGGCTGTAGTCCAAGTAGAGCATCGAAGCAACGGCGTCGACGCGCAGGCCGTCGACGTGAAACTCCCGCAGCCAATAGAGGGCGCTGGCCACCAGAAAGTTTGCGACCTCGCGCCGGCCGTGATTGTAGATCAGCGTGTTCCAATCGGGATGAAAGCCTTT
>JAFAHZ010000328.1 GCA_019236975.1 Vulcanimicrobiota bacterium | reverse complement strand
GAGCTTGCCGCCGACCGTCTCAGCGAAATCTTATCTGCGGTACCCAGGCTGTAACGCCGCGTAGCGAGAAGAAAACCTTCCGTCCCTGCATCGGGAGGCGGCTTCTCTGAAATTCTTGCGCGGTATCGCGCTCGTCACGGTTTTCGTTCTTGCGCTCGCGTTGGGTTGGCATTTCTTGGGCCCACATGGCGGCAGCGTCTCCAAGAGCACCGTGACCGTGTATTACACCAAGTTCGACGGTCAGACCGAAGTCCCGTACACCGTCACGCTTGGAACCGCACACGACGTGAAAAGCGTCGCGTTTTACGCCGCAACGCAAGCCGTCGCCGGTCCGCCGCAGAGCGTCGATGCGATTCGTTTTCCGTCGGGGACGCACGTGCGCGCACTCGATCTCGACGGTACGACCGCGATCGTCGATATCTCGTCCGATATCGACAAGTGGGGCGGTGGAAGTCTGGATGAAGCCGGCATGATGAAATCTCTCGTCTGGACGTTAACCGCCATACACGGCATCGACGCCGTTTCTATCCGTGTCGACGGCTCGCGCGTCGCCACGCTCCCCGGAGGTCACCTCGAGCTGGATGAACCGCTTTCGCGTTCGAGCTGGTAAGTCGCTCGCACTAATTCTCTTATGGCTGTGCGTCACGGCGCAGGCGATGCCGGTCGCGCAGCCGGCGATTCCGGCGTTTTGGTTCGGCGGCACGCGGTTGATCTTCGAGCGTGCCGACCGCGTCGACAATGAGATCGCCGTACGCGGCAGCGATCCGGGCTTGCAACGCTTTCTCGCGCGCGTCGGCGCCACGCTTTCATGGCAGCCCAGCTCGCGATACGTTGTGATCACGACGGCAGACCGCCGCACGCTAACATTCACGCTCGGCGTCCCACACTTTCAAACCAGTTCCGGCGGTGAAAATGCGCCGCTGACCGCGTACATCGACGGCAACGACGTCTACTTACCGTTCTTGACGCTTGCGCGAGCACTGTATGTCGAGCCGGTACCGCAGGGCGGCGAGTACATCCTCGAGCCGCAGATCGGCGCGTTGAACGCACGCGTTGACGGCCGTAAAACGATCGTCGCGCTCGAAGGCGCAACGCCGCTGCGCTTCACGAAATCGGTTGACGACCCGTCGCGGCTCACGCTGGTGTTCGGCGGGACGGCCTCGACGTTGCAGATCTCGCGCTTGATGAACATGCCGGGTCTCTCGCGCGTCG
Organism: Vulcanimicrobiota bacterium; assembly: GCA_019236975.1. Classification (GTDB taxonomy): domain Bacteria; phylum Vulcanimicrobiota; class Vulcanimicrobiia; order Vulcanimicrobiales; family Vulcanimicrobiaceae; genus JAFAHZ01. The sequence goes on along the minus strand of JAFAHZ010000328.1, from coordinate 1,311 downwards.
ACGTCGCCGTCATCGGCACCGTGCGTAATCCGGCGACCGCGATCACCTTCGCGAGACCGGCAGGTTCGGCGAGTGCGATGCTTCCCGCGACGAACCGTAACGAGCTCGTGCTGGCGTTTGGACCGGCGGACGTCGCGCTCGGCGGCACGCCGATTTCGCCGGCTGCAACCGTCGCGGTCGCGCCGACACCCACGCCGGAGAGCATTGCAGTTACGGAGGCTTCGGCGGCGCCGTCGCCCCAGCCGCTCGCGACGACGCCGGTCGTTACCGGGCTCGACGTCGAAAATCCCGCACCGGATGCGCTGCTGGTCCACATAATGGCATCCGCCGGCCTTCCATTTGAATGGCATCGCCTGGGCATCGACCGTTTCTACATTGATTTCACGGGCGCGTCGTTGACGACGGCGCCGCACGACGACTGGCCCACTGTTCCGTTCGTGCAGAGCTACCGTCTCAATCAGCTCGCGAGCGCCTCCGTGCCGACGGTCCGCTTTGCGATTACGACGACGCCGAATCGCCGGATCGACGTCGTGCCGGATGCGAACGGACTGACGATCACCGTCGCCGATGTCGACGCGAGCACCGATTTTCTCGCCATGGTCGGAAACGGCCTGACCGGCGGACCGAACGTCGCCGTGGTGCCGACGGGGACTCCGCAACCCGGTGCGATTCCGCAGGGCGCCAATCCGCGACTGATCGTGCTCGATCCGGGTCACGGCGGCAGCGATACCGGCGCGATGCGCAACGGTTTGGTCGAAAAGGACGTCGCGCTCGACATCGCGCTGCGTCTTCGCACAGTCTTGACGGCACGCGGGTGGATCGTGCGCATGACCCGCGATACCGATCGCGACGTCTTCGGCGCCAACGCGTCCGACGTCAATGAACTTCAGGCGCGTGTCGACGTCGCAAACAATGCCGGTGCGCGCATGTTCGTTTCGATCCACGCCAACTCGAGTACGTCGAGCGTTCCGAGCGGAACGACGTCCTACTATTACAAACCCGAGGACCGCCCGCTTGCCACTGCCATTCAGCACCATTTGGTAACGGTGCTTGGAACGAAGGACGACGGCGTCGTGCGCGAGCGCTTCTACGTTATCCGTCGAACGACGATGCCCGCTGCGCTCGTCGAAACGGCATTTGTCTCCAATGCCGGCGACGCGGCGCGGCTGCGACAACCGGACTTTCGGCAAGCGATCGCCGTCGGAATCGCAGATGGAATCCGCGACTACGCAGGCCAACCCGCGAGCTCCGTCTCAGAACAACAATAGTGCTCGGGATTTTCGATTCTGGTTTGGGCGGACTCACCGTCCT
>JAFAHZ010000100.1 GCA_019236975.1 Vulcanimicrobiota bacterium | reverse complement strand
CACGCCAATGATATCACGACGAAGCGCCTAATCACTAGGGGTGGCGTTTACGTTCGTATGCAGGGCCGCCGACGTTCCGCGATCGGAGTGCCGCGAGTTTAACGCCGGCGGCCGCGCGATCGTCGTCTGCGAATACGCGGGCGAATACTACGCGCATTCCGCGTTCTGTACGCATTTAAGTTATTCGCTGGATTACGCACCCGTGCGCGACGGCCAGATCGAGTGTTCGTGGCACCGGTACTGCTACGACGTCGTTACCGGAAAGAACGAGTTCCCGGGCGAGCGAGGGCTCTTCGGCGATCCCCAACTGTCGCATCCGGTCGCCCCGCTGGCGACGTTTCCTATCGAGCGCCGCGGCGACGACCTCTACGTCGACGTATCGACGACGGTAGCGTTACCCTAGCCAGACCGTTTGGATGTTGGCGAACTCGTGAATGCCGAATGCCGAGAGCTCGCGCCCGTATCCGCTTTTCTTGATGCCGCCGAAGGGTAATCGGGGATCGCTGGCCACCATGCCGTTAACGAACACCGCACCGGCTTCGACGCGCTCCGCGAGCTTCTCGGCAGTTGCGGTGTCGGCGGTCCAAATCGAAAACCCCAGCCCGTAGCTCGACGCGTTCGCCAAATCGATCGCGTGTTCGGCGTCGCGGGCGCGCACGACGGCGGCGGCCGGTCCGAACACCTCCTGATCGAACATCGTCATGCCGGGCGTCACGTCCCCGACGATCGTCGGCTCGTAATAATAGCCTTGACGGTCGATCGGATGTCCGCCCAACGCGAGGGTCGCGCCACGCGTCACCGTCGCACTCACCTGCTCGTGCAGCGTCGCGAGCAGATCGCCGCGCGCCACCGGCCCGAGGACGACGTCCTCTTCGCGAGGATTGCCTTGTTTTTGTGCGCCTGCGAGCTCGACAAAGGCTTCCATGAAACGATCGTAGACGCCGTCGACGACGATGAAGCGTTTGGCGGCGATGCAGCTCTGACCGTTATTTTGAAAACGGGCGGTGACGGCGGTCTTCGCCGCCTTCGCGAGATCGGCATCTTCCAGGACGACGAACGCGTCGGAGCCCCCCAACTCTAGCACACATTTCTTGAGCGCCGCTCCCGCGGCCGAGGCGACCGCAACGCCCGCGCGTTCGCTGCCGGTCAGCGTCACGGCGGCGATGCGCGGGTCGGCAATCAACGCGTCGATCTCGTCATTCGTCGCGAGCAGCGTGCCGAAAAGGCCTGCGGGCGCGCCCGCATCGGTAAAGATACGTTCGATCTCGAGTCCGCAGCGTGTCGTATTCCACGCGTGCTTGAGCAGCATCGGATTGCCCGCCATTAACGCCGGTGCGGCGGCGCGAAACACTTGCCAATAAGGGAAGTTCCACGGCATGATTGCCAGCACCGTGCCGAGGGGACGAAACGCGACGTAACTGCGGGCCGCGTTCGACGGTGCGTTTTGCGGCGACAGCATCGCGCCCGACTCCGACGCAAAATACTCGAGCGACCACGCACATTTTTCGATTTCGGCCCGGGCCTGAACGATCGGCTTCCCCATCTCGGTGACGGCCGTTATCGCAAGCGTTTCCGCCTCGCGGCGCAGCTGTGCGGCGACGGCGCGCAAAACGGCGCTTCGCTCGTCGAGCGCGGACGCGCCCCATTGCTTTCCGGCAGCGACTGCGAGATCCAGCTTCTCGCTGACGGCGCGACCGTCCATGTATGCGATTCGTTCGATGACCGCTTCCGTGGCCGGGTTAATCGTCGCGATCGTTTCCGTTTTCAGCATTGTCATAAGCTGTGTTGTGCCCACGGTCCCGAGGGACCAGCGTAAACTTCGACCAAGCCTGCCGGCCTCAAGTACGTCCGAGCGACCCGCTGCACGTCGGCCGCAGTAATGTTCGCGAAGCGCTCGTTGAGCGTCCGGTAGTAGCCCAGCGCCAAATCGTTGACGCCGATATCGAGCACCTGCTTCGCCTGACCGGTCGATGAAGCTTCGTCGATGAGAGCGTTTCCGACCAGGCGGATCTTGGCCTCTGCCAGCTCCGTTTCCGAGACCGGCTCCCTTTGCAGCTGCTCCAACTCGTGCCGCACGAAATTCACCGCCTCGACCACGCGCTCCGGCGAGGCGTTGAGCTCGATGCGCAGATCGCCGCGGTCGGCATTGGCCTCGAGCGAGCTCGTTACGCTGTAGACGAGGCCGCGCTTCTGTCGCATCTCTTGCCAGAGGCGCGATTCGAACGCGCCGCTGCCTCCCAAGATCTGATTGAGTACTAAGAACGCGTCGTAATCGGAGCTCGCGCGGCCCAAAGCCGGCTGCCCGAGGCGAATGTAGACTTGGTTCGACGCGGTGCCAATGTAGTCGTGACCCTTCGAAGCGGCGGGCAGTGCCATCAAATGCGGGTCCGGCTTGTCGCCGTTGGCGTGCCACGTTCCGAACGTTGCGGCGATAGCGGCGCGAACGCGCTGCGGCGTGACGTCGCCCACGACGGCAATCGTGGTGAGATCCGGACGCCAATACTTCTGCGAAAACGAGATCAAATCGTCGCGGCCGATTCGGGAAACGCTGCGGGAGGTGGGCCGGCGCAGCGCCGGATCGTTGCTGGCAAGCAGCAGCTGATCGTAGGCGCGGTCGATCATCTCGCCGGAGATGTTTTCTTCCGTTTGCAGGCTGTTGGCCAGCTGCGAGCGCTCGACGCCGAACCACGGATCGTCGAACGTCGGATGCATCTCGCCGTCGGCGATAATGGCGACGATTCGCTCGAAGTCGGGCGCTTCGCCTTGTGCCGAAAAGCTTTGGCCGGTCGAGACGAATGCCCCCATCTCGTCGGTATCCTTTCGGCGCTTTTCGAACGGATAGTCGCGGCTCCCGTAGTCCGCTACCGCGGAAGCCAGCCGCGCGATGCCTTCTTCGTTTGGCGGTTCGAACGCCGGCGACGCCGCAATGGTTCCACGCAGCACGAAGGTCCCGCGGCCGCTCCGAGGCTGCACGAGGACGCGCACCCCGTTGGGCAATACGAACGACACCGGCATCAGCGAACTCCGCGCCGACGTGGGCTGCGCGACCTCGCGCGCGATCCACGGCGGCTGGACGATCGGGCCGCTCGGCACGCGTTTCGAAAAGTCGTCGCTGGCCGAAGCGGTGCTCTTGTCGGAGGTACCGTGCGGCGGCGTATCGCTCGGCCGCAAGTGACCGACGACGGTCGGCCGGCTCAGGTACTTGCGCGTCGCGGCGAGAAGATCCGCGCCGGTCAACGCGCCCAGACGCCCGTCTTCGTCGGCAATCTTCTCGCCGACGATTCCGTAGGTGTAACCGGCGAGGTCGCCCATTCCGTCGATCGAGTCGGCGGTGTAGATGCGATCGGCGATGGTCAGACGCTTTGCGGCGGTGACGAGTGCCGGATCGTAACCACCGGCCAGCACTTGCCCGAGCGTCGCGTTGAACACCGCCTGCGCCTCGTCGGCAGTGTGGCCCGGATTGAGCACGATGAAGACGTTGAGCAGCCCGCCGCGCAGTTGCGTGTCGGCGTTGGCTTCGATGGCCAGTGCGACGTTCGTTTGCACGAGGGAACGGTAAAACGGCGAACGCTGGTTTTCGAGCAGCGTCGCTATCGTGCTGATGGCAGGCTCTCCCGGCTCGGTATCGCCGGGAATGGAATACGCGAGGTCGAGGATCTCGAACGGAAATGGGAACTGCGCTTCCACGGTGCGCTGTTCGGTGGCGGCGGCCGGCGACGACGTCTGCTTCGGCGGCAGCGCGCGGGACGGAATGGAGCCGAAGTATTTGCGCGCCTTTTCGAACACGATGCTGTGATCGACGGCGCCGGAAACCGCTAGCGTAGCGTTATTGGGCGCGTACCATTCGCGATAGTAGCGCTCGATGTCCGCGGCGGTCGCGTTCTCGACGTCGGAGCGTTCGCCAAGCGGCGTCCTTCCCGCCGGCTGGCCCGGAAATGCGGCCGCCCGGACCAACGACAGTAAGTTGAAGAACGGCGAGCTCGCATCGCCGTCGATTTCGTTGAGTACGGCGTTGCGCTCGATCGCCCAATCGGCTTGTCGCAGTGCCGCGTGCTGCATCCGGTCGGCTTCGGTGTAGAGCGCGACGTCCAGTTTGTCCGCAGGCATCATAAAGTAGAATTGCGTGTAATCGTAGGTCGTCTCGCCGTTCATTTGCGCGCCGAGCCGCGCGACGATGTCGTCGAGACCGCCGGACGAGATCTCCGGCGTGCCCCGGAACATCATGTGTTCGAGCGCGTGCGCGAGTCCCGTTTTTCCGGGCGTCTCTTGCAGCGATCCGAATCCGTACCACATCGCCGTCTGCACGAGCGGTGCGGTGCGGTCCTCGACGACGACGACCTTTAAACCGTTGCGCAGCGTCGCAGCGTAGATGCCGGCGTCGCCCGGTCCGTTTTGGGCCGCAGCGGGAACTGCGGTCAGAAAGAGTGCTGCAAGAATGACGGCGAGATGCTTCAAAGCGTTGGAACTCCCAAGTAATATGCGGCCGACGTTTCGAGGGCAGCCCGCGGGACGAGGCCGATGAGCTCGCAACCCGCGACGGCGATGCCGCGCCGGGCCGCCAGGGCGCGGATCAGCTCGACGACACGATAGAGCGGCGTTGCGGAATAGTTCGTGACGTTGAGCGACACCTGCACGCAGCCGTCGTTGCGGGGGAAGGCAAGCGCGCGCAGCGTCGTCAATCCGCCGTCGCGCTCGCGTATCGCGCGCGCGATCTCGCGGGCCGCGCCGAGATCGGCCGTCTCCAGCTCGACGTTAAAGGCAATCAGGATCTCGCGCGCTCCGATGGCGATGGCGCCGGCCGTTGGATGCAATCCCACGTCGCCCTCGTCGGGGGCCCACGCCGGATCGGCAAAACGTTCCGCCAGGCGTTCGAACTCGCCGCGCCGCACCGATGCCAGCAGCGCGCGCGCCTCAAAGCGCGCGGCCGCGCCGTAATAAAAACACGGTATGCGGTAACGTTCCCAGATCGTGCGCCCTGCCCGGTGCGCCAGCTTGACGGCATCGGCAACCGTCGCGCCCCGCAGCGGCACGAACGGCAGCACGTCGAGCGCACCGATGCGCGGGTGAACCCCGCGGTGGGTGCGCAGATCGATGCGCTCGAGCGCGACGCCGGCGAGCGCGACGCCGGCCTCGACGACGCAGTCGGCGGTACCGGCGATCGTTAGAACGCTGCGATGATGGACGGCGTCGCTCGTTCGATGTAAGAGCGTCGCACCGGCGCGTTCGATCGACTCGACCGCTTCGGCGACGATTGAGGCGTCGCGACCCTCCGAAAGGTTCGGGACGATTTCAAAGAGCACGGTCGAGTGCGGCCGCGACGTCGCGCACGTTTGCCGGAGATAGAACCGTCGTGTAGCCGAGTTTTCGCGCTTCCGCCTCGCGACGGTCGGCCGATCCCACGGCGCGGACTTCTCCCGACAGGCCCAACTCGCCGAAAACCGCGAGATCGGGCGAAAGCGCGACGTTCCGGAACGACGATGCCACCGCGAGCGCGATGCCGAGATCGGCGGCCGGTTCGCTCACGCGCAGCCCTCCCGCTACCGACGCGTAGACGTCGTGCGAGCCGAGCTGCATTCCCGCGCGCCGCTCCAGCACCGCCAGAATCATCGCCAATCGCTGCTGATCGAGATTGTTGGCGAGGCGTCGAGGGGTTCCGAAACTCGCTTCGCCGACGAGCGCCTGAACTTCGACGAGGACCGGACGCGAACCGACGATCGACGCAACGACACACGATCCGCTCGGACGAGGCCCCCGCGCGCCGAGAAAAAGTTCCGAAGGATTGGCGACCTCGGCGAGTCCGTCGTCGTGCATCGCAAAAACGCAGATTTCGTCGATCGAACCGAATCGATTCTTGTAGGCGCGCAAGATGCGGTATTCGCCGCCGGGTTCCCCCTCGAAGTATAAGACCGTATCGACCAAGTGCTCGAGCAGGCGCGGCCCGGCGATTGCGCCGTCTTTGGTAACGTGGCCGACGATGAACGTCGCACAGCCGGTGCGTTTGGCGTACTCCATCAGCGCTTGCGTGCAGTCCCGAATCTGCGTCACGCTTCCGGCGTACGCTTCCGATTCCGGAAGCCAAACCGTTTGTATCGAGTCGACGACGAGCGCAACCGGCTGTCGCGTCTGCAGTCCGTCGAGCACCGCTCGCAAATTCGTCTCCGGATACACGAGCATCGCGGCATCGATCCGCAATCGGTGCGCGCGCAACTTCACCTGCGCCGCCGACTCTTCGCCGCAGACGTACACGACCTCGCCGTGGCGAGCCAGGCGCGACGCGATTTGCAGCAGCAGCGTCGATTTTCCGGCTCCCGGCGGACCGCCCACCAGCGTGAGGCTGCCGGGAACGATTCCTCCGCCGAGCACAGCGTCGAACTCCGGCATTCCGACTTGACGGCGCACCAGTCGCTCGCCGTCGATCTGATGAAGCGGCACGGGTGCCGTACCGTGGCCGCGACCGGTCTGCGCGCGCGCACCGCGCGCCGGCGCAACCGTAAACGGCCGCTCGTCAAAGGAGTTCCAAGCGTCGCACTGCGGGCAGCGCCCCAGCCAGCGAGGTGCTTCGAACCCGCACGCCGAGCAAAAATAGACGGATCGCGCTTTAGCCACAATTTACGATTCGTTCAGCAGCCGGGACTTACTTTTGTCAGCTTGACGGAAAATGGGAGCCGGGTACTATACGGAAGGGATGAAGGCAGTGCACGTTGCGATCGACGGACCGGCGGCATCGGGAAAGACCACCGTCGCGAGAGGCGTCGCGCAGAAGCTGCACGCGCTCTATCTAGACACCGGTGCGATGTATCGCGCGCTGGCGTACCTCGCGCTGCATTCGGGGACCGACGTCGATAACG
>JAFAHZ010000315.1 GCA_019236975.1 Vulcanimicrobiota bacterium | reverse complement strand
CCGGCAGCCGGAACGACCGTCGTCGTTACCGCGACCGATGCAGCTGGAGACGTCTTCTCGGGCAGCGGCAACTCGAATAACTACAACATCCACATGAACACGTTCATGCCGTTGACGCCGGTAACGTCGATTACCCTGACCGTCACGCTCGGTGCGGGGTCGCCGGCGCAAATCTTCCTGAAAAGCCTGTAACCGGCGCTATGCACGAAAGGAGCAGATGATGTCGCGCGCTCTTCGAGGTGTTTGCATGGCGCTCGCCGCCGCGGTGACCGCAGGCTGCGCTAACGGCGTGCAGTCCCTACCCGCAGTTCCTTTGCAATCCGGCGCGGGAGCCGATGGAGGGAAGGCCCAGTTGACGGTCGTGGCGCGCTTCCCCGCGAGCGGCGGCGCCGATTTCAAAACCGGGTTTCCTCGTTCGATCTCGAGGAAAAAACATTACGCGCACGCGCACCTTGCGGCCGGCATGAAAGTGTGGGTGTACGCGGACGTCTATCCGAGCTACGCCGACTACCGCGGAGCGTACTGGAGCGGTCCGGTAACCCTCGGTAAAGGCGGAACGGTGACGGTGGCGTTCGGAAGCGTCCCGCGCGCGAACAACGAATGGGCCGTCATAAGCATCTACCAGTACGTCAACAATAATGGTGGAAACTATCTTGGCACCGAGGCCGGCCTGCTCAACGTCGGCAAACACACGACGACGGTAACCGTAACGGCGTCGACGACGCTGCTCTTTCAAGCGGTCATGGGGTTGGCCGACGCAGGATTCATCGCTGCATCCGACCTTGCCAATCCGTCGCTCACGAAAACGGTCGCGGCGCAGCTCAAGGCTTCCGGCATCGTTCCCGATCCATCGACGGGCCTCTACGATGAGACGTCGCTTGCCACATTCGTGGTGGGGGTGAAACCGCAGTGGCAGCGTGTCGTCACCGTCCAGGGCGGATCGACCGCGAAAATCCTGACCATCTCCAACGACGTCGCGGACGTGGCCGATACGTATGCGGTCTACAATCAGCAAAATTACCTGAACGACCGCCTCGCGGTGTCTTCGTCGTCGTCGTCGTCGGGACTTGTGCGGCCGGCCGGCTATCCGTGCTACGAGGATCCTCTCGAGCGAGCGCCGGGGCACCCGGGCGAGCTCCCGCCGCGTGCCTGCGCGAAGGTCTACACCACTGCGATCGGTAGTATTACGGTTCCCGTTTTCGGCGGTTCCGTGATCGCAGGTGCGACCAACGACGCAGTTCCGTTCACCGGCGCGTCGTTGAAAATAACCGGCGGCGCACCCGGGACGAAGTCGACCGCGACCCTGACGCAAATCCCGACGCAAGTCAGCGTTACGACCAGCGATCCGGAGGATTGGGCTTTCGGAGGCAGCCCGAACATCTTCAGTAATCTCGTACCTACTGGGATACCGGTAACGACGAACGGCGGCGGGTACTACAGCAGCTACTATTTCTCGAATTATCTGCAGATGCAGATTCCGAGTACGTACTCGTCGGTGAATCCCAATGTTCTGGTGAACTCGTGGAATGCGTGGGGCCTTCCGCTTTCAAACTTCGAGCTGTGCACTGACGTGGATTCCCCCTGTACCGCATTTCCCATCACGGGCACCTACGCCGTCGATTCGGAGTTTTACGACAACGGAAAAAGCGGGACGTACTATAACTGGCAAGGCGAATCCGGAACCGTCGTTACGTATAGCCCCGCCTGCCACGGCTACGTGCTGACCCCCAGCGGCGGGAAGATCGTCATGACGACGAGCACGACGTCATACTTCGTCGATAGCCAGTCGCTGACGGCGCACTTCATCGTATGCGGGGGCGGCGGCGTTCCGGCCGCCGGCTCGTCGGTCGTCGTAACGGCAACGGATTCGCTCGGGAACGTTTACTCCGGCATCGGACGTTCTCCGGGATACAATCTACGGATGAATACGAGTGCGAATCGCACGACGGCGAACGCCGTGACGATCACGATCACGCTGGGTGCGGGATCGCCGCCGCAAATCTTCATGGGGTCGATCTGATGCGCACGATCGCGTCGCTGTGCGTGTGTGCGGCGCTGGCAACGCTCGCCCCGGCGGCAGCGTCTGCGGCGACCGGCATCGCCTATCTCACCGGGCCGCCGGCGTGCACCACGACCGGCGCGCAGGCGCCGAGTCCCAACGTGCCGCGTCCGCAGATTGCTCCGGTGGGCACCGACGCCTGGATGAACTATCCGTCGATGCCGCGTGCGATGACGGTTCCGGGGCGCGGTCAAGATCCCAACGACATCGCTGCCAATCTGTTCGGCTTCGAGCCGGCGTATTGGCAGCCGGCGGCACCCTCGAAACCGAAGGTCACGCCGGCGTTGCCCGAGATCGGCGCCGGTGCGAAGATCGACTTCGTTATTTCTACCTGCGCGAGCTGACGTGCGCGTCCGGCGGCTCGTCGCCGTCGCGTGCATCGCCGTCGCCGGCTGCAATGCACGCGGGCTAGGTGTTGCGCCGCCGGCCACGTCGACGGCGGACGCACGTTTCGTTCGTTCTTCGACGCTGCCGCCCGGCTCGCCGTTGCCGAGCGACGCAACGTGTGCCGCGCGCGTGCGCGCAATGCCCGAGAATAAGGGGATGAACCGGCGCTACAACGCGACGCCGGGGCATCAGACGCTGGGAACGCATTTCTTTCCGAGCGGATCGGACGATCCGCGCGCCAACTCGCAGATCGCGGTTCGCGTGGACGGCAACTTCACCGGGACGACCGACGAGATTCTGCAATGGGTGTCGTGCAAGTGGGGCATCGACACGGACTTGGTGCGCGCGCAGGCGGCACAAGAATCGTGGTGGCAGCAGACGACGCTCGGCGATTGGAACACCGACCCAAGCTATTGCGCACCGGGACACGGGCTGGGCGTCGACGAGCCGAAGCGCCATCCGGGTCAATGCCCGAACAGCTGGGGAATCCTCCAGAACAAGTGGTTCTTCGAAAAGCCGTCGTGGCCGGGCATTCGCGATTCGACCGCATTCAATGCGGATACGGCGTACGCGATTTGGCGCGCGTGCTACGAAGGGTACGTGTGGTGGCTGCGCTCGCAGCCGGCACATTCGGGCTACGCGAGCGGCGACGTGTGGGGCTGCGTGGGCTCGTGGTACGCCGGCGCGTGGCGCACGCCGCCCGCACTAACCTATATTGCCGGCGTGCGCCATTACCTGCGCATCAAAGTGTGGACGAAACCGTACTTCCAGCAGCCGTAGCGCAGCCTCAAACGATCCGGCTCTTCGCATTGAGCGTTTCGAGCTGATACAAAATCTCGATCAGCGTGTAGCACTGCGTTACGCTCGTAACGTATTGGTACTCGGTGGGATCGACTTTTCGTTTTTGCCAATCATCGATTTGGGCCTGAAGCCCCTCCATCAAGCTCTTGGCATTGGCGCGAATTGCCATGGGCGTCCTTTCCTGCGTTGAGGCGCTAATCGTCCCTCATCGGCTGGAATTTTCCTCTCCGTCACGGCCGAAACGGGCTTGGAATGGGTTGTCGCCGGAACGTCGTAGAGTGCTTCCATGGGCTGCCGGCTCGGAACCACGAACGCACCATGTTCGGCGATCTGACCCCCGACGCAATCGAATCGCTGCTGCACAGCCAAACGGTGGCGCGTGTGGCGTACGTCGATCTTCGCGGTTTGCCGTGCATCGTGCCCATCACGTACGCCTACGACGGGAAAGCCTTTTACGGTTACAGCGTACTCGGCTCGAAGGTCGAGAACATGTCGGCCAATCCCCGCGTCTGCGTCGAAGTCGATCGTATATCGGGAGCGGCCGATTGGTCTTCGGTCGTCGCGCAGGGGCTGTTCCAGACCATCGAGGGGGAAGCGGCGGTTGGGGCCGTCGAGCGAATTTCGGACCGCCTGAGAACCGTCGCTGCGGCAGCCGGCGGCGCGCCAAAGGACGCATGGCGTACGTTCGTCGCTCGAAGCGGCGGAGCGGGGATCGCCTTTCGTATCGAGGTCACCGAAAAACACGGCCGGTACTCGACGTCGGGCGGATGAATCGCCGCCGGTTTGTCGTTGCTTCGGTTTCGGCGGCCGCCGCGGGAGCGGCGCTAGCCTCGGACGGGTGTTCGTCGACGGCGGTAACGCCGGGTCCCGGGCCAACGAGCGGCCCGTTCGTCGATGCGTACACGATTCGCGTTCGCTATGCGACGACGCGGTTCGGAAAGTACGTGCTGCGCACGCGCACGTATGGCGGCCGTACCTTCGGGCCGATGCTGCAAACGCGACCCGGACACACACTACGCGTTCGCATCGTCAACGACTTACCGCCGAACCCGCCGCAACGGGCTCTGCGGGGTACCGTCCGCATTCCGTACTACGCGAACGCAGCCGACGCGATGATGGGACAGGCGGCGGGAACGCAGGTGGTTCCGGCCGCGGCGATCGACCGGATGAACAATCCGCACGATTTCAATACGACGAACCTCCACGTGCACGGCGTCCAGACCATTCCGCATATCTTCGAGCCGTTGGGAACCTCGCGTCTGGACGCACCGATGATTGCGATCGAGCCCGGCCGCTCTTACGAGTATCCGTTTCCGATTCCGAGCGACCATCCGAGCGGGCTGTACTTCTACCATCCGCACCATCACGGGTCGACCGACGTGCAGCTGTCGGGCGGCATGGCCGGTCTGCTGGTCATTCGCGGTCCCATCGACGACGTTCCTGAGATCGCCGCCGCGCGCGAGATCTTTCTCGTGATTCAGTCGCTGCAGGTCAATGCGACGCCCGGAAAGCCGAACCACTTCGAACTCGAGCCGATCGCGTACGAGCCGCCAACGAAGGGCGGATACAACTTAGGAACCAGTTACGTTCTGCTGACGGTCAACGGTCAAGGCGTGAACTGGCAAGACCTCACGAAGGGCACCGGCACGTTCACGCCGCTTCCCGTTCCCCGCTTTTCCATGCGCCCCGGCGAGATCGTCCGCCTGCGCATCCTCACCGGAACCAACGTGCTGCAGATGCCGCTCGTGCTGCCGGGAATGGACGTTTACCAAATCGGCGTCGACGGCGTGAACTTTCTCAAGCCGCAGCGTCTCGAGCAGCGCGGCACGCAAATGGTCACGGCAGCCAACCTCTACGACGGCTCGACGATCGTCTCCACCAATGCAACGCGAAACGAGCTGCTGGTACGCGCGCCGCAGACGCCCGGAACCTACACGTTGTCGGCCGTCGCGAACAGCGGCATCTCGTTTCAAGCGTGGCCGAAGTTCGACCTTGCGGCATTCGACGTGTCGGGTGCGCCGGTCAGCATGAGCCTTCCGGCAAGCCTACCCGTCCCGACGCGCGAGTATCCGCTCATCACCGACGGCGAAATCGTGCAGCGGCGCCGGATCGTGTTTACCGACGGTGCGACCAAAGTGCTGCTGACCGGATTCGGCTTCTACATCAACGGCATGCTCTACGACGATATGAAGTGCTCGACGTATCCGAAGGTCGGAACGGCCGAGGAGTGGACGATCGAGAACGAAACGGCCATGTGCGGCCATCCGTTTCATCTGCACGACAACTCGTTCCAGGTGATCGAAATCAACGGCAAGCGCGTCGATCCCGTTCTGATCTGCGACACGATCTTGGTTCCACCGAAAGCCGGCGGCCGCAACGGCAGCGTCAAAGTCCGCGTGCGGTTCAAAGAGCATCGCGGGAAGACGGTGTTTCACTGCCATATCACGCCGCACGAAGATACCGGCATGATGCAGAACGTCATTATGACCTAGCTGCGCCGGTACCGATCAGGGCGTTCCCGTCAGCACGTACGCGTAGGAAGAGCCGTCCGAGTAAAAAACGGGCTTGCACGAATCGTTGGGGGCAAGCCCGCCGGCTTGCAGCGACTCGCGGTACTCCCTACCGTTCGCGTAGCCGACCGGCGCGAGAAACAGAATTTGGGATTGCGGCTGCACGGCGCACCGATACGTCTGCCACTGGTAGTACTCGTCGAAGTTGATGCCGGCGCTTCCGCCGATGTTGCCCCACGATCGCGGTACGGTGATGCGCCCGATGAGCGTCGTCTCGCCGGTGTTGTCGTCGGTTACGGTGCCCTGCCACGTCTCCGTGCCGGCGTCCGCGCGCGCAAGCGTGACCGTGAGGTCGTAAAAGTGGCCGCTCGTCCACGGATAGGAGATGTGGCAGCTCGTTCCCGGCCCGCTGTCGGCACTGGCGAAGCACGATTTTGCGGCGGGTACGGCGCCGTCGCCAAACACGCTAAAGAGCGCCATCGAGCCGGGCTGGAGCCCCGTGTACCATTGGTTGCGCGGACCGCTCACGAAGTTGCTGTCGTACGCCCAATAGTAGTAGGCGTGCGGCTCGCGATACCAGCGTGGGCTCATCGTGATACGCATTGCGTCGAAGCCGCCGTCGGGAACCGCCGAATGGTAGTACGCGTATGCGGCTTGCGGATTGGCCGTGGGCCGCGCCAACGCACCACGCGGCGGCGTACGCAGCGGCGGCGCGGTCGGGAGGGAATGAGCGATTTGAGCGGCCGTTGTCGCTGCAATCGCGACGATGAAAGCCCCTAGCACGTGGTGCCCGCTGCGCCGGCGCTTCCGAGCGACGATTTGGTACCGTTGACGTCCAACGTCCCTGGGCCGCCAATCGTACCAACCGTTGAACCGCTTCCAGCGCTTCCGCCGGTAAAACTGTATTCAGCGACCTTGAGGATCGCCGCGTCCACGTGACCGTCCAGCTCGATCGTTCCGGCGTCAGCGCCGTTTCCGCCGAGCCCAGGATATGCGCCGCAGTTGTTTTGGCCGGAGCCGCCGTAAAACGCTTCGACCTGGATGTAGCCGGTCGGAAACGGTACCGTGGGCGCATCGAAGACGTTTATCGAAACCGTGCCGGCCGTTCCACCATTGAGTGAGCCCGTCCCAGATGCCGTGCCGCCGCTCCCGCCTTCAATGTAGAGTTGCTCGTACTTCCCGTCGGGGCCGCCCTCCCGGCCTCCGAGTCCGCCTTTACCATTTGAGGCGAGTGTGAGATCGATATTCGCGCCGTTGCCGGCTTCGGTCGCTGAAGACCAGCCGGTGCCGTCGTTCATCACTCCGCTGACTTCCTGCGGCACGCTCGCGCTGCCGCCGCCTCCACCGTCGTTCGTGGAATCTCCGCGGTTTGTGAGGGCGTCGCCGCCCTGGCCACCGCTGCCCTCGACGATAATCTGGCCCAGTGCGTTGGCGTCGCCGGCACTTCCGTCAACGACCGGCTGGCACCACGTTCCGCCGCTACCGCCGGTTCCACCGTGCAGCTCGAGGTTCTTGATGTCGCGAATGACGTAAAACTCGGCGTTTCCTCCGCGAGCGCCGTTGCCGAGGAGGATGTCCCATGCATTTTCCGCTCTGTCGAATCTCGGGTCACAGTTCGAAACACCGTCTCCGCCGTTGCCGGCAAACCACCTTGAGTGATTCGTGCCGACGACGTCCGGAGCGAACGCTTTGATTTTCGTACCGAAATTGGATTGGCT
>JAFAHZ010000278.1 GCA_019236975.1 Vulcanimicrobiota bacterium | reverse complement strand
GTCGGCGCGCTCGCGGCGTCGTACGCCAGCTGGAACGACGGCGGATCGTAAAAGCGGGGGCAGAGCCCTTCGACGTTTTGGGTGCACGGCTGAGCCACCGGTGAAGGCGTCGGCGTCGCCGACGCTTTCGTCACTCTTTTCGGACCGGTTTGCACGGTGGGCTGGTCGTTGAGGCCCATGACGGCGACGACGGTGCCGCCCAGCGATTTCGGAACGTACGCCGGCGTCGAGTTAGCATAGTAGCTGTGGCCCTGCGAAGCGACGTCGACAATCCGCGTATTGAACGCGCGCTCGACGTTCGCGCGCGAACCGCTCGCGCTGACGATGAGACCGTTGGGCGAGGCTTCGATGCGGCGGAAGCCCTGACCGTGCAAATACGCTTCGACTGCATTCACGCGCTCGGGCGACGGACCGTAGGCACGCGCGAACTCCGCGGGCGTCATGATCTGATGGGCGCGGATGGCCGCTATCAAGCCTTGGACGTTACGCAGCTGGAGCCCGAGGCGTACCGTCATCGGACGCGTGCCCGTTACCGCGTTGGCGTGGGTCGCCGGCGGCGCTGCGAGCGCGCGCGTAGCCGTCGCCGACCAGCCGGCCGGCGCCGGATCGGCGGTAAGCCGGTCCATCGTGAAGAGATTGACGGCGGGGTGAGCCGTCTTTACTTGGGGTTGGGCCACCGTGGGGAGCGTCCCCGGGCCGCCGGCATGACCGGCGCAAGCGGCGGTCAGCAGGCCGGCCGCGACGGCGGCGAGCCAAAATCGAATCATGGTGAGGCATCCTCCTATGGGAGAAGCCTACGGGACGGCGAGCAACCGCCGACATACCCAAAATTGCGTAGAGTTTCGAAAAACGACGAGGCACCGCGCTTGCGATACCCCGCCGTGCCTCACCAGAGCAGGAAAAGAGTTGGTGCGGTGAGGCGCCTTCAGCATACGATCGGGCCGCCGCCCGCGCCCATACGCTAAATTGCGTATCGCGCCCGCGCGTGCGCCGGGTGCACACTCGACGCCATGGCACCGACGAGCGAACCGGACGAAGGCGGCCCGCGCTGCGCCTGCGGCGGGGCTGCCGAATCGGTCTGCTTCTTCACGCGGCCGGATCCGCACGGCGTCTGCGGACGATGCGGCGCGGTGCGATTAATCCAACTCGAAACGGGACAAACCGTCCACCGGTTCGTCTGCCATCTGTGCTGGGAGTACTATCGCCGCTACAGGCCGCGCACCCCGTCGGGCGATCCGATGCCGGTGAGAAGGTTATAGTTGCCGGGCACGACGTCGACGAAGTCGTTGGCATGCTCGTACGAATACGCCGGTCCGCGCGGGTTGCCCGATAAGGCGTACGCCGCCGCAATCAGCGGTGCGCCGACGCTCGTGCCGCCCGCCACGACCCAACCGCCCGCACTCGTCGCAAACGTTGCGACGCCGGTTTGCGGATCGGCGATTGCGGCGACGTCGGCGGCCGCGCGCGTGCTGCACGGCACGCCGTGCTGGAAATTCGGCTTCGGCTCGTACGCGGTGCAGCCGCTGCCGCTGAATTTCCACGGCGATTGCGTCCACGCGCCCGCGCTCCCGCTGAGCGACGTTCCGCCCACGACGGTAACGTACGGCGACGCTGCCGGATAAAACGGTTCGGCCGCATCGCCCGAGCTGACGGTTAGCGCGACGCCGGGGTGACGGTAGTGCGCGTCTTCGGAGGTTTCGGCCGGCCATTCGAACGCGTAGTAGCTGTTGCTGACATATCGTGCGCCGAGGGCGACCGCTTCGTCGACGCTCGATCCCAAATCGTCGATCGACGCCGAGTTTGCCTCGACCAAGAGAATGCTGCAGTTCGGACACGCCGCCGACACCATGTCGAGATCGAGCGCAATTTCGTCCGACCACGCCGCGTTCGGCGCCGGATACGCCGTGCCGCCGCTCTGGTCGACTTTGCGGAAGCAGCCGTTGCTCGACGTGCACGCAGAGAGACCGAACGTCGTGCGGTACACCGCCAAGTCTTGTTCGGCGAGCGGATCGTCGTACGCATCGACGACAGCAACGACGCCGCCGGCATTACTGGCGGGCAGGTTATACGCATCGATCAGGTCGGCTGGATGCAAGCCCGAAATCAGTGAGGCCGGCTGCGTCGGATCGTCGAGCGGCGGAACGTTCGTGTTAATCGCGACGGTGCAGTTGCCAACGCCGGGCGTGGGATCGAACGTGCACGCGAGCACGCCGCCCGGAAGCGCGTTTCCACCCTCGCCCGGCAGCGCGTTGCCGCCTTCGTTCGCATGCGTGTGACGCGCGACGCGCGTTGCGGGTTGATGCGTCTGCGGCACGATCGAAGTCGCGCTCGCGCAAGCGCTAAGTGCGAAGATGGCGACCGCCGCAATGGGTCTGAAGTGCAACGTTACCTCGAGGCCTCCGAAAGCAAGGTAGCGGCTATCCTGCCGTTATACCCATCCGGACCCCGTCGCTATCGCGACCGCCGCACGGCGGCCGCTGCAGCGCAGCTTCTGACAGATCGCCCGGATGTGGGTATCGACCGTCCGCGGGCTTCTACCCGTACGGGCCGCGATCTCCTTCGTACTGGCCCCGGTAGCCAAGCAGCTCAGAATCTCGCGTTCGGCGCTCGTGAGCGTGGCGTAGGTGCCTTCCTCGGAACTGTGCGGGAAGGGCAGCGCCGTCAGCAACCGCGCGATCCCGCCGAAGTGGGCGGCCCGCAACCGCTCCAGGTCGGCCGCGAGAACGGCGCGTTCCGCTTGCCCGAGCTGGATGCGGTAGAGCGTGCGGGCGACCTGAGCCATCGCGCGCAGCCACCGCATCGACGGCTCGATCGCGCGCTCGACTTCGCTGAGCGCGCGTTGCGCGGCGGCGGTATGCCCGCGCAAGAGGTCGACGTAAACGAGGTTGAGGCGCGCGCGCAAGCTGCGTCGCGACGGACGCTTACACTGCGCGAGCGCGGCAACGGCGGCATCGTACGACGCCTGCCCTTCTTCGGGCATACCGCCGGCAAAGGCGTATTCGGCGAGTTCGGCAAACCGGCTCGCGCGCCGCTCGTCGGTGGTTTGCGTTTCCGCGGTGTCGGCGACGGCGGTATACGCTTCGCGGAAGTTCCCCTGCCAGCCGGCGCGGAGCGCTATCGACGGCAGCAGCATCTCGGCGCGCGAGCGCGGCAATCCACCCGGAATCGTTTCGAGTTCGCGCTCGATGCGCTCCATTGCCGTCTCGTCGCCGCGTTCGGCTTCGATCGCGTACGACGCAAACAGTCCGAAGAGCCGCGCTTGCGTGCTGCCCGCCTGCCGCGCGCACTCCAGCAGCCGATCGAGGATGCGCAGCGTCGCGATCGGGTCGTCGCCGTAATCGTAAGATATCTGATAGAGCACGCTATAGGCACGGGCGGCGACTTCGTTGAGATTCCGGCGCAGCGCCAGCTCCACGGCCATCGTGGCATAATCGTGCGCCTGCAGATGGTTTGGTTCCAAACGGTAAACGTAGGCAGCCTGCTGGTAGAGCCGAGCGAGCGCGTCGTCGTCGGTCGTATCGACGACGTCGAGCGCTTGCGCAATCGTCGCCAGCGCGTCGTCGAACCGTTCGATGCGAGCGAGGGCCGTTGCCAGCGTCCCGAGCAGCGGCGCTCGCATCGCCGGTGCGAAGCGTTCGTCGCGCGCGTACGGCTCGAGCAGCTCGATGCAGGCACGGTCGTGGCGGACGAGCTCGATCGCATAGCGATGCACGAGCGATAACTTCAGCGCGTCGTTGTCGGCTTTTTCGATAGCCGCGACGAAGCCGCGCCGGCAGAGATCGAAATGTCCGCGTGCGGCATCGAGCATTGCGCGCAGTCCGAGTGCGACGGCGCTGCCGCTGCGTACGGCATCGGGAACGGCTTCGAGCGCGGCCGAAAGCGCGTCGCCGTGCCCGCGCTCGAATAACGCGAAACCGGTGGTCTCCATCAAGCGCAGGATCGATCCGGCGTCGCGCGCTTTCGTATACAGCGCTAGCGCCGCCGGCGCTTCGCCACGTTCTTCGAGGAGTTGGCCGCCGTAACACAGCACGCCGGCCCAGGTGCTCTCGCCCTGACGCCGCAGCTCGCTGTCGAGAAATGCGGAAAAGAGATCGTGATAGCGAAAGCGTCCCGGCGACGCTTCGTTGAGAAACGCGACGCCGCGCCGCAGATCGGCGATGAATTCGTCGGTTCCACCGAGCGCTTGTGCGATGCCGACGTCGAAGGTCGGGAACACCGAGGTCGCAAGCAAGAAGTTGCGCTGAACGGGCGAGAGCGCCGCAAACACTTGCTCGGCGAGATAGCGATAGATCATTTCTCGCGTTGCGGCTTCCAGCGAACCTGCCGCCGACCGCAGCTCGGAGGCGTACGTGCGGGTGCGCAGCGCGATCGCCAGTGCGACCGCCCAGCCTTCGGTCAGTTCGCGCAGCGCTTCGACTTCGCGCGGCTCGATCCCGGACTGCGCTTCGTCGGCCGCCGCGAGCGCCTCTTCGGCCGTAAAGCGCAGCACGTTTTCGTCAACCGGAAGGTCCATGCGGCCGTAGCCGAGCCACGACGCGACTGGAAGTTCGGCATCGGAGCGCGTCGCAAGGATCCAGTGGATGCGTTCGTACGTGCGATCGATGAGGTCGGCTAAGAACTCGATAGCCGGCGGCTCGGCAAAGTGCAGATCGTCGACGACGACCCTGCACGCGACGCGTTTTAAATGCTCGAAGAACCAGTCGCACAGGGGCTCGATCGGCTCGCCGGTTTCCATGATACGCTGCTGCATCTCCGGAAACGCGCCGGCGATGCTAGGAGCCACGCCGGAAAGCGCTTCGGCCAAACGCCGCGCGAAAGCGAGCAGCGCGGCGTCCTCCGGCCGTACGTCGCAGCGCACGGCATCCGTACGCGCGCTCAGCAAAAAGTCGCGCAGCGCGACGCTTTTCCCGAATCCCGCCGGAGCGACGATCAGCGCGATGGGAAACTCGGTCGCGCGGGCCAAGCGATCGTTGATGCGCGGACGCATCAACCGCGACGACTGCACGGGAACGTATTGGGGACCCGGTGGTCCGGGTCCCCTTGACGGCTGACTGCTTTGGCTAGCGGACTACTTGCGCTGGTGAATGATGAAGTGGTTGCCTTCGGGGTCGGTGCCGAACGCCATGTAGCACATCGGCGTTTCTTCCTGGTGTTCGTCGAAGCTAGCGCCGAGGGATTCGCTGGCGGCCCGGGCCGCCTTCAAATCGTCGACGTGAAAGAGAATGCCGCCGCTGGGGTGCCATTCCGAAGTGTCTTCCGGCTGATAGAGCCCGAACGACGTGTCGTCGCTATCGAACGTCCACTCCGAGACCGTTTGCGGAACGTGCAAGGTCGGCTCGGATCCGAACAAGCTCGTGTAAAAAGCGGTCGACTTCCCGAGATCTTTCGTTATGTAATAGCTCGCGTCGATACCGGTGATACCGACTTTGGCTGCCGTCGTCATCGTTGAGCATCTCCTCTTCGTCTTGAGCGGGGAGGGTGCGATTCGCCGCGCGCCTTTGGGGGCCTTTACGCCCGGGCGCCGTCTTCGAACGCGCGCATCTCCGAAGCGCAGTCGCGATCGAGCGGTCGACTCGACGCCGCCAGCGCGCGCTCCACGCGGGCGCGATCTTCCGCGGTGCGGTTCTGACTCAGCTTTGCTTTCACGTCCCAGCGGTCGACGGAAAATTCGAAGGCGCGAATGCCGCGCAGCTGGTTGTCGAGATACGCCGGGCGCAAGCCTTCGAGGCGCCACGCGCCGGATGCTTCGCCTTCGAAGCGCGCAACCAAGCGTGCCAGCACGTCGCGGGGATCGGCATCGCACAGCCGCCCCGACGCGTGCACCGCAGTGTAGTTCCAGGTCGGGACCGTTTCGTAGGGTTGCGCGTACCACGAAGCCGACACGAATGCGTGGACGCCGGAAAAAATGGCGGTAGCTGCAGTACGTGCTTCGACAGCACCCTCGTGCGGGTTGGCGCGCGCTACGTGCCCGGCGATCCAGGTGCGGCCGTCTCGCTCGTAGGCGACCATCGGCAAGTGCGTGACGAACGGGTACTCCCGGTCACAGGTCACCAAAATACCGAACGGATAGCGTTCGATCAACTCCAGCGCCCAAGCGCGATCGTCAACGGAAAAAGCCGGCGGAACGTACATGGCGAGGGGTATTTCCGGAAGTGCTGAACTCCAGCCTCCGCACCTTTACTTTGGAGCTCGCACGTCGATGACTGCACGTCTTCTTCGCTACGTTCTTACTGTGCTTGCGGCGGTCGTATTCGTCTCGCCCGGCGCCGGCGCGCAGGAGGACGGCAAAAAGCCCGACGGCGCGTCCACTCCGGCGCCCTACGATACCTTCGTTAAAGACGCCCAGGTGTCGAACGGCCTCATTACGGTCGTGCGCAAGGCCGGCAAGATCTATCTGGCGATTCCGAAGTCGCAGCTCGGCGCCGACTTCATCGAGACGTCGGTACCGCAGACGGGCCTGGGCGGCTTCGGGCCCGCGCCCGGTGAGCCGTACGTCGCCCCCGCCCGCGTCATGCGGTTCGAGCGCGTGGACGACCGCATCGTCATTCGGTGGCCCAACACGTTTGCGCGAGTCGATCCGAACACCCCGCGCGCGATCGGCGCGGGAGAATCCCTTCCCGCCTCGGTGGTTGCGGTGACGCCGATCGTCGCCGAGTCGGCCAACGCCGTCGTGATCGGCACGACGCCGTTTCTCGACGACGTCGCCAACTTGAAGGCACAGTTCGACGCGGTCGCCTCCAAGCCGGGGCACAGTTACAAGCTCGACCCGGACCGCTCGTTCTTCACCGAGGCCAAAGCGTTCCCGCAGAACACGATTCTGCGCGTGAGCCAAACCTGGTCGACCGATTCGCCCGATACGATCGACAACGCACCCGATCCGCGCAGCATCGAAGTCAAGATGACCTACAACTTCATCGCCGCTCCCGCGGACGGATACATGGCCCGCATCGGCGATCCACGCGTGGGCTACTTCGAGCAGCCGCTGCTCGATTTTCAGCACGACGCCAATCCCACGCGCAACGTCTACTACATCAGCCGCTGGAACTTTAGGCCCGCAACGCCCGGGCAGCCGTCGCAAGCTGGGAACCCGTTGGTGTTCACGTTAAGCGACGACATACCGCCCGAGTATCGGGATTCGGTACGCGATGCCTTGTTAAAGTGGAACGACGCATTCACCCGCATCGGCATTCTGGGCGCGGTGCAGGTAGAGTAGCAACCCACAGACGGCAGTTTCGATCCGGACGATATTCGGCATAACATGGTGCGCTGGTTCGACGCGTCGCAGCCGCAATATGGAGCCGAAGCGCTGATCGTCACCGATCCGCGCACCGGTGAGGAGATCAACGCCGGTATCAACATCGACTCCGTGATGGGCTTGCAAGGCAGAACCTACCGTTACGTCATCGCACCGGCGCGCAATCTCCCCGACAGCGAAGCGCTGGAACAAGAGTACGTCAAACAGTCGCTCTACGCCGTCACGCTGCACGAATCGGGGCACGACCTCGGACTGCAACACAACTTCATCGGGTCGATGGCGTACAGCGCCAAACAGGTTCAAGATCGCACCTTCACCTCGAAGTACGGCATCGTCAGCAGCGTCATGGAGTATACGCCGGTCAACCTCTGGCCGAGAGGTACGCCGAACGGCGACTACAACCAGATGGTGCTCGGACCGTACGACTACTACGCGGTGAAATGGGGATACGAGTACGTTCCCGGTGCCACGACGCCGGAGGCCGAAAAACCGGCGCTCAACGCGCTGGCGTCGCGCTGGAGCGATCCGATGTACCGCTTTGCGTCGGATGAGGATACGGATTTTGAAACCGGCCACGCGATCGATCCCCGCGTGCAGACCGACGATCTCACCGACAATCCGCTGGCGTGGGAGCGGACGACGCTCGCCATGCTGCATTCCATCATGAACGGCGTCGCCAATCGATTCCCGAAGAACGGCGAACCGTACGAGGAAGCGCGCCGTGCGTTCGAGCGTCCGCTGGCGCTCTACGTGCGCACCTCGGTCATGCCGGCCCACGTGATCGGCGGAGAGTATCTGTCGCGAGCCGCCGCGGGCGATCCGCACTCCAAACCGCCGCTGCAGCCGGTTTCGCGCGCCGACGAATACGCGGCGTGGCAACTCTTGCAAACGTGGCTCTTCTCCGATGCGGCCTGGCGCTTTGCGCCGGCGGTCCTCGACCGGCTCGCCTACAGCGAAGTGAGTTGGCTCGGCACCAACGGTACGTGGATTTACAATCCGGGCGACCGCCACGACGTGCCGATCGTCGAGATCGCAAGCCGCACGCAAGAGCGCGTGATGGACGAGCTGTTCGCTCCGTTGACGCTCACCCGCATCGACGACCTGTCGACGAAGTACGCGGCCGGCTCGACGATGACGCTATCCGACCTCTTCGACTGGACGCGCAACGGGATGTACGGCGACCTCGCCAGCGGCGCCGTCGCGAAGGCCGGCGTCGTGCGGCGCAACGCGCAAATGCATTTTGCCAAACGCCTGGCGCAGCTGTGGGTGTCGCCGAGCGACGGAACGCCGACCGACGCGCAATCGCTCGCCCGCCTGCAGCTCGAAATGCTGGCGCACGACTGCGCGCTCGGACTGCTGCACTCGCTCGACGAGCAGACTCGCGCACACCTAGAAGCGCTGCAAGCCGTGGCTAAACAGGCGCTGGAGGCACGCGCGACGATCGCTCGTTAGGTTCGGGCCGACTCGGCTGCAGCTTCGATCGAATCCTTGATCGCGTCGCGAGCCCGGCCTTTCAGATCGTCGGCAACCGGGCCGATCCGCTCGTTCTCAAAGCGCGTGATCGGGAGCAGCATACCGAGCAAGACGCCGACGGCGAGACCGCCGAGCAGCATGAGCATCGGGTTGTCGGTGGCGCTCCCCAAAGCATCCTTAGCGCGCTGCACGGCGCCGCCGGCGCGCTCGCGCACGTCTTCGGCGGCGTTGTCGCGTTCCTCGCTGACTTCCCAGATTTCAAATCGCTCTTGATCCATGCTGCGTCTCTCTTTCATCAAGCGTAGCGGCCGCGCGGGCTCGAGCGTATGGCGCGCGAAACGATAAAGCCGGCGGCGACTCCGGCCGTTGCCGCCAGCCAGCCGCGTCCGTTCAACGTATCTTGAACGTCGGACCACAGGCGGCGCCCGTCGCATTCGCGCAGATATGTCGCCGCTTCGCGCACGCGGTTTTCGAGCGATGCGGCAAGATCCGCAGCTTGCGTTTCGCCGTTGTCGCGCAGCGTCTTGACGATTTCGTCGCCGATGGACGCGTACTGCTCGATGCGCTGCGCCGTAAAGCCGGTGCCTTGGCGAACGAACGCGTTGACGATATCGCCGGCAAGGTCTAGGTACTCGTTCATCATACTGGCCATCATCACTCCGTTCGATGCATTGCTGCGTTGCGCAACGTTCGTACCCATCGCGTAAAACCTTTACCTGACGAGCGCCGGATTAACGCCACTTCAAGCAGGAGAGACGGCAAGCGCGAACTTAAGAGTATGTCGTGCGTGCGAGGTATGCGGCTGCGGTTGCCGCAGTTGTGCTGTCGTCGTGCGGCGCCGGAACGGTGCCACACGACGGAGCGCCGTTCGCGCCGGCCGCGCGTGCGGACGGCGGCCCGATCGTGTGGATCGCTCCGGATATGGTGCGCATCGCCCCCAATGCGGCACCGTCGCCCGGACCGATCGATCTCGTCGCAGCGAGAAATCAGGTCGTCTCGTTACAACTCGCGGTCGCGGCGCCTCGCTCGGCAGGTCTCACGCACGTCGACCTTTCGATCTCGCCGTTTCGCAGCGCCGGCGGTGCGAGTACGCGGATCGAAAGCGCGCTCTACCGTGAATGGTACGTGCGCGTCACGAAGGCGAGCCCCGTTTCGGGACACCCGCGCAGCTTGGGTCCGGGCCTCTATCCCGACGGCTTGATTCCGTTCGTCGACGACGCGACCGGCAAGCCGCCGCGGCCCAGCCGGCTGCGCGCCGAGCCGGCATCGATCGCGGCCGGCACGACGCAGCCGTACTGGATCGACCTGCGCGTGCCGAGAGATACGATCCCAGGAACGTACCGGGCAACCGTGACCCTGACGAGCTCCCAGGGTTCGGCTACGCAGCCCGTAGCACTGAGCGTGCTGCACGTCACGATGCCGCTCGCTCCCACGACCGATTCCGACTTTCAGCTGCAGTATTCGCGCGACAGCGCGCAGCTGGCGTCGCAAACGGAGCTGCTTCGCAACCGCGTTCAGCCCGTGCCGGTAAACGCGCCCGACGAACGCGCGCTCGCACATACGTACGGCTTGAAGATGGCATCGCTCGCGTTTTGGGGCGGGGCGTACTACGGACACTGCACGCTCTCACCTCCGCCCTCGGTTGCTGCGATCGCGCGAGCCGTCCGAGCGCAGCACGTGCCGACGATCTACGATCAGCCCGCGGACGAAATCGGCTCGTGCAAGAATCTCAAGTCGGTGATGGTTCCGCTGCTGCAGCACTGGGCGCGCAACCTGCACGCAAACGGCGTTCTCGATCTCGTAACGATGGCTCCCATTCCCGCACTCGAAACCGACGGAACGGCGAGCGGCCGATCCGCGGTCGACATTTGGACGATGCTGCCGATCGAGTTCGTGCACGCGACCGCGCAGATACGGAACGTGCTGGCCAAAGGCGATCGCACGTGGTGGTATACGGCGCTGTCGCAGGACGATTTCTCGCCGAAGTGGGAAGTCGACGTTCCGCCGGGCGACTATCGCATCGAATCGCTGATCGACGAAAATCTGAACCTTACCGGCGAGGAGTATTGGGCGGTCGACGCGTGGCGCTACGTCAAAGGCGGCGACCCATGGAACGACATCGAGTCGAATCAAGGCGGAACGCTTTATGCGGGCGAGGGTATCCTCGCGTACCCCGGTACCGATGTCGGAACCGCCGGCGACGCGCCGTCGATGCGGCTCAAGTGGATTCGTGACGGCATGTACGATGCCGACGCGGTGTCGTTACTGAAGGCCTGCGGCCTAAGCGCGTGGGCGCACGCGCAGACGCAGTCGATCGCCGCCGATTTCCATCATTGGACCGACGACGCGAACGCAATCGCGACGGTCTCGCGGCGACTGCTGCAACGCCTGGACGCGAGTTGCCCGAACTAGCGTCGCGTTAGTACACCAGCCGCGCGAGTCTTCCGGTCTTCGTTTCCGTAATCCACAGGGAGCCGTCCAAAGCCATCGCGATACCCTGCAATCCGTCGCCGGCCGACGGCATCGGATATTCGGTGACGACGCCGCTCGCGAGGTTCACCTCGCCGATTTTGTCGACGTTCGCTTCGGTGAACCACAGATTTCCGTCGAGATCGATCGCCGCACCGGTAGGACCGGCGTTGGCAGTCGGCGTTGCATAGAACGTCGTCAGGCACAAGAACACGCCGCAGCCTTTCTTGGTGCTGCCTTTTCGTATGCCGCTCGCGCCGCTTTCGGCGACCCAAGCGATGCTGCGGGATGCATCGACGACGATCTGTTTGACGTTCGCTCCCACGGTCAACGCCGCATCGCCGTCTTTGAGCGCTTCCTTGCTGCTCGCCGTTGCCTGCCAAACGGCGCCGTAGCGAGAACTCGTGTTTTCGGTGAAATACACTTTGTTTCCCGAGTACGACCCAGAACCTGGAATCACGTTGGCCGCGATACCAAACGGTCCCGATCCGCCCGTCGGCGAGAGAATGTCGCCGAGGTTCGCGGGAACGGTTTCGCTTTGAAAGCCGATGTCGTTACCGGTGAAACCGGTGTACCAGACGTTCCCGTCGCCGCCGTCCGTTATGAGCATCGGTCCGTCGGACGCGAGTTTCGTGGCGAACTCGGCGATCGTACCGCCGGTCGTGATGCTGCCGATCTTGCTCGCCGAAAACTCGGTAAACCACACGTCCCCGTTAGCGCCCGCGGCGATGCCGTTGGGACCGGCCGCAGAGGTCGGAATCGGATAATCGGTCTCGACGCCCGCGCTGGTGATCGCACCGACGGCGTTGCCGGGATACTCGGTAAACCACATGCGTCCGTCGTATCCGGGGGCGATCCATTGCGCCTCGGCGCCCGGCGTCTTTAAAGAGGCTTCGTAGATTGTAGGCACGGGCACGAAGAAGATCGACTTTTTCGTGACTCCGGTGCCGGTCGCAGTGAGCTTCGCGGAAAATAACGTGCCGCCCGTATAGACGATTGCCGCGCGTGCGTGCGGACCGTTCAAGACTTCCGGTACGACGCTCGCCGGCAGCGCCGACGAGGACGACGAACTCGATGAAGCCGGCGCGGGATCGAACGCCGACAGCGTCAGATGCACGGGATTGTCGTAACCGCCCGGACCGACAATGAGATTGCCGTCCGCGTCGAACGCCGAAACGACAATCCGAATAGTGGCCGCCTTTCCGGCAGCGGGCGTCGGATTCGCCAACGCTAAGGTCACGGTCGCAACGAAGCCGTCGAGGACGAACTTCAGCTTGTTGACCTTGCCGCCGACGACGTTCGTCGTCAAGGAGCCGCGACTCAACTTCGTTCCGTCGCCGTTGTACCCGTCGAACATCGTGACGGTAAAGGTTGCGGCGCCAACTGGGACGTCGACCGTCACCGAGGCGCGCGGACGGTTCACGACGACCTGGAACGAACCGCTCGCAAATCCCGGCGACTGGATGAGGACGGACGCACTGAGCGCCGTTGGAACGATCGTATGCGGTTTGCCGCGTTTACGGCTCCAATCGAACGTCAGTTGGACCGGCGCTTCGGTAGCCGGCTGCATTGCGCGGTGATCCGAGCGGGTCGACTGGGCGAACGGCGCCGGAGAAGGGCCGTTCTGGGCCGCACATCCCGCTATTAAAACGGCAACGGCAAAAGCAAAAACGCCACGAAGTTTACGCATGGACTGAAGGTTACATGGGCGCCGACCGGATCCTACCGGCACTTCAGCGACACTTGTTCCGTTGATGTTTCCTGCAACGTCCGTGCCGTTTCCGCTCGCTCATTCTACATGCTAGGAGGCATCCCGCCTGTCGCTTCGAATCATGCACCATGAGCGGGCCGTACTCGGGCGCCTCCTTCTTCATTTCCATGGCATTTGCGATGACCGCTTTGGCGGGCTGCAGTACGAACGCGACCCCAACGTTGGCTACTGCCGCGCCGATCTATTTGCCCCATGCCGGAACGCGCGCAAGTCCAACCAGCGGTTATCTCTACGTAGGTTCCTGGCCAGGATTTGGAATCGGTTACGATGGCGCGACCAAGATTACGGACTACGCTCCCGGCTCGACAGAGCCAGCACAGACGTTTGCGGCAGCTCCGTGGAACCCAAACACTCGAAGCATTGCGTTCGATCGCGTCGGCGATCTTTACGTCGCGGACGACTACTGGAATTCGGTGGAAGTATTTGGGCCAGGAAAGACTTGGCCAGA
>JAFAHZ010000042.1 GCA_019236975.1 Vulcanimicrobiota bacterium | reverse complement strand
TCGGTCGTCTGATTGTCGAAGTTGGCGACAAAATCGACGGTCTCTTTGTCGATGTCGGCAAGCATCTCGAGCGCCACACGCGCCAAACGCGCTTCCGTGTAGCGGTACGCGGCCGGCGGATCGCCGTCGATCGAGCCAAAGTTGCCGTGACCGTCGACCAGCGGGTAGCGCAACGTAAAGTCTTGCGCCATACGCACGAGCGCGTCGTACACCGAGCTGTCACCGTGCGGATGATATGACTTGAGGACTTCGCCGACGATACCGGCGCACTTGCGGTGCTGCTTCTCGGGCGTGAAGCCCATTTCGCGCATCGCATAGAGGATGCGGCGTTGAACCGGTTTTAGGCCGTCGCGAACGTCCGGAAGCGCACGCGAGGCGATGACCGACATGGCGTAGGCGAGATAGGAACGCTCCATCTCGTCCTTGACCATGACGGTCGTAAGACGCTCGTTTTCTATCTTTTAATGCTCCCGAATTTATAACCCACTAATCGCCGAGCGGGATGCCGTCTTCGTCGGTCGCCACATCGAGCTCGTCTTTGAACGAAACCGGCGGCTCGGGCGCGGCGGACTGGAAATCGTCCATCGCGGGCTCGGCCGATTCTGCGGCAGCTTCGGTCTCCAAATCCCAATTCAAATCGCCGGCGGCATCTTGCGCTTCAGCAGCTACCGGACTTAGCTCGGAACGATTCTGCAGGTTAAGCACACCGTGTTCGAGCTTGGATTTCGCCTCGGCCGAGCGCGCGCGCACTGCGGTGAGCCCCGCATTGATCTTGCTTTCGAGGTCGGCGAGCGCTTGCGAGGCAAGTTCTTGTGAAGACATGCTAGCGACGCTCCGTTCTGAGACTGACGGCGCCGAAGAACAGCCCGACGACGCCGCCGAGCAGGCCCCCTGCAAGTGCTATCATGAGCAGTTCCCCGCCAAACGGACCGATGCGACCAAACGAAAAAACGCGGACGGTCGCGATAAAGCCCTCGATGAATGCCGCCAGGACCGAGCACACTGCACCCGAGATGACGCCTATAACGATGTCACCCAGTCGCCAATACACGTTGGGAGCGTTCCCCGCACGCGTGACGGTTTCTTCCCGCCAGGCGATGCGTGAGCTGGCGGCTGCGCTGGCACAGCGCGTGCGGCCAGGGGACGTCATTACGATCCGCGGCGCCTTGGGCAGCGGAAAGACGGCCTTCGTCGGAGGCTTGGCAGCCGCGCTCGTCGGCGGCGATCCGGCAACCAGCCCGACCTTCACATTCCGGCAGCGATACGGCACGCGTGACCTGCTCGTCGAGCATCTCGATCTCTATCGCGTCGAAGACGAAAGCGACTTGCTCGAATTGGGTCTCGAGGAGGCGTTCGGTCCCAATGTCGTTACCGTCATCGAGTGGCCGGAACGTGCGCCGTCACTCGCCGGCAAACCGGCGTGGCGAGTGGAGATCGTCGGCTGCGGCGATGCTGCACGCGAGGTGACGATAGCGCCGGGTGCGTGAACCAATCTTGGCGCTCGAAGGCGCGCTCGGTGTGTTTTCGGTTTCAGTCTTGCGCGACGGCGACGTCGAGGCGGGTAAGCTTGCCGGTAATGCGGCACTCGAGGGCGGACTCGGTCTCGTTCGCGCACGTCTCCTCGACGCGCAGCTCGACTTACGTGCGCTCGGCGGCATCGCGGTTGGAACCGGCCCGGGCGGCTTTACCGGATTGCGCATTGCAATCGCGTTCGCAAAATCGCTGGCGTTCGGCGCGCAGCGACCGCTCGTGGGCGTTTCTTCCTTCGATATTCTCGACGCGAGTGCGGACGCGCTCGCGCGCGTTCCGCGGCTTACCGTCGTGCACGGCCGGCCCGGAATCGCATGCATTCGGCGCACCGATGCGCACGGCACGCGCGTCGCGTGCGGACCGGTCGCCGAAGCCGTCGCGCGTGTGACGGAGGTCGCGGACGAGGTGTGGATCGTCGGGGGCACGGAGGACGTCTGCAGCGCCGCTCGCGAACGCGTTACATCCGTGCATTTGCTCTCCCCCGGTCCCGAACTGCCCGCAGCGACACTCGCTCGAATCGCACGCACGCGTCCCCCCGCCGCGAGCCCTCACGAGGTCGCACCCGATTACGGAGAGACGCCCGCGGCAAGATTACGTACGTGAAACTCATGGGGGAGCGGCTCACGATCGAGCCGATGCGCAGCGACGACATCCCGGCGGTCTTGGGGATCGAGACGCTGTCGTTCACGACGACCTGGCCCGCGAACGCGTTTTCCAACGAGCTGAGCGCGAACAAACTCGCACACTATTACGTCGGGCGCGTCGATGAAAAGATCGTTGCGTACGGCGGCATCTGGGTGATCCTGGAAGATTCGCACATCACCACGATTGCAGTACAACCGGAATTTCGTGGACGAGGACTCGGCGAACAGATGCTGATTCATCTCTTGGATGAAGCAATGACGCGCGGCGCTTCGTGGATCACGCTCGAAGTTCGTGAGACCAACGACGTCGCCCAGCGCCTGTATCGCAAGTATGGCTTCACCAATGTGAGCGTGCGGCGCGCCTACTACAGCGACAACAATGAGAACGCCGTCGTCATGTGGGCCGGTAATTTGCGTGGCCAGCTGTATCGCAACCGGCTGCGCGCTCTGCGCGCGGCACTGTACGGGTGAGTCGCGCGAGCGGGATCGAGTTCATCCGCCTCTGCAAGCGCGTGCGCGACACAATCGGTCAGC
>JAFAHZ010000159.1 GCA_019236975.1 Vulcanimicrobiota bacterium | reverse complement strand
TCGAAGATCAGAACGTTGGCATCGACGGCCATACCGATCGACAGCACGAAGCCGGCGATGCCGGGCAGCGTAAGCGTCGCATGCGAGACGGCCAGAATCGCAAGCATGATGACGACGTAGATCGCCAGCGCGATGTCGGCCAGGAAGCCGGGCAGCCGGTAGACGACGATCATGAAGAGCAGTACGAGTGCTAAGCCGAGCATCGACGCGCGCAGCGACTGGTCGAGATCGATCTTACCGAGCGTCGGTCCGATCGTTTCTTTCTCGACGATCTTCACCGTGACGGGTAGCGCGCCGGCATTGAGTTCGTTGGCGAGCGTGATCGTCTGCTCTTGCGTAAACGTGCCGGTGATTTGCCCGCTGTCGTAGATGGGGCTCTGAATCGTCGCCGCCGAGACGTAATGATGATCGAGGAAGATCGCGAGCAGCTTGCCGACGTTCGCGGTCGTCATCTTGCCGAACTTGGCGGCATCCTTGGTTTGAAACGTGATGTTCGGACGGCCGGCTTGGTCGTAACTCGCTTGGGCGGCTTTCAGCTCTTTGCCCGTGTACACGATCGGGCCGCTCAGGTCGTAGGCGGTCGTATCGACGTATTTTTGGGCTTCGGCTTTGACCTTACCGGTGATATTCGGATTCGCCGTTGCCGCGAGCGCCGCTTCGGCCTTTTGATAGACGTCGGGCGGCATGATCTTGTAGTCCAGCACGGCGACTTGCTTGAGCACCTGCTCGGCCTGATCGGCATTTTTCACGGCCGGAAGCTCGACCAGAATGCGATCGGTGCCGACGTTGCTGATCGACGGCTCGGCAACGCCGAGCCCGTTGATACGCCGGTCGATGACCTCGCGCGTCTGCGCCTGCACCTGCGACGTGATCTGCGGCACGTCGGCAGTGGGATAGAGCTGGAGCAGCAGCCGCGCTCCGCCCTGCAGGTCGAGGCCGAGATGGATCGTCTTCTGAATCGGCAGCACCGACCAGATCGAGAAACCCGTAAGTAAGAGGATGACGAGCGCCTTGAACGGCGTCTTGAGGTTATTCCAGGTCATTGGCTTCCGAACGGTAGGAGGGCAAGCAAACGGCCCAGGGCGGTGAGGCCCGCCGGGCCGGTGGACTTTAACTTTCCAAGTTTATAGGGCCTGCACGAGGGTGTCAAATCCCGCTGCCCCAGCCGAAAGGGGCGCCCTTGCCGAGCGGCCGGTTAGACGCTTATAACGGTCGACGGGTTCAAGACCAGTTCCGAAGGTAACTCCCCATAAGCATAAACGTCGACGCGGACGCCCGACCGCTGGAGAAAGTCGGCCAGCAGTGGCCGCAGCGTCGCGGTGCAGACGACGGCGGCGCGCTCGGGTGGAGTGGCAGCAGCGTACGCTGCGATACGATCGCGCAGTGCCAGTGCGAGCGATGGCGCTGCGGCTTCAACGCCGTGGCCGCTCCAGCCGGAAACCAAGCCGCGCTCGAACTCGGGATCGAAGATGGCCGGCTCGAGCACCATCGGCGAGCGCCGCCGCAGCAAACCGGGAACCACCGCACGCCGGGCGGCTTCGGCGAGTTCGCCCGAATCGCGGGTTCCGGCTTCGAGCATCGCTTCGAGCACGCGCACCGGATCGCGCGGCCAGACGCATTCGCGCAGCAGCAGCGTAAACGCGCGATGCACCGGCGCGAACGGCAAACCGTCGTTTCCGATTTCTTTGACCACCGACGGCACGGTCGACCGCAAATGTTCGAACAGCGTCTGCAGCTCCTGACGGCCGAGCAGCTCCGCAGCGTGCGAGCGCGCGACTTCGGCCAAGTGCGACCCCAGCACGGAAATCGCGTCGAACACCAGCGCACCGGCATTTGCCGCAGCACTACTCTGATCCACCGGAATCCAAGCGGCCGGCAAGCCGTACACCGGCTCGCTGTCAATCTCTGCCGAAAAACGCCGCAAGATCCCCTCGTCGGCAACGGCGAGCCGGCGCTCCAGATCCAATCGTCCTCGCGCGACTAATCGATCGCGTACGCGGATGCCGTACGTGAGCGCGTCGCGCGTCAGATCGTCGCGCAAGCGCACGCCGGGCAACACGATGCCGATGTCGGACGCGAGCGCGCGCCGCACTTCACCGATGCGATCGAGCAGCGCGTCGGACAAGGGCGGCACGAGGAGGCGCGCCAGTTCGGCACCGACGTCGATCGCAATCGCATCGACGCCGACGAGACTCAACGCGAGTTCCGGTCGCCGCATCGCGTTGCGCTTCGCGCGCTCGCGCATCGCGGAAAACTCGGCTTCGCGCGTGCGCCGGCGGCGCGCGGCGGCATGGGCCACGCCCAACGCGCACAATCCGAGCGTCGCAAACAACGGACCCGGCAGGGCCGGCACGAATGCCAGCGCGATCAGCAAGCCGCCGGCGCCGCGCAGCGCGTCGGGACGCGCGCAAAGCTGCGCCGCTAAATCGGCGCCGAGCGCGCCCTCGGCGGCGACGCGCGTGACCATCATCCCCATCGCCGTCGAGATGAGAAACGCCGGAAGCGTCGTCACTAGCGCGTTACCAATCGAAAGCAGCGCGAACGTCTGCACGGCGTCGCCCACCGAAAGCCCGTGGTAGGCGACTCCGACGACGAGACCGCCCGCGAGGTTGAGCGCGACGATGACCAGAGCGGCGATTGCGTCGCCTTTGACGAACTTTCCGGCGCCGTCCATCGCCCCGTAAAAATCGGCTTCGCGCTGCACGGCGGCGCGCTTACGGCGCGCGCCGTCCGCATCGATCGCGCCCGCGTGCACGTCGGCGTCGATCGCCATCTGCTTGCCGGGCATCGCATCGAGTGTGAAGCGTGCCGCCACCTCGGCGACCCGCTGCGATCCGCTGGCGATCACGACGAACTGTATCGTGACGAGAATCGCAAAGACGATCAACCCGACGACCAGGTTGCCGCCCACCACGAACGCGCCGAACGCCGGAATAATCGAGCCGACCGCTCCCGGCGTCGCGCCTTGCGTGAGAATGAGCCGCGTTGCCGAGACGTCGAGCGCGAGACGAAACAGCGTCGCGACGAGCAGCGCCGGTGCGAACGCGCTGAACTCCAGCGGCTCCTCGACCGTTACCGACAGCAGCAGCACGAGCGCCGAACCGAAGATATTGACGCCGAGCAGCGCGTCGAGCAGCCACGGCGGCAGCGGGACGATGAGGATGGCGACGATCGCCAGCAAAAGGACGGCGAACGCGTAGACGGGCAGTCGCGTCACGAGCGCAGCAATCCCGCGCGCGTCAACGCCGCAACCACTTCCGCCACGGCGGCAAAGTGTGCCCGTTCGATCGGATTGCCGATGCTGCCCTCGCGGAACAGCGTGCGCGCGAGCGCGACGTCTTCGACGATCGGAATGTCGTACTTCTGCGCCAGCGCGCGCACGCGAACGGCGACGTCGCCGGCCGCGCGAACCAGAATTTTCGGAACGCCGACGGCGGGCGGCTCGTACTGCAGCGCGACGGCGACGTGCGTGGGATTGACGACGACGAACGACGCGCGTTTGACGTCGGCGATCGCACCGCGCAGGAACGAGCGGTGGAGCGCGCGGCGCCGGCCCCGCTCGAGCGGATCGCCCTCCTCCTCTTTCATCTCCCGCTTGCGCTCGTCGGCGCTCATCCGCAGTTTGCGCAGCCACGTACGGCGCGCGGCTGCATATTCGGCGACGGCAAATGCGGTGCCGACCACGCAGGCGGTGCCGGCGACTTCGGCAGCGGCGCGAGCGGCAAGCGGAAACGTCGACGTTACGGGCGCGTGCACCGTCATAGCGGCGGCCGCCGCGCCGATCGCCGGAATCATCGCGGCGGTCGCTATCGCGAAGGCTGCAGCGGCACGCGCGCCGTGTGCGAACGTATCGCGCGAACCCATGCGTTTAACGCCCTCGGCCGGATTGAGCCGCTCGAATTTCGGCGCGGGAAAAACGACGTGCACGCCGCCGCTTTGCAGCAGCCCCACGGCGCTGCCGCCCGCAGCCGCGCACGCGACGGGCACGAGGGCGGCGGCGACGATCCCGATGCCGTCGAGCAGTGGATCGCCGCCGGAGGCGGCACGCGCGATGCCGTCGCGCGCGAATCCGGCGATCGACGGTCCGATCGCCGCAACGGCGCAGCCGGCCGCGGCGAACGCGCCGTTGGCCGCCAGCTCGGCCGAGCGCGGCGAGTCGCCCTCGCGCCGCGCTTTGCGCAGACGCTGCGGCGTCGCCTCGAATGGTTTTTCGGAAGCGTCGCTCACCGCGCGGCGAGGCTCAAGACGGTCGCGATCAATGCGGCCGCAACTGCCAACGGAAACGCCAGCGTGACGTTGCCGAAACGCGGAACCGCGCGCGACAATGCGCCGAGAGCGACGTGCACCACGAAAGCCAGCGCGATCGCCGGCGCCGCAACGCCCGCTCCGACGACGGCAACGGTAGTGACGACGCGCTCCACGTACGGCAGCCACGCGTGCGCGTCAAACGGCGTCCCAACCGGGAGGCGCGCGAAACTCGCGGCAAACGCCGCAACCGTCGGGCGGTAGACGCCCAGCAGAAAGAAACCGCCTGTAAACGCAATCGACCAAACGCGTCCGAAGCCCGAGGGCGCGACGAGCTGCGCGCTGGGCGCCATCGCCTTTACGCCGACGTAGTCGTCGATAGCGCGCCCGCCCGCGTACGCGCCGTCGTAGGCAGCCGACGCGGCCATGCCGAGCAGCATACCGAGCAAAAACTCGCTGACGATGGCGATGACGAACGCGAGGCCGTCGGGGGCCGCACGCGCGGATGCTGCTGCGGGGCCGATTGCAAGCGTCAAGAACAACGCCAGCCCCGCGCGCACCGGCGGCGGCACGCTGGGATGCGAAAAGCCGGGAGCACGAAATGCGAAGCCCGCGCATCGGGCAAATGCGAGCGTTCCGGACGCGCTCGCGATCACGAACCGTTCACGATTGCGGGAATCGCGGCGAGCGCGCGATCGAACAGCGCTGCCAGCAGATGCATCGCGGTCGAGCCGAATACCGCAATCGCGGCGCCGACCGCAACGATTTTCGGCAGGAGCGTGAGCGTCTGTTCCTGGACCTGCGTCGCTGCCTGCACGACCGCCACGACGGTGCCGACGAGTGCCGACAGCGCCAGCAACGGCAACGCGACGACGGCCGTCGTCAGCAACGCATCCCGAATGAGGCCGTCGAACGCTTCCATCGTTCGACGATAGCCGTGGCGGATGACCGCGACGCGGCCGAGGTGTTACCGGACGGTTACGGTGCGAGCAAACGCCGGCCGCCAGGCACTAGCGGCCAACAGCGACGAGACGATCGCGCGCGTCGCCGGCGATTTGTTGAGCGTGTAGAAGTGGATGCCGGGAACGCCCAACTGCAGCAGCGCGACCGCCTGCATCGAGGCGTACGCGACGCCCAGCGCCTCGACGGCCTCGGCATCGCCTTTTCGCCGCTCCATCTCCACGTGCAGCTTGGGCGGAATGACCGCGCCGCACATCGCCACGAAACGTTTGATCTGCTCGAAGTTCGTAATCGGCATCAAGCCGGCCAATATCGGCGTCTCGATGCCGGCGTCGCGCGCGCGGCGCTCGAATAAGAAGTACGCATCGTTGTCGAAGAACAGCTGCGACACCAAGAAGTCGGCGCCGGCATCGACCTTTTCTTTGAGGTGCGCGAGGTCGCTCTCCAACGTCGCCGCCTCCGGGTGCTTCTCCGGATAGCACGCCGCGCCGATGCAAAAATCGTAGTTGCGCCGCAGCATCGCAATCAGGTCTGTTGCGTGCGCGAACCCGCCGGGCGGCGCAACGAACTCGGCCGAACCCTTGGGTGGGTCGCCGCGTAACGCCAGGACGTTTTGGATGCCGGCGCGCGCCAAATCGTCGAAAAGGCTGCGCAGCTCGGCGCGGGTCGACCCGACGCACGTCACGTGCGCCACGACCGTCAAGCCGATTTCGTGCTGAATCTGCTTTGCCAGCGCGACCGTACGCGCTCGCGTCGAACCGCCGGCGCCGTAGGTAATCGACACGAATGCCGGGCGCAGCGGCTGCAGCGCCTCGATGGTCGAGAACAGCTGCTTGGATCCCTCGTCGTCTTTGGGGGGAAAGAATTCGAACGAGATGAATGGCCGCACGCTTCCCAAGGCATCCGTGATCCTCATGGCGCTCTCTCTTTAACGAAAGCTGGCGACAACGCCTCCGCAGACGAGCGCCCAGCCGTCGACCATCACGAAAAGCAGCAGCTTCACCGGCAGAGATACGACCGTCGGGCTCAGCATCATCATGCCGAGGCCCATGAGCATCGCGGCAATCGCGAGGTCGATCGCGACGAACGGCAGATAGAGTGCGAATCCGATGGCGAACGCGTTGCGCAGCTCCCCGACGACGAACGCCGGAACGAGCGTTCCGAGCGGTGCGCGGTCGGCCGCCTCGGGCACGCGATGCGCGATGCGATCGAACAGCGCGATGTCGGCAACGCGGGTTTGGCGCAGCATGAACGCGCGCAACGGAGAGACCGCGCGTTCGAGCGCCTGCGATTGCGACACCGTTCCGTGCCGATACGGCTCCACGGCGTCGCGCTCGATCCGTTGCAGCGTCGGCGCCATGACCACCAGCGTCAGCACGAACGCGAGTCCGGCGAGCACGGCGTTGGGTGGAAGCGCCGACGCGCCGATGGCCGAGCGCACCAGCGACAGCACGACGACGATGCGTACGAACGACGTGCACATCACCAGCAAGAATGGAATCAGCGACATCACGGTCAGGCCGGCCAAGACGCCGAGCGGCAGGGTTGCGTGCGCGTTGCCCGCCCACGTCAGCATCGCATCCATGAAAAAAGCGTAACGCTCGTGCGTTACGCCCTTATGACCGAACCGTTTCGGGATTACGTCGGGCGCTGAATCAGCTCCGTCACCCGGACGCCGAAGTTTTCGTCGACCGCGACGACTTCGCCACGTGCGATGAGCTTATTGTTGACGAGCAGATCCACCGGGCCGCCGGCGAGGCGATCGAGCTCGACGATGGATCCCGTACCGAGCTTGAGGACTTCCGCGACCGACATCTTGCACGTGCCCAGCTCGGCCGTCACCTGCAGCGGGACGTGCATCAAGACTTCGATGTTCGCCGCGTCGTGGAGCTTCTTCGGATCGATCGTCATCATCCTCGATATCCTTCTATCTGCAGGGCGTAACATCCGTTACGCGCGCCGCAGGTTCCGGCGGCCAGCCTTCGCCCGCCAATTCGCAGTATCCCGCGCGGCGCTCTGGATGGTAGTATCGGCACCACGTCGCCGACGGCCAATGCGGCCGCCCTAGAGGCGGCAATCGTGCCGACCTCGATTCCCGCCGAAACGGCCAACGGAACTGCCGCGAGATCGTCGAGCGTGAGGGCCGTGCGCGGCTCGGGTTCCGGTTCGCGCGCGACGGCCACGCCGATACGGGCGAGGACCGGGCGCTCCACCGCGACTTCGAAGTACGCCGAAAAAGAGCCGATCGCAGCGGCATCGCCACGACGCGCGTCGCGCATTTCACCGCATACGGCACCGAGCGTGCCGGCTAATGCAGCGACGGTGCGCTCCAGCACTTCGCTCTCGATTGCCGACAGCGCCCGCTCGCTCGCATCCGGTTCCTCGCCGAATGCAGCTGCGGCCATTGCGAGCGCGTCGTCCGGACGCAGCACGATAGCCGCGTCGCTGACGCTGCCGCGAACGGCGTAGATCCACGCCGCGCGCACGATGACGTGCCACGCCCGCGCCGAAGGAATGCGCGGTTCCAGCACGTGCAGCGAAACCGGCGCACCCAGCATCGCGCCGAGCCGTTCGCGTATGCCGCCGGCAACGACGCACGCGGCGGCAATCGGCAGCGACGAACGATCGTCGAAGGCTGCTCGCCGTACGGTGCGGTGACCGTTTCGCTCGGCTGCCGATGCGGGAAACGTCAAGACTTTCATTTCACCAAATCCATGACGGTCTTCTTGAATCGGCCGCTGGCGGTTTCGGCGGCCGTCAGCGCGTCGAACGCGACGTACGCCGCCTTCAATCGCGCGAGCGATTCGTCGAGCGCGACACCACTGTGCTGGCGCCGCATCGATTCGAGCGGCGGAAGCCCACCGTCGGCCGGCATGCCCAGATGCGGCGTAACGCCGTCCGGCGCCGCATACGTCTTCGCGTCGATCGCCGGCAGCACGGTCGCGGCGGGAAAACGCGCGACCGCAATACGCCCAACGGCAACGCGCTGCCGCTCGCTGCGGCCGCTGCGCGGATCGATCGCGGAACGCGTATAACTGAGCGTTCCGTCGCTTGCAACGCGCAGGTCGGCGACGCGCCCGAGGGTGGCGTCGACCGGATCGACGCAGAGTTCGCCCAGCCCGCGATTGGGTCGCGCGAAGCCCAGTACCGGAAGTCCGTCGGCGGTGCAGAGGCGGTCGCCGTCGATCGTAAATTGACCGTCGCGCGTATAGGCCGTCTTTCCGTCGGGAGTCCGGCACGCGACGTAGGTATCCGGCGCGAGTGCGACCGACAGCGGATCGAGTGTAAACTCCGAATGCGGCGAAGCGGAGGCAACGTCGTCGTAACGAGGAATGGCGCCCGGAACGAACGCGCGGCGCACGTCGGCGGCGCGTTCCGCAA
>JAFAHZ010000029.1 GCA_019236975.1 Vulcanimicrobiota bacterium | reverse complement strand
TTCGGTTTCCCGTATACAGGGTATAGCCATCCAACGGTTTGATGCAAGCCATCCAATGCATCGATCCAATGGTGGAACCAGACCGGGCCATTTCTTATGGAGGTTGATTGAGAGTGAGCACGCCAGACCGCGCCGAGACGTTGCGCCGCGCTTGGGCCACCGAGAGCCGCTGGAACGGCATCGAGCGGCGCTACTCCGCCGAGGACGTCGTTCGCGTCGCCGGTAGCGTCGTCGTCGAGCATACCCTCGCGCGCATGGGCGCGGAGCGGCTGTGGGAGATGCTCCAACAGGACGCGCCGACTTCCGCGCTCGGGACGCTCACGGGAAATCAGGCGGTGCAAGCCGCCCGCGCCGGACTGAATGCGATTTACTGCAGCGGATGGCAGGTCGCCGCCGACGCCAACGTTGCGGGTCAGATGTACCCCGATCAAAGCCTCTACCCGGTCAATAGCGTGCCGGCGCTCGTGGAACGCATCAACAACGCGTTCGCCCGCCTCGACCAAATCGAATCGCTCGAAGGGCGCGGCGGCCCGCATTGGTACTTGCCGATCGTCGCCGACGCCGAAGCCGGTTTCGGCGGTCCCCTCAACGTGTTCGAACTCATGAAGGCGATGATCAAGGCCGGCGCGGCCGGCGTCCACTTCGAAGATCAGCTCAGTTCCGAGAAGAAATGCGGGCATCTCGGCGGCAAGGTGCTGATTCCGACGCAGCAAGCGGTGCGGCATCTGCTGGCCGCGCGGCTTGCCGCCGACGCACTCGGCGTTCCAACCGTTATCGTCGCGCGTACCGACGCCAATGCGGCAACGCTGATTACGAGCGATGTCGATCCCGTCGATCGCGCGTTCATCACGGGCGAACGCACCTCCGAAGGCTTCTACGTCACCAAGAAGGGCATCGAGCCGTGCATTGCGCGCGGGCTGGCGTACGCGCCGTATGCGGATCTCATCTGGATGGAGACGTCCGAACCGAATATCGACGAGGCGCGCCGCTTCGCCGAAGCGATTCACGCCAAATATCCGGGCAAGCTGCTCGCCTACAACTGTTCGCCCTCGTTCAACTGGAAGAAGAAGCTCGACGCCCAATCGATCGCGACGTTCCGCGAGCAGCTCGGCGCGATGGGCTATAAGTTCCAGTTCATCACGCTGGCCGGCTTCCACGCCCTCAACTACAGCTTCTTCACGCTCGCGCACGACTTCAAGGAACGCGGCATGACGGCGTACGCCGAGTTCCAGGAGCAGGAGTTTGCGGGCGAACCGCTCGGATATACGGCGACGCGCCATCAACGCGAAGTCGGCACGGGCTACTTCGACGAGGTTGCGAGCATCGTCAGCGAAGGCCGAGCCTCGACGACCGCGTTGAAGGGCTCGACCGAAGCCGAACAATTCTACGAGAACGGCTCCGCCAAGCACGCCGTCATCGCGTAAGGGGATTTCATCGGTGAACGTCGCTCCCGCCGGGTTTGAGCTCGCTCGCGACCTGCCCGGCGGCTTCGCCGACTTTTTCCTCGCGCTCCATCGTCGCTTCACGCCCGAACGTCATCGTCTCGTGCGCGCCCGCGCCGAGCGCCTCGCGCACGCGCACGCAGGGTATTTGCCGACCTATCTGCCGCAGTCGGACGCGACGCGAACGCCGTGGCGCATCGACCTTCCCGAATGGTGCCGCGATCAGCGCAATCAAATGACCGGTCCTGCCGACGACGCGGAACTGGTCGTGAAGATGATTAACTCGGGCGCGCCCGGCGTGATGCTCGATCTCGAAGACTCCATGGCCAACACCTGGGATCGCCTCCTCGCCGGTCACCGGAACATCGTGTCCGCCCTCTACGGCGAGTTGACGTACGACGACGCTAAACGTGGAGGCACCGTTGCCATCGTTCCAAGTTCCACCGTCGTGTGGAATCGCGTTCGCGGCTTGCATCTTTCTCAGGCGGGCGTACTGCCCGACGAGGTCACCAGCGCGTCGCTATTCGATCTCGCGCTTCTGACGTTCAACCTCGATTACGAACGGCTCAAGCACCCGTTGTGCATCTACATTCCGAAGTCGGAGTCGGCCGAAGAGGCGCTGTGGTGGAAAGAGGTTTTCGATGCGCTGCTGGCGGCCAAGGGCTGGAAGGCTGGATCGATTCGCGCGATGGCGCTCGTCGAGTCGCACCCGATCGCGTACGAGATGGAAGAGTTCCTCTACAACCTTCGCGATTATATCCTGGGGCTAAATCTCGGGCGCTGGGATTATATGGCGAGCCTCATCCACTTCAATCTCAACGATCCCAACTGGCTGCTTCCCGACCGGAACACGATCCCCATCGACGTTCCGTTCTTTCAGCGCGTGCGCACGCTGCTGCCGGAAATCACGCACAAACACGGCGCGCTCGCCATTGGCGGCATGACCGCGCTGTATCCGAGTCGTGAGGATCCCGAACTCAACGGTCGCGCGCTCGCCGTGCTCGAACGCGACAAGAAGAACGAAGC
Source organism: Vulcanimicrobiota bacterium (assembly GCA_019236975.1). GTDB lineage: Bacteria > Vulcanimicrobiota > Vulcanimicrobiia > Vulcanimicrobiales > Vulcanimicrobiaceae > JAFAHZ01. The sequence continues at coordinate 300 of JAFAHZ010000029.1, read as the reverse complement.
GTCGTGCTTGATGGACGGCGCGTGGACCGGGCACCCCGACCAGAACGCCATTGCGGTCGCGCAATTCCCCGCCCCCAACCAGCTGTCGAAGCGGCCGGCGCTCACCGATTTCCACCCAGATCTGCGCCCGTCGCCCAAAGGCGTCGGGTCCACGTCGGCCGAGGGAACGCGAGCGGCAATACGCACCGTGATTCGCTATCGCAACGGCGTCCTCGAGGGCAAGGGTGCGAGCTTGCTCGACGGATACATGGAAGATCTAGCGACCGACCGGATCTACCGGTTAATGATCGCGCAACGCTT
>JAFAHZ010000187.1 GCA_019236975.1 Vulcanimicrobiota bacterium | reverse complement strand
CGGTTACAAGCTGGAATTCGGACAGATCGGATGGAGTGCCGCCCTTTTGTTCGTGCTCCCGGCGGTGCGCACGAGTTTGCCGGGAGGACCACCGCTGGGAACGCTCGCCGATTTCCTGGTGTTCTTTTGGGCCGAAGCCCTGGTCGTATTGTGCCTCATCACGCTCGTTCGCCGCTGGATCGTAACGCAAAAACCGGTCGAGCAGACGGTTGGCGATACGGATTGACGACGAGGGAAGGCGTGGGGGCGGTCAAGAAAAGCCCCGGAGCAAACGAACGATCCCCAGGTAGCCACAAGATATTCCGACTACGATCCTACTCGGCAAGCGGCGATCGTCGCCGTAAGGAGAAACGAACGACATGAGTACCCTACGCAGAGGCTTGTTCATCGGGATCGCCGCAGCGATGTGCTTATGGGCAGTCCCGGCGATGTCCGCGCAACAAGACTTTCATCTTCACAACGACAGCGGTAAGGAAATGAAAGCGCTGTACGTTTCGCCCACCTCCGAAGACCATTGGGGAGAAGACATTCTCGGACAGGATACTCTCGCCGAAGGCGGCACCGTCGAAGTGCACTTCGACCGCGAAGAGACGGAGTGCAACTGGGACGTGAAGGCCGAATTTGAAGACGGCTCGGACTTGGAAGTGCACAACGTCAACTTCTGCGAAGTCTCCGAAGTGACGATCACCCCCGGCGGCGGAGGCGAATAGCCACTAGCGGATCGGCGTCTGCTTAGCTAGACGGCGCGCGGATGAACTCGGGAACGTTCCGGTCGCCACTTAAGGCGTCCGGACGTTCCCTTTGTAGGGAATAGGTAAGTGATCGTTCACCTGATCGACGGAACCTACGAACTATTCCGGCACTTCTACGGCCTGCGCCGCGCAAGGGACGGGAAGGACGGTAGGTTCGGCGCGGTGGCGGGCGTCCTCAACACGGTCCTGCAGATGATTGCCGACGGCGGTACGCACGTCGGGGTCGCTACCGATCACGTCATCGAGTCGTTTCGCAACGCGCTGTGGGACGGATACAAAACGGGCGCCGGCGTCGAGCCGGCGCTTCTGGCGCAATTCGGACCGCTCGAGGACGCGCTGCGGGCGATGGGCGTAGCGGTCTGGGCAATGGTCGATCTCGAGGCGGACGACGCATTGGCATCGGCCGCAGAAATCGCATCGCGCGACGCTCGCGTGCAAAAGATCTGCATCTGGACGCCCGACAAGGATCTCTCGCAGTGCGTTCGCGACGATCGCATCGTGCAAGTCGATCGAAGGAACGAAACCGTTCGGAATGCCGCCGGAGTGCGAGCGAAGTTCGGGGTGGACCCGGAATTGATCCCCGACTATCTGGCTCTCGTGGGCGATGCTTCGGATGGATATCCCGGTGTGAAAGGCATCGGCGCGAAGGGAGCTGCCTCGCTGCTTACACGCTACGGCAAGATTGAGAGTTTTCCGCCGGAAGTGCTGGGCGAACATCGCGCACGCGCCTTACTGTTTAAGGAGTTGGCAACGCTGCGAACCGATGCGAAGCTTTTCGAAGACGTAGACGAACTGCGCTGGCACGGACCGGGCGCAGAGTTTGCATCGCTCTGCGATCGCCTCGGTTTCCCGGACGTATCGAGGCGCGCAGCCCTTAACGCAGGCGGCGACTAGCTGCCGCCGGCGGCCCAGTGATCGTAAAAATCTTTTTCGATCGGCGGCAGATCGGTATCGGGCGGAAGCACGTACCCAACCGGCGGAGGCGGAAACGGCATGGGGTGCGGCGGTTCTTTGAATGGATCGAGATCCGGCTGATAGCAGAACGGCCACGCAATCGCTCCCGACTCTTCTGCGCCGTCTGGGTACGTGAACTCGTAACGTCCGTAATAGCAGTCGAGGCCGTGGTCGCGCCAACTCCTCGTCGGCGTAATGAGGCCGTTGCCGTGTTCTTCACCGCGCATCGACGCAGGGACCGCAAAATGATAGGTTTTCATCGTCGACCCCGCTGACGCGGGATCGATCGTCGCTATGGCGTGAGGATTGTCGCTCGCATTGAGCGCGGCGACTTCGCGTGCAAACCGCTCCCGGTCGCGATCGAGCGTCGATTCCACGGTTGCCGGGCGTCTTACGGGTTCCGGCACGGCGCGCGGCGACTCTCGCGAAATCTCGTGCAGCGCGGGTGCCGGCGGTGCGACGACGATCGGCCGAGTCGCGCTGCGAATCGCCGGCGTCACCGGATGAATCCGCTCGATCGACGCGACGGTGATTTGCGAAATGCTCTCGCGGTTGCCTTGCGGCACGATCGCGCGTGCAAGGAGAGCGAACGACGCGCCCACGAGCGCGTGTACGATCAGCGAAACGAACGCCGACGAGGCAAGCGCCCTCCGGCGGCGGTCGAGGCGAGCGGAGATCACAACGAGCCATCATAGCACGAGGGGCCAAATCTCGGGCTGGGCTCGCGCGCGCAGTAGATAGAGGGGAAAAACCGAACGCTCCGGTCGTGGCCGAACAGCAGCCTCACCTCGCGCGGGAACTCAATGCCTTCGACGCGACGCTCATCGTCATGGGCGGCATCGTCGGCACCGGGATCTTCGTCAACCCCTCGGTGGTCGCACAGCGCGCCCACACGACTCCGTTAATTCTGGCCGCATGGTTCATCGGCGGCGTCATCGCGCTCTTCGGCGGATTCGTCTTCGCCGAACTCGCCGCGCGGCGTCCGCAGGTCGGCGGTTTATACGAGTATATGCGCGACGCGTTTCATCCGGTCGTCGCGTTCGGCTACGGCTGGACGGCGCTGCTGATTTCGCAGAGCGGCGGCATGGCGCTGGCGGCGATTACGTTTGCGCTGTATTTCAACCCGCTCGCGGCGTGGCATATTCCTGCGATCGTCTCCGCCGTGGGCGTGCTCGCGATCTTCAGCGCGATCAACTGTTTCGGCGTGAAGGAAGGCGGCATCACTCAGAATCTGTTTATGATCCTCAAACTCGCCGTGATCGTTGCCTTGATCGTCGCCGGATTCATCGTCTCGCCGCCACGCGCCCCGGCCGCGCCGCTCGCTCCAGGCATCGGACTCGGCATCTTCGCGATGTTGGGATCGGCGTTGATCCCCGTGCTCTACGCGTACGACGGCTGGCAGACCGCGAGCTTCATGAGCGGCGAGCTCAAGGATCCCAAGCGCACGCTCTCCTACGGCCTCGTACTCGGCGTACTCGGCTGCATCGTTCTCTATCTGGCGGTGACGATCGTGTGCCTGCGCGTACTCGGGCCCGGCGCGCTCGCCGCATCGTCGGCGCCCGCGAACGACATCATGCATCTTGCAGGGCCGGCGTGGGAGCGGATTATTGCCCTCGGCGTCGGGCTGTCGTCACTCGGATTCTTGAGCAACCAAGTCCTGACGTCGCCGCGCATTTATTACGCGATGGCCGAGGACGGCGATTTCTTCAGGAGCCTCGCGTGGCTGCATCCGAAGACCAGCGCACCGGTCGTGGCGATCGCCGTGCAAGGCGCCGTCGCGATTGCAATTACGCTGATCGCAACCGCGTTCGAGGCGCTGCGAGCGAGCTATCAATCCATTCTCGACGGCGTCACGGCGATCGATTTCACCTTTTTCGCGCTCGCGGCCGCGGCCGTCTTCGTTTTCCGCGGCCGGGATCGCACCGATCAAGGCGTCGCCATCGAGGTTCCGGGCCACCCGTTTACCACCGCGACCTTCGGTCTGGTTTGCGCGGGCATCGTTATCTATTCTGCGATCGCTTTCCCGGCAGACACGCTGCCCTGCATCGCTATCCTCTTAACGGGTGCGCCCATCTTCTGGTTGTGGCGTAAAATTTCAGGAGGAAGGGCCCGCGCCTGAGCGCAACCGACGCCGAACGCACCCCGCCAAGGCTTATAGCAGCCCTGAGGTTAGGTATTGTGAAGAACATCGTCTTCGTCATCGTGGATCAGCTGACGTACCATCTGTTTGCCGGCAACGACTACTCGCTCCCCGCCCTCGACGCGATCGCTCGCCACGGCGTCACGTTCCGCAATCACTACATTGCGTCGGCGATGTGCACGGCTTCGCGCGCGGCTTTTCTCACCGGTCAACCACCGCAGGTCACCGGCGTCATCGACCAGATGCAGTACGTCTTCTCACCAACGTTGAGCCCAGACGTTCCCAATGTTGGATCCGTGCTCAAAGAGCTCGGCTACAAGACGGGTTACTTCGGCAAGTTCGAGATGGACAAGGAAATCCTCACCCCGGATCCGTCCGTCAACTACAGCGGGGCAATAAGACGCTATGGCTTCGATGAGTTCAATGCAGCCGGCGATATCGGCAGCGCGCCGCTAAGCGGCTTTGAAAACGACCCGTACATCGCCGGCGAGAGCGCGCGCTGGCTTCGGGAAAGCGCGGTTTCGTCGCGTCGCGACGGCAAGCCGTTCTTCATGATTGCCAGCCTCGTCAATCCGCACGATATCATGTTTGGCAATGCGAACGCGCCGGGCGAACCGCCGGTTCAACACCCGTTCGCGCCGCAGGTAACGCCGCCGCCTCCCGACAGTGCGATTTATAAAGAGCAATGGTCGTTTACGTTACCGGAAAGCCTTCACGAGTCGCCGGCCGCGCCGGGCATGCCGGGTGCACTCATGGAATACAAGAAGGGCTGGGACGGCTGGTCGGGTGCGATTCCCACCGATCGTGAAGACATGTGGCGCTCGTACTACAATTACTATCTCAACGCCATACGCGACGAGGATCGCAACTTACAGTACATCGTCGACGTGTTGGACGACATGAATTTATGGCAAGACACGATCGTCGTCGTTACCGCCGATCACGGCGAGATGGCGGGCGCGCACGGCGGACAGAAAGGCAAGGGACCGTTCTGCTATGAGGCCAACGCCCACGTGCCGTTGGTCATCGCGCATCCCGAGTGCAAAGCCGGGACGGCTACCTCCGCGCTCACCAGTCATCTCGATCTGCTTCCAACGTTCGTCGGGATGACCGGCGTGCCTCAGGCGAAGTGGCCGGAGGGCGTGAAGAAACTCCCCGGCCGCGACTTTTCCGGACTGCTCGCCGATCCCGAGAAGGCGGCGACCGACGCGGTGCGGCCGGCCGTTCTCTACAACTACGTGGGGCCGAGCACCGTCGACGGCGATTACCTCCATCAGCTCATGGTCACCACCGTATCCAGCAGGCCGAACCCGCCGGTAACCAATGCGAAACTGGAGAAACGCGGATTTCTTTCGTTCGTTTTCGACGGACGCTACAAGTTCGCTCGCTTTTATTCGCCTCGCGCGTTCAACACGCCGCAAACGCTGGAGCAACTCTTTAAGGATAACGACGTCCAACTGTTCGATTTGCAGAGCGACCCCGAGGAGATGCACAACTTAGCTCTCGAACCGGAGAGAAACCGCGAAACGATCCTGCGGATGAATGGCCTTCTGAACGATCTGATGAAAAAGGAAGTCGGTGCGAACGACGGCCGGTTTCTCCCAGAGGATATTCGCCCCAAATAAAGCCGCGCGCATTCGCCGCGTCGACGTTTGGCTGCTGGGCGTGTTCGCCCTCTTTGCGGCGCTATGGGCGGCGTACGCCTATTTCGCACTCTGGCGTTACGATATCTTTCGCGCAACGCTCGACGTGGGCGCGTTCGTCCAGGTAGCCCACAGCTTTGCTTCGGGGTTCTCCAGTACGAACGAGGACGGCGCCAATCATTTCCTCCAACACTTTTCGCCGATCCTGGCCGTCACGGTTCCGTTCGTTTATGTCTTTCACGGCGCTCTTGGGCTCATCGTACTGGAAACGTTCGCAACGGCCGCAACGGTGTTTCCGATATGGGGCCTGGCGGTGCGGCGGTTTCCAAAGCCTTTTGCGTTTGCGCTTACCGCGGTCGCGGCCATCTATCCGCCGTTGACCGCGCGCGGCGTGGGCGATTTTTACGAGGTAGCCTTCATCCCGTTTTTCGCGGCAACGCTCGTTTGGGCGATGGAGCGGCGGGCATGGCGGATCGCGATCCTCGTTACGCTCGGCATGCTTTGCAGCAAAGAGGATCAGTTCGTGAGCGTCGCATTTATCGGCGCGTTAGTTGCGGTTAACGCTCGCGCCGACCGCGAGCTCAGGCGTTTTGGCGTGATCGTAGCCGCGATGGCGGTAGGCGCCGCCGGGCTCTACTTTGGGGTTATTCGCCCGTTACTGAATCCGCACGCTCCGTGGCTTGCCGTACACTACTTTCAGTGGTGGCGCTTCGAGTCCACCCCCAATGGTTTTGTGAGCTGGAACTCGCCCGAACGGCTGGAGTATCTCGCCGGCGCCCTCGCACCGCTGGCCTTCCTTCCCTGTTTTTCGCGCTACCTGCTGTTCGCGATTCCAGGTTTCGCCGAGGTGCTGCTGTCGCACGAGCGCATTACGATGACGATGAACATGCACTATCCCGCGGTCTGGATCGGCTACGTCCTGGCCGGCTTCGTCGACGGAGCCTCGACGGTGTATCGTACATCGAGGATTGGCGCGCGCTTCGCGCTCGCCGCCGCGATTGTGCTTTCCATTGCGACGTATATCTGGAACGACCCCCTCGATCGCGGCTTCTTCTTCTACCGGCGCCCGGTGACGCAAGACTTTATCGAGGATCGCCTCTTACGCTCGCTGCCCGAAAACGCAAGCATTTGGGGTGACTTCTGGCTCTATTCTCATTTGGCAATGCATCCGAAAGCGTCGTTCAACATGAGCGGCCAGGAGTACGTCGTGCTCGATCGCACTGCCGACGCCGCGCTCATTGCCGATAACGACGAAATACGGTTGCTGGAACGTGTGGGCTACCGCGTCGCGGCGGAGTCGGGCCCGCTGTTGATTTTGCGCAGGAACGGCCGGCGGTAGGTCGTACGCTCGCTGTTCGGAGGATTTTTTGCAATGCGTGCTCTTCTTATTATCGTTCTCGTATTCGCGGGCTTGGCCGCGCCTGTGCTGGTGCTGGCTTCCGACGTGCCGGTGCTGACGAAGGTTCAGGCAGCAACGATCATCGCACACTCGCCTGCCATCAAGTTTGCCAGCTCGTGTTTGCCGGCAACCGTCAGCGACCCCAAACAAGAGGGAAAATGGGCGGCGGTTACCGCGCATTGCCTCTCGAACCCCAACGACGCCCGCTACTCGTACTTCCTGTATCACGACGGGGCGTGGCACATGTCGTGCGTTCATGGCGTGAACGTCTACGACGTGAAGTTCTTGGTTTCGACCTGCGGCATGACCCAGGGCGAGGCGGCCACCTTTAAATAGACCCTATGGAGGATTCCCTCATGAGCAGAGTTTTCCGGATCAGCTTTATCGCCGCTATAGGCGTTTTTCTGCTCGCACCCTTGGTCGCGCCGGCGCACCCAAGCGTCGACATTGCCCTTTCTGGAACGGCGTTCACGCCGCCGGAGATCGAGCTTCACGTCGGTGAGACCACGACGTTGCGCCTCCTCGCGAGCGAGGGGACGCACGTGCTGCAGTCCGACGACGTCGGCATCCCCAAGACCACGATTCCGCCCGACCAAACGACGGCGATCGTCGTCACGCCCAAGAAAGCCGGCACGTTTCAGGTGCACTGCATGGCGACCAACGGTGCCGAACACACGGACATGATCCTGACCGTGAAGGTGCTTCCGTAAGCGGCGTAGTTAAGCTTAGATAAAGCTGCGTGGCGATAAGCAATATCGCCGGTTGCAATCCGCAGCCGGTGGATGCTTATGCACAAGGCCCCGAAGCCGCGAGGCGGTAAACGGGTTCCATGCGACTCACCAGATATCGCGTTACCAATTTCCGCTCGATCGTCGATAGCGGCTGGATCGCGCTCGACGACGTAACGACGCTGGTCGGCGAAAACGAAACGGGCAAGACCAACCTGTTGTTGCCGCTGTGGAAGCTCAATCCCGCGGGCGGCGGCGGTGAGATCGAAGTGTTAGCCGACATTCCCCGCCGTCGCTACGCCGAACTGCGAAGGCGGCTCGGTGAGATCACCTTTATCGAAGCGGAGTTCGCGATCGATGAGGCATTGGCAAACGAACTCGGTACGCTGGCCGGCTGCGACGCGGATCAGACGCGAACGGTGATCGTCGGACGTGCCTACGACGGCAAATACAGCGTCGCGTTTCCACAGGCCGATCCGATCTTGGTCGTCTCGGCCGCGCAGGTCGTCACCACGCTGGGTAAAATCGCAACTCGGCTCTCGCAGCTCGCATCACAGGATCACGTAACGTGGAGCGCTGCTTTACTTTCAGCGCAAGCCGAGCTGCTCGCGGCGCGGCAAGACACCGATTTTTACACGCATGCGGCCGTCGCGAAGCGAATCGCCGCGATCACCGCCGCACTGCTGCCGGACGACGCCGTTGCCAGCCACGACGTTCGTCAAATGATGCTCGAGGAAGTCGAGGCCCTCTTCGCCGGCGCCAAACCGCAGCAGCCGCACGACATCGCGAGCGTCAGCCGCCTCGTCATCGAAAAAATGCCGCAGTTCATCTACTATTCGGACTACGGCACGCTCGACACGCGAATTTACTTGCCCCGCGTGATCGAAGACCTGAATCGCCCGGCCGAAGACCTCGGCCGCAGGGCGGCGGCGCAAATGCGGACGCTGCGCGTGCTCTTTCAGTTTGTCGGCCTATCGCCGAAGGAGATTATGGATCTCGGGCACGAGGGCGAGCCCGACACCGATCTCAGCCAGGAAGAGATGCGCCGAACGGCACGGCGTAAGGAAGAGCGCGAGGTGCTGCTCGTGTCGGCGGCTACCGCATTGTCGGAGCGGTTCAGAGCTTGGTGGAAGCGCGGCAACTACGCCTTCCGCCTGAGCGCCGACGGGAACTACTTTACGATCTGGGTCTCCGACGCCGAACGCTCGGAACCGGTCCAGCTCGAAGGCCGCAGCCACGGTCTGCAATGGTTCCTTTCGTTTTTCATCGTCTTTCTGGTAGAACGCGCCGCGCAGCACAGCAACGCCGTGCTGCTGCTTGACGAACCCGGCGTGACGCTCCATCCTCTGGCCCAAGAAGATCTTTTCCGATTTTTTGCGGGACTCGCACAAGATAATCAACTGATCTACACGGCGCATTCGCCGTTCCTGATCGACCCGGATCAGCTTTCGAGCGTACGCGTCGTTTTCGTAAACGAGCGTGGTGAAACCGAGATTTCCGCCGACTTGCGCAAACCCGAGCGCGATCGGCGTCGCGCTCGAGCGATGTTCGCAGTGGACGCGGCTTTGGGACTCTCCGTATCGCATCCTCTTATGCGCTACGCCCATCCCACCATCGTGGAAAAAATCAGCGATCAGACGTATCTCACGATTGCTAAGACGGTGCTGATCGCAGCCGGGCGCATTCAGCCTCAGCGCGATGTCGTGTTTCTGGTAGCCTCGGGGGCCCAGGCCATCGCGGCGACTGCATCGATCGTGGGCTCGAAAGAGCTTCCGACGGTGTTGCTGGATTCGGGCGCAACGGGCCGGCAGACCGCGCGCATACTGCGCAGCGGGCCGTACGCGAGCGCACAAGAGCGCATCCTCGACGTATCCGCATTCGCCGACGTTCCGGACGCACAGATCGAAGACCTCATGCCGCGCGAATTGATGCTGCCGGCGGTCGCGTTTCTCTACCGCACGAACGACGAGACGTTGTTTAGCGAGAACTACGACGCCGGACGGCCGATCGTTCCTCAAATCGAAGCGTACTGCGAACGGCAAGGCATCGCACTTCAGCCGGGTTGGAGAGCGGATCTCGCCCTCGACGTCGAACGGCGCGCGATGCGTAAGCCCGAGAGCGTACCGCCGAAAACGACCGACCGCTGGCAAAGCCTTTTCGAGCGCCTCGCAACGACGGACGACGGAGCGGTGCGGGCCGCCGACGGCGTAGGCTTCCCACCGTGGAATCAGGAAAAAGCGACGCTGCTGAATTGACGGCGGACGAGCGGCTCTGGGCAACGCTCGCGCACCTCTGCGGTCTGCTTTGGGTTAGCGGTATTCCGTTTGGCGGTACGATCGGCGCGGCAATCGTCTACGTTACCAAGCGCCACGTGTCGCCGTTTGTCGCCGATGCAACGCGCGAAGCGCAAAACTTTCAAAACACCGTTGCGATCGCCGTGCTTGCGGTCGTCGCGACCGTCGCTATTTTCGCATTCTTTTCGGCGCAAGCCGACGGCAGCATCGCACTCGGCTGTATCGCGCTGGGCTGTCTGGCATTGGCGGCGATTCTGATCGCAAACGGAATTCTATCGATCGTAGCGGCAATCGCGGTGCATCGCGGCAACGCATACCGTTACCCGCTGTGCTTGCGACTCATTGGCTCGGGTGAGCGCGACGCGAGCAGCGGGCCGCACTAACCCGTCGTGACAATGCAGCAAGTCCTGTCACGAGGAGCGTTGGTACTGGTAACGCTCGTGGTGGCTATCCTGTATTACGTTCCGATCGGGCACGTCGACTTTGCCGAGAACTGGGGCGAAGGCAGCTTCGGCCTTACGCTGCTCCCTCGGGAAGCGACCGTCGTCGGCGTCGATCGCGGTTCGCCGGCCGATCGCGCCGGTATTCGCGTAGGCGATCGCCTGGCCAATGACGGAAATTACGAAACGGCTTCGCATATACGGGCGCCGTATGCGGGCGAGCGGGAAACGCTCACGTTCGAACGCGCGGGCGCACGCTACGCGGTAACGCTCACGGCGCGAGCGAACCCCGGCTTCACCCTGCTCCAACGGATTGGAGGCGTGCTGGCGTACCTTCCGCCGTCGGTTTTTCTGATCGTCGCATTTCTGATCGTGTTTTTGCGGCCGTCGATCATGTCGTGGTCGTTCTACGTCTTCGCTGTCGGATATTTCGGCACGAGTCCGGCGTTTATGTATTGGTCGCACGTGCTGTCGCCGTCGGCGTACCTCATCTTATCCTTCGTACTGAGCACGGTTTTGGGCGCGTGGAGCGTTTTGCCGCTGCTGCCCTTCGTCCTGCGGTTTCCCAACGGCGACATTTCCGGATGGCGACGGCGGATGGATCCGTTCGTATGGGCATTTCTCGCGCTTACGTACGTGCTGTACGTCATCGAGTGGCGCGTCTATTCAGCTGCAGGATCCATACCACCGTGGGACATCGTTCCAAACACCCTTATTCCCCTGGCCGCCTTTGCCTTGGCCGGTCTCATACTCGCGAAGAACTTCGCTGCCGCGACGCCCGGCGATCGCCAGCGGTTTGCGTTCGTCGCGCTCGGCACGCTGATTTCTTTCGTGGCGTACGCGATCTACTTCGTACCCGGCGTCCCGTTCGCCGCCGGGCAAGTCATTGGTTTTGCGGTCGTCCTTATGCCGATTTGCATTGCGTACGCCGTCTTCCGCCTACGCGTGCTCGACGTCACCTTCGTTCTGAACCGGGCGCTCGTCTTCAGCGCGCTGTCGGTGGGCGTGATCGCACTCGTTTCTCTCCTGGATTGGTTCTTTTCGCGCGTCGTTGCCATCGGACGACTCGCCCTTGGGCTCGAGCTGCTAGCGACGATTGCTATTGGGTTTCTGCTCGATCGAATCAATCGCGCAATAGAAGGGTTCGTCGAGGCGGTCTTCTTTCGTGGGCGCCGGCTCGCCGAGCGGCAGGTGCGCCGCGCCGCGGCGGCGCTTCCCTATGCGACCGAAGAGGAAGCCATCGTCGACGGTCTGGTTCAGATCCCGGTCGACGCACTGCAGCTCGCCGCTGCAGCGCTCTATCGTCGCTCCGATGACGGCGCTCGCTTCAGAGGCGTCGCGACCGCGCGCGAAACCACCATCGCACCGCCCGGCTTCGGTACAAACGATCTCTTAGTGCGCATGCTGCTCGCCGAGGAGAAGCTCGTCTGGCTCGACGAACTGCGCTCATACCTCAATCCGGAAAACGCGGCGATCTATACGGTCGCCGTTCCGGTCACGGTGCGTCACGAGCTCGTCAGCTTTACCCTGTACGGAGCGCACGCGAACGGCGCTCAGCTCGATCCGGAGGAAATCGAGCTCCTCGAACTGCTCGCGCGCGAAGCCGCTAGAGCGTACGATCACGCTGAAGCCCAGCGCGTTCGCGCGCGTTACGCACAACTCGCTAGTGCTCTTCGCTCGTGACGTTCACTTCGGAGACAGAGCGCTCAAACAGACGAGCGAAAAACGCGCCGAAGAGCAGCCCCCCTATGTGCGCGATATACGCAACCCCGCCAGTTTCGGTGGGAACGATTGTGCCGGCCTGCCAGAGCTGATAGAGGAACCACAACCCGATCAAAACCATCGCCGGTACGTACGCGATCCGGACGAATATGCCAATCACGAGCAGCGAGCGAATCCGGTCGGTAGGAAACGTCACCAGGAACGCTCCCATGACTGCGGCGATGGCTCCGCTCGCGCCCAAGTTCGGCACCGTTGAGTGAGGACCGGCGATTACTTGCGAGACCATCGCTACCACACCGCCCAAGAGATAGAACAGCAGGTACCGCCCGGGACCCATTTCGTCTTCAACCTCCGGGCCGAAAGCCCAGAAAAAGATCATGTTGCCGACGATGTGCGACCAGCTGGCATGTAAAAACATCGCGGTGAGGATCGTCTCCAGGTGGTGGCCCGACGTTATCTGCGCCGGCACGAGAGACCACCGAACCACGAAGGTGTCGCCAAACGCAAGTTCCGCGCAAAAGGCCGCCACGTTGACGGCGACGAGGACCAGCGTAACGATCGGAAACCGAGTCGGACGCCGGGAAACGTCACCTAATGGAATCATGCCGCCGACGAACGAGGAGTCATTAGCGTCGGGTAGCTACGGCGAAAAGACCGAGTCTGAAATGGGCGTATTAACCGAGTACTCTCCGTATGTTGCCGTCGCGTCGAGTGAGTATTTCGGCATCGAAACCGTTATCGTCTCGCTTTGCGGCAGCCTAAATCCTTGAACGACCTGATTTTGCAGTGCCAGCGCGATCGACGATCCGTCTTTATAAAACCAATGTGCGGAAGCCGGCTGGTAGTCGGCCGTCACGTTAAACACGACGTGGTCGACCGACGGGTCGTTTTTGGGAGCGGCTTGTAACTCGTAGGCACCTTGGGCGTCCTGTGCGACCGACGTCACGCTGTATTTTGCGGGCCACGTCTGCGGCACCATGTCGAGCGTATACGAACCCTTGAAGAATCCGCCGAGCGGCCCGGGAACGTGCGTGATCGCAATCGCGGCTTTTGCCGGCGCTTTGAAATAGGCGATACCGTCGGCGCCGGCCTTAATCCCGATCGGCTTGTGCATATGGACGTCGAAATGCACGGGGACCGAGTACGACGTTAGTCCCGCCGACGCGCCGGCGTGCGCGAGGATTTCGTCGCCGGATGGAGCGGCCGCGGCGCTTCCCATCGCTGCTGCGAGCAGGCCGCCGAGGCACAGACCCACGCTGTATGGATGTTGCACGAAGCAATTTTCTACCGGCTGCGGCGATTCTCTTTTTCCCTGTGACTATTACGCCTAAAGGATCGCGCAGAGATGATTGCCGCGGGTCGGCAGGTGCTCGAGACGGAGTTCGCTCGCGAGCTGCCCGACCATGTACAGCCCGCGACCGTCCACGCTGAAGGGATCTGCCGGTGGCTTTCTGGGCACTGCAAACGGGTTGCCGTAGTCGATGAAGTGCAGCTCGTCGCGGCCGTCTTTTTGATAGTAGGTTATTTCGACGGTTTCCGGGGCGTGCCGCACGAAGTTGCTTAACAGCTCGCCGAAGACGATCTCCGCGTCCGCCACGAACTCCGGGTCCTTTCGCTTCTCGCGGAGGTAGGTGACGAACTGAGCCCGCGCAACAGCCGCCTGCGACGCGTCGCGCGCTTCGAACTCCCACCGTTCCGGCCGGCCGATCGAGACCGCGAGAATGGCGACGTCGTCGTGAACTTCGGGTGGGAGGCAAGCTCGGGCAACGAGCCTCCCCGGGGCTATCGATGCCAGCACTGCGTCGCTCAGCAGCGCCCGGCGCAACACGTCGTAGCCGCCGATGATATCTCGACGCGCTTCAACCAAGCCGTCCGTGAACAGGAGGATGAAATCTCCGCACTCGAGTTCGATGCTTGCGCTCTCACTTGGCTCGTAAAGGTGGCGCAACCCCAGCGGTAATCCGCGGCCTTCCAGCTCGATCAGCCGATTCTCGCGGCGCAAGAGCGGCATCGGATGTCCGGCGCTGGCGTATCGCATAGCGCGGCGATCGGGACTGATGATGCCGACGAAGGCGGTAACGATTGCATCCGGGTAGCGTTTGCGCAAAAACCAGCCCGCGGCATCCAAAATGCGCGCCGGATCGGGTTCGTGCAGCGGTGCCATCCCCATTGCGTGCCGAACCTTGCTCATGATCGCTGCGGCTTGAATGCCGCGGCCGGACACATCGCCCACGCTGACGACCAGCGAGCCGTCGTCGAGGTCGATCGCGTCGTACCAGTCGCCGCCAACCTCCGCCTCACCGCCCGCGGGAAGATAGACCGCATCGAAACGGATATCCGCCGGTTGCGGAATGACCGCCGGCAGCGACGCCTGTTGGAGCGTCGTTGCGATGCGCCGCTCTTTCTGTAAGACGCGGCTCATCTGTTCGTGCGCTTTTTTCTGCTCGTCGATCAGCAAGCAGCAACCGATGTATCCTGCGAAAGCGCCGTCGTCGTCGTACATTGGGTGTCCCTCGTCGAGCACCCACAGATACTCGCCGTCAAAACGGCGTAACCGGTATTCCATTCGAAACGAACGCCGCGCGTCAAAAGAGGTGACGTAGGTTTCCAAACAGCGATTGAAGTCGGCGGGGTGCACGTTTTCGGCCCAACCGTTTCCAAGCTCCTGTTCCATTTTCCGGCCGACGAACTCTAGCCACGTCTTGTTAAACCACGTGCAGAGCTTATCCGTATCGGCAATCCAAATCAGAACGGGCAGCAGGTCGGCCGTCGGTCGAAATCGTTGCGTGTCCTTCCAGCTCGTGTGTGACGCAGCGCTCGTCATCAGCAAGCTCCCGTGAGCGATCCCAAGCCCAATCTAGATACCCGTTGCCTGCTACCCGCAAACGTTGAGCCGCTAGCGCTTCAGGCACTACGCCGCTCGTGCGAACCAGAGAACCGCCAAGGCCCCACGCCTAATGTGCAAGTGTGCACTACCGCTCGATCGGATTGCGTGCCGAGACGGGGGCCGCGATACGACAGCGAGGTACTCAACCGAAATTCCGCCGTTCCTCAACACCGAAATAAGCTCGGCCGCGAATTCGGCCGATGCCGGATCGTCGTCGCGACTGACCGTTACGACGCCCCCCTGCGCGAGGCACGTTGCAAACTGGCGCCCGGTTTCGAATGCCGTCATGGAACGCTTGCCGGCACCTTTGCGGAGCCGGCCTCCTGCGACAGCGGATCCTTATCCTGGCCACAGTACTCGGCGCACTGCTGCACGAGCTTGGCGACGAGTCCGGTCCATCCCGTTTGGTGGCTCGCCCCGATACCGGCGCCGTTGTCGCCGTGGAAATATTCGTAGAATAATACGTAATTTCGGAAGTGTGGATCGGTCTGAAGCCTTTGCTCGCCGCCGAAGACGGCCCGTCGCCCGTCGACGTCGCGGAAGATATCCAACAGCCGGTGCGACAGCTCGCCGGCCACTTCCCATAACGTTACCATGTTGCCGGAACCGGCGGGACACTCCACCTTGAGCTCGTCGCCGTAGTAGTGATGAAACTTCTGTATCGACTCGACGAGGAGATAGTTGATCGGAAACCACACGGGTCCACGCCAGTTGGAGTTCCCGCCAAAGAGGCCGCTCTTCGACTCGGCAGGCTCGTATTCGACGCGATACTCATGTCCCTCAACGTTTAAAACGTAGGGATGGCTTCGATGAAATCGCGATACCGCGCGTATGCCGTAGGGTCCGAAAAAGCGCTCTTCGTCGAGCATCTTTTCCATGATGCGCACGAGCCGTTCTTTGCCGACGATTGCAAGAAGCCGGCGCTCTCCGACTCCCGGGGTACGCATGCACGCAACGTTCTTCCGAAGGTCGGGGCGGTTCTCGATAAACCATTCGAGCCGATGCTTGAAGCCCGGGAATTGCTCTAAATCCTCGGGTTCGATCGACGCAACGGCTAACAGCGGCAGCAAACCGACAAGGGAGCGAATCTTAATGGAAGTCTGCGTCCCGTCGTCGAGTTTGAGAACGTCGTAATAGAAACCGTCCTCTTCGTCCCAGAGGCCTTGGCCGCGTCCTCCAAGGTTATTCATCGCATCCGCAATGAAGAGAAAATGCTCGAAGAACTTCGAAGCAATATCCTCGTATACCACGTTCTCTTTGGCCAGCTCCAGCGCGATGGCTAACATGTTGAGCGAATACATCGCCATCCAGCTCGTTCCGTCGGATTGATTGAGGTGTCCGCCGGTCGGTAACCGTGCGCTGCGATCGAAGACGCCGATGTTGTCCAAGCCCAGGAATCCGCCCTGGAACACGTTGTTGCCTTCGGCGTCTTTGCGGTTCACCCACCACGTGAAGTTCAGCAGCAGCTTTTGAAAGACGCGCTCGAGAAACTGGCGATCGGCCCTGCCTGTCATTTTCTTTTCGATCTGATAAATTCGCAGCGCCGACCAAGCGTGCACCGGCGGATTCACGTCGCCGAACGCCCACTCGTATGCGGGAAGTTGACCGTTAGGATGCATGTACCACTCCCGCGTGAGCAGCACGAGCTGGCGCTTTGCAAACTCGGGGTCGATGAGCGCGAGCGGAATGACGTGAAACGCCAAGTCCCACGCCGCAAACCACGGATACTCCCACTTATCGGGCATCGAGATGACGTCGGCACTGTTGAGATGGCGCCAATCGCGATTACGGCCGCTACGGCGTTCCGGCGGCGGAGGCGGCGTCAGCACATCGCCGTCGAGCCAATCCCCAACGACGTAGTTGTAGTATTGCTTGCTCCACAGCATGCCGGCGAAAGCTTGGCGCTGGACGTTGCGCAAGTCGTCGGAAATCGGATAGGGGTTGATCTGCCCGTAAAAATCGTCAGCCTCTTTGCGGCGCTGTTCGAAGAGCGCATCGAAGTTCGCAAACGGAGTCGAGATCTCGCCGGCACAGAACCGCAGCCGAATCGTCCACGCCCCGCCCGCCGGCACTTCGGCGATGTAATGCGCGGCCGCTTTCGTGCCCTCTCGTCCGGGATGGATCGCCGCCGCATTGCCGCCGACGACGAAGTCGTTGATACCGTCCTTGACGTACGGGGTCTCGTTTTGGACGCCGTACAAGCGTTCGTTATTGGAATCGTTCTCGGTAAAAAGCAACTCGGGCGCGCCGTCGGCGTACAACCGGTACCGGTCGAGTTTCGGGTGTTCCGCGACAACAAAGCAGACGTGCTCTCGAGCGCCGGCCGACAAACGAGGGCGTTGAGGCGCCGGTCGCCAGGACCAGTCGTTGCGAAACCAGAGCGTCGGCAACAGGTGCAGAACGTGCGGCGACTGCGCCCGGTTGAACGCCGTGATCTTGATGAGAATATCGTCCGCATCGGCTTTCGCATACTCGATGAAAACGTCAAAGTATTCGTCGTTATCGAAAATGCCGGTTGCCATCAGCTCGAACTCGGAATCCTGCTTGCTGCGACGACCGTTCTCTTCCAGCAGCCGGCGGTATGGGAACTGGTGGTGCGGATACTTGTAAAGCGCTTTCATGTAAGCGTGCGACGGCAAGTTGTCGAGGTAGTAGTAGTACTCCTTAACGTCTTCGCCGTGATTGCCTTGCGTGCCGCTGAGTCCGAAAAAACGTTCTTTGATGCGATCATCGTTACCGTTCCACATTGACACGGCAAAACACAAGTGTTGATTTTGATCC
>JAFAHZ010000098.1 GCA_019236975.1 Vulcanimicrobiota bacterium | reverse complement strand
CAGCGTTTCGATGCCGTGCAGCCATCGTTCGTAGTAGGACGCCTCCAAATAGGCAGCGGGCTCCATCCGCTCCACCGCGTAGCGGAACTCGTCGAGCGTGTACGCCCCGCTCTCGAGCAGCAACCGGTTGACGGCGAAGACGCGCGCTTCCCACTCGTGGTGGAATCCGGCAGCGTCGTCTTCGACGTCGATTGCACCGAAGCCGGAGAGTCCGCCGACGTCGTTGATTCGCGTCACTGCGATTTGCCGTTTCCGCCCGAGAGATCGAGCAACGCCGATCCGTTCCCCATGACCGCCGGAAGATTGCCGGACGTCCACTTGTCGCGCAAGAGCTCGATCGTCTTCAGACGGACGATCGCGTCGGCGAGCCGAGGATCGCCTCCGAAGGAGTTGATCAGCTCGCGGTTGGCTTTGGCTTGGTACTGGGCGGTGACGTAGTTCTGCTGGCCCTGGACGCCCTTGGTTTGCAGCTCGATCTGCGCCCGCTGGAGTTCCTGCTGCGCGATGGCGCGCTGTTCGGATGCGTCCTGATACTCCTTGCTCGGCGTAATATCGGTTACGGATACGAACGTGATGTTGACGCCTTGCGGTCCGAGCTCTTTGACCAGCTCGTTGCGGAGCCGGTCGGTCACCTGCTGGCGATTGGCGATGAGCTGCGCCGCCGTATAATCCGGTTCGATCGTTTTGAGCCATTGTTGGATCCGCGGCTTAATGAGCTGCTCGAGAATGTCGTCCCGGTAGCGCTGGGCGATTTGCGGTAACATCGCATCGTCCAGCGAGTAGTTCACGGTAACGTCGTTGCGCTCGACCTGCTGGTCGCGCGAAAAGGCCTCGTCGCCCTGCAGCTGAGCTACGACCGCGGACGTGCGCACGCGCAAAACGCTTTGCCACGGCCATTTGAAGTTCAGTCCGGGGTGCAGCACCGTGCTGCTGTACGCGCCGAAGTTCGTTACCACGGCGGCATCGTTGCCGCCGATTTCGACGAAGCAGCGCATTAAGAAAAGGAACGCAGCGAATGCCAAGACGCCGTAAACGACGGTCGCCCAGCGGAAGGTTGTGGTCATAACCCGGATTTCAACGTTTCGCGCCGGTTTCCGGCGACGATCGAGGCGCATATTCGGCGGGCCTCGGGCGCGTCGACGGTAGCGCGCCGAACGAAGAGCTTGCGCCAGTACGCGCTGCCGCTGAGTTTCGCGATCAAATCGGACGCCTCGCGCGCGTCCACCGCTCCGGCCGGCGTGGCCACCCAGACGGTGCGGTCGTCGCCGATTCCCAAGGGCAGCCGGTGCATGACCTGGGCCTGTTCGTCGGCCCAAACGTTATCGTCGCCGAAGCGGGCGCGCAGTGCGGCATCGCACGCTTCGAAGACGCGCAAATCTTTTTCCGCGTTGAATTCGGCGGCCAGCGCGTACGGCACGATGCGCTCCCGCAGCGCTCGCGCCGATGCGCTCTCCGTATCGCTTACCGCGTCGAGAACGCGGAAGTCGTCCCAGCGCAAGAACGCGTCGACGGGGTCGAGCGCGCGCGGATCGGGCCACAACTCGTGCAAGACGTCCTGTAGGACGCGCTCGAAAATGCGGGTCGTGTGATGGAAATACACCGATGCGAACATCATGTAGCGCGCCATGACGAACGATTCCAGCGCCACGACGCCGCGCGCGTCGATACCGACGGCCAGGCGGCCGCCGCGCTCGAACAGACGCAGCGACGCGATCAACTGCTCGGCATCGTACCGTCCGCTGGCAACGCCCGTAAAATACGCGTCGCGCTGCAGGTAGTCCATGCGGTCCGCGTCCAGATTCGGCCCGCTCACCAGCTCGCGCAGCGCGGGATACGCACTCTCGGGGTCGCCGAGAATCAGGCCGAGCGCGTCGCCGGGCGAGACGTCGAGATCGGCCAAACCGCGCTGCAGCGGCTCGAGCGCGAGCAACTGCGCCGTGCGCGATTCGTGCCGCACGCCGAGGACCGCTTCGCATGCATGGCTGAACGGCCCGTGACCGACGTCGTGAAGCAGCAGGGCGGCGCGCACCAGGCGCCGCTGATACGCAACGTCGCGCT
>JAFAHZ010000272.1 GCA_019236975.1 Vulcanimicrobiota bacterium | reverse complement strand
CGCTGGTCGCCGGCGAAGTAACGCTGCTCGACGCGCGCGATCCGGAACCGAGGCCGATTCCGCTTGCGTGCGGTATCGACGTCACGCACGTCGCTTGGCGCGATCCGCACCGATTTTTTTATGTCGGCCTCGATCGAATGGAAACGGTCGCCGGCGAATACGACCTGCGCGCCCGGAAGCCTACCGAACTCTGGCGCACGCGCGAAACGTGCGGCTTCGATTTCCCCATCGCCTGGCCGGTCGGCGACGGCAGTGCGTTCGTCGCGGTGGCGGAATCGTACGGCCGTTACCAGCGCATCGTCGTTGTGGAAAACGGAAGCGAGCGCACCGTGTGCGATCTCGGCCACGACGGGACGGCTTTCATCGCGCAAGAAGGCGGGACTGCCGAGCTCCTCACGTGGACGGGGCGCGATGGTCTCGAAATCGACGGAATCCTCGTTCGACCGAGGGGCGATCCGCCGTACCCGATGGTCGTCAACGTGCACGGGGGTCCGGTGTTTTCGTTTCGCAACGATTGGTCGCTGCACTACTATTACGTGCCGCTCTTCGCGCATTTCGGCTATGCGGTGCTCAATCCCAATCCGCGCGGGAGCCGCGGTCGCGGCCGCGAGTTCGCTCGCATGGTGCGCGGCGACATGTGCGGTGAGGACACCTACGACATCGTGCGCGGCGTGGAAGCCGCGATAGAACGCGGTATCGCCGATCCGCACCGCATCGCGGTTACGGGCCGCAGTTATGGCGGCTATATGGCGAGCTGGCTCGTGACCCAGACGCAAGGATTCGCGGCGGCGCTGCCGATGGCACCGGTAACGGACAACTTCTCACACCACTGGACTGCGAATCTCCCCGAGTTCAACCGGCGCTTCCTTAACGACGATCCGTATCGCACGAATGGGACGTACATGTCGCGCAGTCCGGTGTTCTTCGCGCACCGCGCCAAGACGCCGACGCTCTCAATGGCGGGGGCGCGCGATCGCTGCACGCCCGCCGGACAGGCCACCGAGTTTCACCGCGCGCTCGCCGAGAACGGCGTGCCGAGCGAGCTCGTCATCTATCCCGAGGAAGGCCACCACGTCGACCGGCTGGAGGCGCAGGCGGATCAGATGGGGCGTATGCTGGACTGGCTGAACCGGTTCATGCCTAAGAAGCCGATGTCGTGACGCGTCCCACCGTCGAGAACGAGATCCGCGCAGATCTCGCCGATGACCGGGGAGAACTTGTAGCCGTGCCCTGAAAATCCGCACGCAATCGTGACGCTCGGATCGTTGGGATGCTTGTCGACGATGAAGTTGCCGTCGGGCGTCAGCGTGTACGTGCAGACGCGCCCTCGCACGTAGCTGCCGGCCGCGTGTTCGAGCCACTCGTCGAGCGCGTTGCCGACGATCGTGACGTCGTCGTCGCGAATGCGCCGGTCGATGCGATCGGGGTCTACCGTCTCGCCGAACCGATGAAAGGCGGCTTTCATCGTGCCGTTCATTGCGGGAAAACCGTACAAAGGTCCCGGCAGATCCAAGCGCTCGATGAAGAACGTCGGAAAGACGCCGCGGTCGAAGTGATTGGTGTGTGGTTCGAACCAGACTTGTACGTTGCGCTGTACGCGCAACGGAAGCTCGAGCTCGGCCAACAGCTTCGATGCCCACATTCCGGGGCACACGGCGACCTTATCGGCGACGACGACCGTCCCGTCGGCGAGCGTCAAGCGGTGTGCGCCGTCGTGTTTCTCCCAACGCTCGACGCCGTTGGAGAAGTGCATCTCCGCACCGTGCTGGGTCGCGACGTTGAGATGCGCGTCGAGCGCCGGCTCCGGGAAGACGATACCCGCTTGACGTTCCAACAAGCCGACCTCCGCCGGCCGCGGCATCGTGCCGGGAAATCGCCGCGCGATCTGTTTGGCGTCGAACTCGTCCAGCGGCAAGTTCCACTGTTTGGCGGTGCGCAGCGTTCCGGCAATCCCTTCGCAACCGGGTTCGCCGACCATGAGAATGCCGACGAAATCCACCAGCTTTCGATCGGTCGTGGCCTGCAGCTCGCGCCACAACTCGTACGAGCGTTCCAGTAACGGCACGTAGGCCGGATTTTCAAAGTATGCCTTGCGGATGATGCGCGATTCGCCGTGAGAGGCCCCGTTTTCGTGCAGGCGTTCGAACCGCTCGATGCCGATGCAGTGCACGCCGCGACGCGCCAGATGCGAAAGCGTTGCCGCACCCATGCCGCCCAGACCGATCACCGCCACGTCGTAGCGCACGCCTCCTCCTAAACGAAGAGCAGCCTCCCTTTCTGGAAGGCTCCCACGGTTCCCATCAGGCCGGTCGAGAAGGACCTGGGAATTCCGACCGGCGTCATCTTCGTAATTCCTTCGCAAGCCAAGCGTATGCTGGCAGTGTGTTCAGGAAAATTGCCGTCGCGCTCGATGGGTCGGAATGTGCCGGCGAGGCCCTCGACGTAGCGCTCACACTTGCAAAGGCCGAGTGCGCCGAAATGGCCATTTGCTCGGTCGTCGACCCATTGGTTATCGTCGGCACGACACCGCCGTCGCCCGCCACCGATCAACTCCTTGCGGACCGGGAGGCCGAGGCGCGGCGTCTGATTGAAGCCGCGGTGGAGAAAGCGCACGCTGCAGGGCTGAAGGCGTACGGGCAGGTCCATCTTGGTTTGCCGTCGGACGAGATTCTGCGCTTCGCGAAGAAGACGGGAGCCGACGCAATCGTCATGGGTACGCACGGCCGCAGCGGTCTCAGTCGTCTCTTCTTGGGGAGCGTCGCGGAAGCGGTGCTGCATGGCGCGCGCTGTCCCGTCATCGTCGTGCGCGAGGGCGCAGCAAAACCGGTAGCGTCGTGAGGAACCCGCCGTGAACGGCCGCATCGTGGTTCCCGTCGACGGCTCAGACCTGGCGCTGTGCGGGCTTCACGCGGCAATCGACCTTGCCAAGGCCGTCGATGCATCGATCGAAATCGCGTACGTCGTCGATATTACGAAGGCGGCCGCGGCGGCGTATGGAGATCCGCAATACGTTGCTCCGTGCCTGGTGGCACTGCGCGACGACGGAAAGCGCATCTTACAAACCGCGTTCGCAGAAGCTACCAATCAGGGCGTTTCCGCCGCCATTCGATTGCTCGAGGGTAACCCCGCCGAAGCCATCGTCGAGCTCGCGCGCAGACCGGACGTGAGATGGATTGTGATGGCAAGCCACGGGCGATCGGGATTAGGCCGGCTTCTCCTAGGCAGCGTCGCGGAAGGGGTTCTGCGCCGCAGCAGCGTCCCGGTCGTCGTCGTTCCGATGCCGCACCGCGCGCGCACGAGCGCTGCCTAGGCAGCGCAAGGGTGGATAGACCACTCGGCTAACTTCGAACCGGTGCTGACGTCGGTGTTCATTCCCGATCTGGCTCGTACCCTGAGCGGCGTTTTTGGTCTGCAGCCGGGCGCGTTCTACGACGCGATGACGATGTCGCAAGAAGGCGTCGCGCTCAGCCTAACGGTGGTCCTGCTAGCCGGGTTCAGCGAGGCCATCGCGCAAAGCATCGTCCTGTTTGCGAATCGCGTGAAGGCGGCGCGCTTCATCTTTACGTGGGCGATCGGCGCGGTGCTGTTCGCGTTCGGTTACGCATTCTTGGTTGCCAGCACGTGGGTCGTCTGCCGTTTACTTCACGCGCCGAACGTGCCGATCGCCGAGCTGGCGGCCGTCTTTGCCGTTGCGTACGCGCCGCTGCTTTTTTCGTTTTTGGGGGCGCTGCCGTATTTGGGTCCGGGCGTCCTCGCGCTTCTTCGCGTCTGGCATCTGCTCGCGCTCATCGTCGCGATGTCGACGATCGCGCGGGTGGGCTTCGTCGATGCCGCGGCGTTCGTCGGCCTCGGTTGGGTCGTGATGCTGGTC
>JAFAHZ010000311.1 GCA_019236975.1 Vulcanimicrobiota bacterium | reverse complement strand
TACAGTCGTTCGAACCTACTCATTCTTCGTTAACCGAGCTGCGAAAGGAGGCACGATGATCGTCACTACGTGGAATCCCAACGTCGCGCCGCAATGCGGCGGCGGGTCGATGCAATTTGGTCCTCCGGTCCTTCGACTTCGCGTGCTACGCACGCTGCGCTCAGGATGACAGCTTGAGTGCCGCTGCGCTCAGGATGACAGCTTGAGTGCCGCTAGCCGCGGATAGAAGTTCTGGAGGCCTCCGAAATCGACCGGGGGCCTTTTCATTTCACTCTTCACCTTTGAAAAAAGAGGCGAATCATGGAACTTTGGCTCGAAGCCGAAATCCGGATGCGCCGTGACGACGCCATGGAAACCGCCCGCCGCAGCCGGCTGATACGCCTTGCGGAGAGCGGCCGAAGTAAAAGCGTTCGCACGCGCATCGCCGACGGCGCTCAAGCGATGAGCGACGCCTTGGCCGTGCTGGCAAACAGCTTGCGCGCGGAAGTCTAAAGATCGCCGATCGTCAGCGACGTATCGGCACCCGCCCAGGCGGCGTCAAAGCGCGTTCGCACCCGCGCCGCCTCGGCGGATTTCCCTTGTGCCGTCAGCGCCTTCGACAAGCCGAAGAGGGCGCGCGGATCGTTCGGGTAGCTCGTCAAACACGCGGTGAAGGCCGCCACAGCCTCGGCGAACGCGCCGCGGCGCAACAAATACCCGCCGAGTGCTTCACCGGCGGGCACGAACGGAATGTTTTCGGCGTAGTAATCGGCGCGCTGGCGCTGCAGCGCCTCGTCGAAGCGTGTCCGCGCCTCCCGGTCGTTGCCTTCGGCTTCGGCCAATCGCGCGAAGAAGAGTAACGCGAGGTCGCCGCGTGGTTCGCCGGCCTTGAGCAGGTCGGCAGCGATCGCTTGTGCCTCCGCAAGATGCCCGAGATGCAGCAACGCCATGCCGCGCACTTGCGGCCCGAACAGCTGGACGTTCGACGCACTCGCCGCATCCGCGTACCGTGCGAAGCGCAGCGCCGTCAAGGCGTCGTAGCGCCCGGGCATCAGCGGATCCAGACGATTCGCCCACTCGGTAGCCCGCGCGTAACTGCCCAACATCATTGCAGCGGCGTACCCGACGCCGATATCGTGGATCGCGTACGGTTCGTCGCCCAGCGCGCGCTGCGTACTTCTCTCGAGCGCGAGCAGCAGTTGGTACGCGCGTTCGCTCGATGCGACGGCCTTATCGTACGAGCCCGTTTCGATCCAATAGTGCGCCGGCATGTGCGCCAAATGCTCGGCTTCGGGCGGGAAGTCCGCACCGTCGAGACGCTGCGCGCAGGGCAGTGCGGCGGTGCGATCCGGTGCCCCGTCGTACGCGTGAATGCAGAGATGGTTGGCCATCGGGTTCGAGGGATCGGCGGCGAGCACGTCGCCGATAGCGTCAAAGACGGCCTGCGTCGGGACGCTGTGCTCCATCATGGCTTCGGCCGACAAGAGTGTTGCATCGGAGTCGTTGCGGCCGCGTGCGAGTGCCGCCATCGCGCGACGGTACTGCACGCCGTCGGCCTCCCAATCGTCCCACGAGCCGTGGTACCGGAGGCTCATCGCGTCGATGAAGTCGCGTTCGCGCGCGGTCGCGGATCCCTCGAGCGCCTTCGCCCGCGCGATCGCGGTTTGGCCGCTCGTGAACCGCTCCTCGGTCATCGGATTGTTGAGGTCGGGGCCGGCGGCGAGCGCCTCGCCCCAGTACGCCATGGCGAGATTTGGATCGCGGGCGGCGGCAGCGGCGAAGGCGTCGGCCGCGTCGGCGCGATCGTAGGCATAATAGAGGAAGAGACCGCGATCGAAGAGCGCCTGCGCTTGCGGGTCCTTGGTCGTCACCGGGAACGTGACGCTGGTCGCCGCGACGACGGACAGGGCGGCCAGGATTACGCGTACGTTCGTTGCGGACCGGCCTCGTAGGCGCCGATCGCGTCGCGCCACTCCTGCGGCACGACGATCGTTCGCTGCAGCACGAAATCGTAGGCGACCATCGTCGTGGTTGCGGCAGCGGCCCGATGCCCGTGCGTCACGCTCCAGATTTCGTACTCGAAATCCCACGACTTCGTGCCGATGCGCGAGATGCGGCAGCCGATCGCAATGCTTTCACGATAGCGCAGCTGGCGCTCGTAGGTGAAATGGATGTTCGCTTGGATGATGCCGCGCTCGCCGTTGATCGGCAGGTTCATCACCTGTGCGAAGTACTCCGAGCGCATCATCTCGCACCAGCGAATGTACGCGACGTTGTTCACGTGCTGCATCATGTCGAT
>JAFAHZ010000137.1 GCA_019236975.1 Vulcanimicrobiota bacterium | reverse complement strand
CAGGCGGTCTTCGACGCCGGCGTACCAGCGTACCGCACCCCGCACCGGCCCCGAGACGTCGCCGTCGACGTGATAGAACGGACCGCCGTCTAGTACGTCTTTGCGATAGATCGCGTCGACGCGCAGCGCACCGCCGTTTTCATAGGTAAGCCAGACATCGCCGACGCTGGGAGACGTCTCGCTATACACGTACGGAACTTGGCCCGACGGTACCGTCCCTTCGCTCGCTATCATCGTCCAGGTTCGTAACGCGAGCGCCGGCGCAATCTGCCAGGTCACCGACACGCCGCTCGAGGTCACTTGTCCGTTGAGGTAGCCGTGCACGAACTGCCACGCCGCTTCGTAGGAGGCGCTGACGCGGGACTGGTCGGTGTACGTGACGCTGCCGCCGTAGAGCGCGGCCCGGTCGTACGCGGAGCCGTACCCGCCTTCGTACGCGTACTGCTGCCATAGGTTCGGCAAATCGAAGGATTCGCTGGCTTCGAGATGCGCGCTCCAATTGGCGTTCGGCAGAAGATTTGCCGCGATCGACGGCGTCACGAGGTGACCGGTCGAAGGGTGTGAATAGCCGTCGCTGCCGCCGCCGTACGAAAAACCGAACGCTCCCACGCCGCCGGTCACGTCGTAGAATTCGGTTCCGGCCGAAACTCCCGCGTCGATTCGATTCTGAGCGAGCGTGCCGCCGATGCGCGGGCCGCCGAGCGCTTGGGCGTCGTAAATACCCGTGGACAGCCGGCTGGATGCATCGGCGAAAAACTGCACCGCTCCACGCGTCCGCGCGCTTGCGGTAAACTGCTCGTCCGACCAGACGTCGCCGACCGGCGAATCGTCTTCGTGCGTCGTATAGTCGCCGCGGTCGTAAACGGCTGCGGCGCGCAGATCGACCGATGGTTGCGCGTCGTCAAACGTCGCGTTCGCGAACGAAAAGTTGCTTGCGGCGCGATACTGGGCCGGGATGTATTGATAGCCTTGCGCCGTTCCGCCGCTCAAACGAACGCTTTGCGCGCCCGAGAGCGGAATCGTCAGTTCGCCGTCGACGCGCTGCCGCGACTCGAACCAGCTGCTCGAGCTCCCCGCAACGACGTCCGCGTTCTGCGAACCATCTTCTATGCGAACGACCGAGTCGCTACCGTAGAGTCCCACACCGTTCGCGTTACCGGCAAATGGATCGAGCGTCACGATACCGGAGCCGGCTTGATCGCCGTACAGAAAGGCATCCGATGCGGAAAAGACGTTTGCGGACGCCTCGTAGCGAGACGGTATCGTGGCGTACGGCGATGCGCCGAAGACGACGTCGTAGTTGGGAGTTTCCGCATCGACGAGCAGTCCGTTTTGCGGCTGCAATCCGCGGTCGCTCAACGCCGATCCGGGATAGAATTTCGTCGTTTGCTGCAGCAGTTCGAAGGGCCGAAGCGCAATCGACGATTCGGCCCGGCCGTACGGCAGCGCCGCAAGATCTTCCGGAGACGGGGCGGGATCGAGCAGAGCGGAGAACCGCGAAACGATCGCGACGACCGGCTGTCCCCGCACGACGGCGAACGTTCGCGTCGCACAGTATCTGCAGCGAATGGTGACCGACGCAACACCCTCGCCTTCGACCGCGAACGTCCCATCGGCGGACGTCACCGCCGGTTGGGCGATCCCGGCGGGCAACGCCGTCACGGCGGCACCGGCGATCGGCAGCCCGCGCTGATCGCGCACGGAACCGACGACCAAGGCGACCTGGGCGCCGGCCGGCGTTCCAAGGAAGACCGTTGCGATCGCGGCCAGCGCCGACAGGGTGCGATTCACAGATTCTTTAGACCTTGGACTATAATCGAGAGTGATGCCACGTGCCCTCGTCCGCCCTCTTCTCCTCGCCGCCGCGCTGGCGGGCGCCTTCTTCTGCGGCCGATTCGCGGTGGCGAATGCGGCCGCGGCCGAGGATGCGCTGGCCGGACAGTTGACCCCATCGGCAACCCCGGGCCTGCTCGGCCCGATCACCTCGGCCGGCCGCAAAGGCTGGGATTGCAAGCCCGAGCACGCCGCCGCGTCCGCCTCCGTCCACGCCGCCGAGCTGCCTGCCGCTCCGGACACGCGCTGACCCATGCGGATCTCGGTGCTCGCCACCCTGATCGCCCTCCTTACGACGACCGCCGCCCTCTCTCAGACGTATCCCGGGGCGATGCCGGTTCCGCGCACGACGTCCGCGCCCGCTCTCGCAGACCTCGCCAAGCAGCGCGAAGTCGAAGAGCGGTTTCGCATCGGATTGGCGGCGCTGTCCGCCGCTAACTACAAAGGCGCCGCCGCGGAATTCGCGCGCGTCGTTGCGATAAATCCCGCCGAGCCGAAAGGTTCGACCGCACGCTACGACTTGGCAATCGCTTACGCCAACCTGCAGCGCGAAGACGATGCCGCAGCGCAGTTGCGGGCGGCGATCGAACTCGATCCCGGGTTTCTCGCGGCGATGGCAAATCTCGTCGCCGTCGATCTCGCTCGCGGGGATTTCACCGAGGCGCGGAGCGTGGCCGATCGCTTCCTGGCTCTCGCGCCGGACTCGGCCCGCGCCCTGTACGCTCGCGGAATCGTTGCGCTGGGGACCGGCGATGCGGCGACGGCTCGCGAGGATTTCGGAAAGCTGCTACACTCGAATCCCGCGTACGCCGTCGCTCACTACGATCTTGCGATTGCCGAAGAACGTTTGGGCCACATGGACGCCGCCGAACGCGAGCTTCGGACCGCACTCTCGCTCGCTCCGACGTACGCTCGGGCCGAGTTTGCTCTCGGCGCGGTACTCTTGCGGCAAGGCCGCCGGAGCGAAGCGCGCGACGCCTTCGTCCGCACGATGCAGGACGCCTCCGGCGACCCCGCCCTGCTCAATATCGCCGCGGCGATGCGCGATTCGATCGCGATTTAGACTTTCTTCATTCCGCAACGATAGGCTATCGGAAAATACGAACCGCAGCCCCGTCTCCCGGAGGAGAACCATGTTCAGAAAGTACAGCGTCCTCGCACTCGCCCTCGTCGCCGGTATTTTGGCCGCCTGCGGCGGGCGCGGATCCACGACCCCCGGGATGGGGGGTGCCTCGTTCGCACTGCCGCCAGTCGACGATTTATCGATTTCGGCATCCTTGCCCAAGCACGAGATCGGTGAGGATCTCCCGAGCGTGCTCGGCACCGTCAAAGCCAGCGGCTGGGGCAACGAAATGCTCGGCGGATTTACGCAAACGCAGTGGTCGCAACGCCTTGCGTTCCCGCCCGGAACGAAGCTCACGATCCGAAATTTGTCGAAGACGGGAACGTCGCACACGTTCAACGTCGTCAAAGTCGAGAGCGGAAATGCCGTGAAGTTTCCGTCGAATCCGTCGTTGTCGACGCGAGCCAGCGGCCACGGCAAGCTCGAAGCCGGTTACGCGAGCGGCATCATCGCACCCGGAAAATCCGTCACGGTTACGCTGGTGAAAGAGGGAACGTACTTGGTCGGTTGCGCCTTCCACTACGCATCCAACGGCATGCGCGACATTCTCGTCGTCAAGGCCGGTGCGAAACCCGGTCCGCAAGCGACGCCGCCGGCAGCCGGCGGAAGCCCCTCGCCGTCACCGACGGGCTCGGGCGGCGGAGGCGGTTGGCAAAGACCCTAATCTCAAGAACGCTCGTTAAAAGACGCTCGAACGGCCGCCGCGGCGGCCGTTCTTCTTTTCCGTGCCGAGTTATCCCGGAGCGTTTATACTTTTTTCATGAGTGGTCCATAGGCTAAGAGCACTCGTTACGTCATGGAGAAATTTGCATGTTCAAGTACCTTCCACCGTTCGCCGCGGCCGCGCTGACGATCGGTCTCGCCGCGTGCGGCGCGCACGGCAGCGCCGCCGGCACGAGCGGCGTCGCGGTGATGCCGGGTCTTCCGTTCGAAATTTCTTATACGCTTCCGGACGCCGCTTTGCCGAAGAACACTATCGGCGAAGAGCTGCCGAGCGAGGGTGTGGGCACGAAGAAGGATCCGACGTGGGGCAAAGTCGGCGGCTACACGCAAACGCGCAAAGCGCAGGTTCTGGCGTTTCCGCCCAACACCACCGTCACGATTCGCAACCTCTCGAAAAGTAACCCGCACACGCTCGACGTGTTCGCCAATGCGGGAAAGCCGCCGGCGCAGTTTCCAAGCAATCCGAACCTTCCAATTTCCGCTCACGGCAACGGAAAGTTGTCGGTCGGCTACGCGAGCGGCGCGATCAATCCCGGCCAATCCGTCAAAGTGAAACTCGTGAAAGCCGGAACGTATCTCATCGGCTGCGCGTTCCACTACAGCTTCGGCATGCAGGACGTGCTGATCGTTAAAGCCGGCGTGAAGCCGGGGCCGGACGTGTTGCGGTGATCGCGCTCTTCGCATTGCTGCTCGCACTCGCGGGAGCTCCGGCGCCAGCACTGATCGATCAAACGGGCCACGCCTTCACGCTCGATTCGCTGCGCGGCCGTCCGCTGATCGTGACGTTCGTTTCGGCCCACTGCACCGATGCCTGCCCGCTGGTCAACGCGCAGTTTTCCGACGCGGCGCAAACGATAGCCAAGAGAAAACTCGACGCACGGCTGCTGACGATCACGCTGGATCCGCAGCACGATTCGCCCAGCCTCATGAGCGCGCTGGCGCACCGTTTCGACGCCGATCCGCGCTACTGGCTGGTAGCGAGCGGCCGTCCCAACGACGTCGACTCGATTTTGCGTCGCTTCGGCGTCATCGCGATTACCGGCAAGAACGGCTATCGCGAGGAGCATTCGACGTTCGTCTACGTCGTCGATCGCGACGGTCGCCTTCAAAAAACCATGCTCGCTTCGACGAACCTCAACGCCGACGTCGTGGACGCCATCGAAGGCTTACGGGTAGCTAAACCATGAACGCGCGCGCTTTTTTTTCGGCCGCTTCGCTCGTCTTAGCGGCGTGCACGCCCAACGCGGTCGGCTCGACGAGCGGGGGCGGAGGAGGCGGCGTCACTCACACGGTCGACATCAACTTGACGCTCAGTCAGCCCGCACCGTCCACCTACGGCCAGACCGGCGGGTTTACGCCGGCGATCGTCATGGCGAAAGTGGGCGATACGATCGTGTTTAAGAATACCGATTCCTTCGCACATACCTCGACGAGCATTCCGGTTGCGGAAACGACCAACGAAACGCAGTTTCCCTCGAAATACCCGTTCAACAACCCGGGAGAGCACCCGCTCTCGCAATCCGGCAACACGCTTTCGGGCGGTTGGTCGAGCGGTGAAGTTCAGGCGGGGTCCACGTCGCAAAACGTTCTCGTCGACAAGGCTGGAACGTATCTTTTCGGGTGCGCGATTCACTACGGCGCTCCGATGCGGGGTGCGATCGTTGCGCAGTAAGCTTTTCTTCTTGGCCGTCGCAATCGCAGCGCCGGCTGGGCTGGTCGTTGCAACGGCGGCTCCGGCGCGGGCCATTCCGATCTTCGCGCAGCGTTACGCCCTGCACTGTACGGCCTGTCACTCGGTACTGCCCGAGCTCAACGCGTTCGGCAACTCGTTCCGGCGTCGCGGTTATCGGTTGCCGATTACCAAGCACGGCACGACGATCTTCGCCATACGCTACCAGATGTCGTACTCGGAGAACCCGCCGGCGGGTTCGAACCGATGGACGCCGGGCGGAATCGTTCTCGGCAACGAGGATTTCGGTAACATCTCGCTTTTCATGCATTATAGTTTGGGCGCGCAAGGAGGCCCCGGAGGTCTCTATCTCGGCTTTTTGACGAACTACAACGCTCGCACGAATTCGGAATATCGATTCGGACTCTTCGAGTTGCCGCTGCTCCAGTCGCCCGGCCAGCGCCTCGACGATTTGCAAGGGTACGGCTACTACGGCGCGCACGTCGGTCTCAACGATCTGCCGCTTTCGTCCCCGCGCTGGGGAGTGTGGGCCGAGCGGCAAATCGGCGGTCTCCGTGCGGACTTTACCGTGGCCCTGAGCGAGTTCAAGGGCGCCGCCTACGGCGGCAAGCCAGTCCCGACGGGCGAGTCGACGACGCCTGCCATTCCGGAAACGGGTCTCTGGCTCGATCAGACGATGGTGCAGCACAAGACCTTCGAGTTCGACGCCGGCGGGGAAGCGCTCAACGGTTCCCGGCACATTTTGCTGACGGGAAGCGCCCCATTCAACGATCCGTATCAGCGCTATGGTTTACTGGCACACGCCTCGCTCTGGAAGTTCGACCTTCAGACCGAGCAGTGGTGGGGTGCCGACCACAACGCCGACGGCTCCGGCAGTTTGCTGCGTTCCAGCGGCGGTTATGCGCGCTTCAAGTTTTACCCGATCGACCACGCGTACGTCGGCGTACGGTACGACGCTCAAGCAAATCCCGCAGTCACGCGTGACTTTACGTACTACGCCGCCGGGATGATCGGTCCGGTGCGCCTGCTGGTGCAGGACGTCGCGCCGATCGCCGCTCCCGGGCAGAAGCCGACTCTGGGAGGCGCGATGACCATCGCATTTCCCGGACCGTTGAAGTATTGAGCCCGAGGCCTGCGAATCAAGGAGATGATGCGCATACTGGTCGTCGAGGACAATCTCTCGATCGCGCGCGCCGTGCAGGCGATGTTGGAGGGGCAGAAGTTCGCCACCAACGTCGTCGGCGACGGGCCGGCCGGGCTCGACCACCTGCTGCGGCAGAGCTACGACGCCGCGATCGTCGACGTCGGCCTTCCGGGAATGGACGGTTTCACCGTCGCTCGCAACGCACGCGCAGAGGGCGTGCAGACGCCGATCCTCATGCTGACCGCGCGCGACGCCGTGGAAGATCGCGTGCGCGGACTGGATTGCGGTGCCGACGACTACCTCGCAAAACCGTTCGTTGAAGAAGAGCTGGTCGCACGCTTGCGTGCGATCCTGCGGCGCGGCGACCGGCCGCTGGTGAGCGTTATCGCCGTCGGCAAGCTGAAAGTCGACGTGAGCGCGCGGACGGCAACCTACGACGAGCGCGCGCTGGACCTCGGGGCGACGGAGTTCCGTCTGCTCGAGCTGTTCGCACGTAACGCGGGTATCGCGCTATCGCGCACGCAAGTCCTCGAACGCATCTGGGACTACGATTTCGACGGCTCCAGCAACATCGTCGACGTCTACGTCAGCCAACTGCGTCGCAAGCTCAAGAAACTCGGAGCGGACGGGGTCATCGAAACCGTCTGGGGCGTGGGATACCGCCTGCAGAGTTGATCGCCCGTACGACGGCAATCTATCTCCTGATCTTCGTCTGCGTTCTCGTCGCGCTCGATGCCGGTGCGTACGCGTTTATGTATCGCGAATACGCGTCGCTGCTCGCTCCCGCGCTCGGCACGCCTGAAGGATCGGCCGGTTTGGCGTCGGCGATGCGCCGCGTGCTGCTCTCCATTCTCGCCATCGACGTCCCGCTTGTGCTCGTCGTCGGCATTGCGTCGTTCGCAATGGCGAAACTCACGATCGCCCCCTTGGCGGCGGCGCGCGAGCGAGAACGCATCTTTGCGGCCGATGCCGCGCACGAACTGCGATCGCCTTTGACCGCAATCGCAAGCGTCGCGCAGGCGTCGCGCGCGCAAACTCCGCCAGAGAGCACGCAGGCGTTCGAGACGATCGCGCGCGAAGCGCTCGACGCGTCGGCAATCGTGAGCGATCTCTTGACGCTGGCGCGCAATCCCGGCCGTTCCGTGCTGCAGTGCGAACCCGTCGATCTCGGCGGCGTCGTTTCGGCCGGAGCGCGCGACGTGGCGGCTGAGGCCGCAGCACGCAACGTCGCAATCGACATTTCGGCCGCGAGCGCGATCGTCGATGGGGACGAACGCCGTTTACGCGAGCTGGCACGCAACTTGCTGGAAAACGCAGTTCGGTACGCGCGGTCTGCGGTACGCGTCGCATCCGAACGCAACGGCCGCTCGTGCAGCATCGTCGTCGAAGACGACGGGGCGGGCGTCGCGCCCGAAGATCGCGAACGCATTTTCGAGCGTTTCTTTCGCCGGTCCGAAGACGGCACCGGCACAGGCCTCGGCTTGTCGATCGTTCGCTGGATCGCGCAAGCCCACGACGGTACGGTGACCGTCGGCGACGCCGCCGGCGGCGGCGCGCGTTTTGTCGCTACGCTGCCGGCGCATCCCACGGATTGACGAGCCGCTCAGGATGACCGCAGGCGAGCAGCCCATAATGACAGCGCTCTATGCCCTTTGAATCCCTACGCGCGTTCGTGGAAGCTCTCCGGAACGCCGGCGAGCTGCACACCATCGACGCGCCGGTCGACCCCCATCTCGAGATCGCAGAAATCAGCGATCGCGTGGTGAAGGCCGGCGGTCCCGCCTTGCTCTTCACCAAAGTCCGCGGCTCCAAATTCCCGGTCCTCACCAACCAGTTCGGCTCTCGCCGGCGCATGGCCATGGCGCTGGACGCAGCCGATCTCGACGACGTCGCCGCTCGAGTGCGCGCCATCGTCGACATCGCGCCGCCGGGCGCCTCGTTCGCGGAGAAAGTCGGCGCGCTGATGCGGCTCGCTCCGCTCGCGAATGCCATTCCCAAGACCGTCCGCAGCGGCGACGCCTACGACGTCGTTCAGCGCGAACCGGATTTGTCGAAGCTTCCCGTGTTGACGACGTGGCCGCTCGATGCCGGACCGTTTATCACCCTCCCGCTGGTCATCACCAAAGACCCCCGCACCGGACGTGTCAACGTCGGCATGTACCGCATGCAAGTCTACAATCAACGCGAGACCGGCATGCATTGGCAGCGGCACAAACACGGGCGCGCGCACGCGGCCGCATGGGGACGGAAGGTTCCGGTTGCTGTGGCCATCGGGACCGACCCCGCGTTGACGTATGCCGCTACCGCGCCGCTGCCGCCGGTGCTCGACGAGTTTGCTTTTGCCGGGCTGTTGCGCGGCGAGCCGGTCAAGCTCGTACGTGCGCGCACCGTCGACCTCAAGGTACCGGCCGACGCGGAGTTCGTGCTCGAGGGATACGTCGACAACGACGACGTGCGAACCGAAGGACCGTTCGGCGATCATACCGGCGTCTACAGCTTAGCCGACACATATCCCACGTTTCACGTGACGTGCGTCGCGCACCGGCGTAACCCCATCTATCCGGCGACCGTCGTCGGCAAACCGCCGATGGAAGACGCTTGGCTGGGTAAAGCGACCGAACGCATCTTCCTCCCGCTGCTCCAAATGGTGCTGCCCGAAGTCGTGGACATGAATCTCCCGGTGGAAGGCGGATTTCACAACCTCGCTATCGTTTCGATCCGGAAGTCCTACCCGGGGCACGCGAAGAAGGTGATGAACGCGCTCTGGGGGTTGGGACATATGATGATGCTGACGCGGGTCCTCGTCGTCGTCGACGCCGACGTCGACGTTCAAGATACGCGCGCCGTCGCGTGGTTCGTTCTCAACAATCTCGCACCCGACCGCGACGTCGTAACGATGCCCGGCCCGGTCGACGATCTCGATCACGGTTCGTACACGGTCGCGTACGGCACGAAGATGGGCATCGACGCAACGCGCAAAGACGCATCGGAAGGGTACGCGCGCGAGTGGCCGCCGGATATGATCGCGGACGCCTCTACGAGGGAACGCGTAACGAAGCGCTGGCACGAGTACGGGCTCGATCGCATCGCCGCGGCGTTAAAGCCCGACGCTTGGTCGGGTCAGGGCGCCGACGCCTACAACCGGTTGATGCGCTCGCGGTAACCGGCGAATGAAAGTCGCACTGTTCCTTCGTGAAATTCGGATCGAGCACACGCTCTTCGCGCTTCCGTTCGCTTACGTGGGCGCTATTTTTGGCGCTCGGGGCATCCCGTCGTGGGCGGCGCTCGGCTGGATTACGCTAGCCGTGCTCGGCGCGCGCACCGCCGCGATGTCGGCGAACCGGTACTTCGATCGCGACATCGACGCTCGCAATCCGCGCACGGCGCGCCGGGCCGTCGCCAGCGGCGCGCTTTCGGCCGCCTCGATGATCTGGGCAACCGTCACCGGCCTGGCCGTCCTGCTGTGGGCGGCCTGGATGCTCAACCCGCTTTGCGTCAAGCTCATGCCGCTCGCCGCTTTACTCCTGCTCGTCTATCCGCTCTGCAAACGCTTTACGTGGCTGGTGCACTTCGTGCTCGGTGCCGTCGACGCTTTAGCGCCGCTCGGCGCTTACATCGCCGTCAGCGGGACGGTGAGCTGGCCCGCGGTTCTCCTGTTCTTTGCGGTGACGGTTTGGGTAGCGGGATTCGACGTCATCTACGCGCTGATGGACCTTCGCGTCGATCGCGCGCAAGGTTTGCGCTCGCTTCCCGCACAGTTCGGGGAAACTGCGGGACGGGTGCTTCCCGGCGTGCTGCACTCGCTGATGGTCGTTCTCCTCGCACTGGCGGGATTTTTGGGCGATGCGGGATGGATTTACTATGGCGGAGTGGTTGCCGCCGCCGGCCTCGTCATCTACGAAGACCGTCTTTTCGACCGGATCGAGAACATCTTTACACTCAACGAGCGCGTGTTCGTCGCCAACATGATCTTCTCGCTCTTCTTTCTCGTCACGACGGCGGCGAGCTATACGCCCGTGGATCGCATCGGATAGCGTGAGGTCGAACCGGCGAGCGTTCGTAGGAGCGTCGGCGGCATTTGCCGTCTCGGCAGCGTTGCCGGCACGCGCGCAAGTGGTGCAGCCGCCGAACGGCCAGTTTCTGCGGCAGCTGACGATCGGCATCAACGTGACCCTTTCGGGCCCGTTCGAAAAGTACGGACAAGAGATCGTCCGCGGCGTGCAGGCGGCCGTCGACGAAGCGAACTTGTATTCACCGTCAGCGCTGTACGTCTGGGCGTTGCGCGCGTTCGACGACCGCAATCAGACCGCACTCGCCATTTCGAACGTCAGCAGTGCTGCCGCCGATCCGACCGTCGTCGCGGTCATCGGCAACCTGACGGCACCGATGACGCTCGCCTGCCTCTCGCAGTACGCCAACGCAAACTTCGCGCTCGTCGTTCCGGCGGTTACGGCCGACGCGGTCACGCGCCGCGGTTTTCATAACGTGTACCGCTTACCGGCCAGCGATAGTAACGCCGGGCAGCTCTTCGCCAGCGCAGTACTGCCCGATAAGAAGGGCGCCTCTTGCGTCGCCGTCACGCTCGACGGCGATTACGGATACGACGTCGCGCGCGCGTTCGTGCAGCAGGCAAAAACCGATCGCCACTCGGCCGAGATGCTGCTGTTCCCGCAAGACAAGACCGATCCGGCGGCAGCCGCACGCACCGTGCTGGACCGTAAGCCCGACTACGTCTTCCTCGCTGGAAAGACGTCGGAGCTCGGACCGGTCGCCGAAGCGTGCCGCCTAGCCGGCTATGCCGGCGACTTCGGCGCGAGCGACGGTTTCTATAACACCGACACGATTGCGAAATACGAGCGCGTTCTCGACGGCGCCTACGTCGCGTCGTCGTTGCCGCCGCTCGAGCGCGTTCCGAGTGCGGTTTACCTGCTCAACGATTTTGAACGTAAGGTCGGGCAGATTACCGCGTTTTCCGCGTACGCT
Organism: Vulcanimicrobiota bacterium; assembly: GCA_019236975.1. Classification (GTDB taxonomy): domain Bacteria; phylum Vulcanimicrobiota; class Vulcanimicrobiia; order Vulcanimicrobiales; family Vulcanimicrobiaceae; genus JAFAHZ01. The sequence continues at coordinate 15,676 of JAFAHZ010000137.1, read as the reverse complement.
TACGGTGCGGCGCAAATGATTATCGCGGCGCAGCAGCGCGGAAATGCAACGAACCGCTTTTCGTTCTTGCGAACGATGCAGCAGGGAGGCACGTTTACGACCCTGGTCGGACAGTATCGCTTCAACGTCAGCGGGGATCCCCTGATTCCGGATATTTACTTCTATTCCGTCCAAAAGGACGGCTTTAAGTATCAGCGTCCCGCGATCCGCACTGGATTCGTGATCTGAACGGCTAGGCTTCCAGGCGCCGCCACTGCAGCACGGCCAGCGCCGAGTAAGCTACTGCGAGCAATGCCGGCATTGCAATTTTGAAGATGCCGCTCTCGGCAAACTCGCCGCCGATGGCGCTTTGTGCGCTCGCCGTACCGAAGTGCATATACTGCAGCGGCACGAGGAAACTCAACGCTGCCGCGGCATCCCGAACGAGTGCGACCAACGCATTCCCGTTGGGTTCGAGGTGCCCGAGCCCCAGCACGACCGCTGCGACCGGCCACGCCAATCCGATAACGGCACCCCATCCGCGCGGCAGCGAAGCGGTTGCCGCCGCCAGCATCGCGTACCACGCGAGCGGGGCGGCGATGGCTACGCCCAGCGCGATCGCGTCGCGTGCCCCAAACGCGATCGCCGGCACTTCGAAGAGCAGATGGACGAGCAACGCGAAGGCGATACCGCAAACCAGCGCGATCAGGATGCCCGTGGCGTCGGTTGCGATCGTCGCAAGCGCCAGGCGCTCGCGACCGATTGGTTTGGTCAGCGCAATCTCCAGATGTCCGTCGGCCTCTCGCGCGAACGGAGCGCCTAAACACGTGGCGACAATCATCGCGATACAGACGCCGCTGACGATGTAAGCGAGAAAATCGGTTTCGCCGGTGCTGTCGACGACCGTGAGCGTACCTTGTCCGTTGGGCAGGTCGTGCACGGACACCGAACCCATCGTGATCGCTCCGTCCTCGGCATCGCGCGACGTCTTGCCGGTCTTGTCGTACACCTCGATGTGGCGCAGCCCACCCGGGCGCTCGTCGATGACGACGCGAAGCCCTTTGGCCGGATCGTCGACGACCGTACGATGGACGGCGCCGGGTAAGTCACTCTCCGTCGTTTTCGATCCCGGATCCGCCTTCAGGCTCAACGCCCAGCCCGCGTAGTCGTGCTTGCCGATGACGGCCACTCGAACCATCGCCGCGATCAGAAACAAAACGCCCAGTACGATGCCCGTCCATTTTAGGCACCGCACGACGCGCAACCATTCGACGTACGCCTGCCCGGCGCTCGACCTCAGATTCATCAGCGAACGTACTCGTCTTCCGGCACGACGCGCATGCGATGCGGCACGTGCGGCCGGGGTGCGGCCACGTCGGTATCTTCGATGGCCAGGACGAAACGCAGGCGCCACGCGCCGAGGTTGATCGTAAAGTTGGTTCCCAGGATCTCCATGACGGTTATGCCTCCACGCGCTGCCACTGGATCACTGCCAGCGCGCCGTAAACGAGAGCGAGAACGGCCAAGACGTATAGGTCGGTTGTTATCGTCGGTTGCGGCGTCGTCGTAAACAGCCGCCCGAGATGCACGTAGTTGAGGGGATCGATGCGCGCAACGGTCGAGCTGACGGCGTGCACGAACTGTGCGACGGGACTGTCGCCCAGCTGCGACACCGAGAGCCCAGCAATACCCAAGCACACCGGCCACGCGATGCCGAGCACGGCGCCGTAGGCGCGCTTCATCGATGCGGTCGCCGCGTTGAGCAGCGCGTACCAGGAGAACGCTGCGAGCAGCCCGAGTGCGATCGCTGCGGTATCCGTCGGCCCGTAGAAGAAGTTCGGTGCCTCGAAGATGGTGTGGGCCACGAAAAGGGAGATCAGCGTCATCGCCCAGGCGGCAACGATACCGGTCAAATCCGCCGCAACGGTTTTCAGCGAGAGCATCACTCGCGAGATGGGACGGGTGAGCGCTACCTCGAGGTGTCCCTCGTTTTCCCTGGCGAACGGCGCGCCGAGAACGGTGGCGGCGATCATTGCGGCCAGCGCCGCGAAAACGAAGTAGTAATTGAGATCTTCGGGGACGTTGGCGCCTTGATCGATTTTCACCAAACTGCCGTGCGGCAGCATGATTCGCTGCGCGTGGATGTCGCCGAAGTCAATTTTGGTTGCGTGAACGCCCTTCGGCGGAGTCGCTTCGTAAAGCTCGACGTGCTTACCCCAATAGCCGCGATCGTCGATCGTCATCCGGATTCCCTTAGCGGGGTTGTCGACGATCGTGCGCGTACCGCCGTCGGGAAGCTTGCTCTCCGTCACGTTCGAGTCGTGCTCGAACGTCGCAATGTCTTGGTCGTCGATGAAGACGCCGGAAAATCCGTGGGCGTGGGGCCGGATGTCGAGGTACGTGAATCGCGCGAAGAGCGTAAGCCCGATGCAAACTACCAGCACGATTGCCGTCCACTTGAGGCATGCGCGAATGCGCAGCCATTCGACGTACGTCATCGTGCGGTTTCCTTGGCCACGACGTCGGCCGTAGCGTCCGCGGGCGAAACGGCGTAGAGGAAGATGTCCTCTAGATTGAGATCGACGACGCGCACGCCGGCGGCTCCGGCGCTGCCGAGCAGCGTCGCCACGCCGTCGGCATCGCGATTGACGAGCAGGCGGACGATCCGCTCGGCGCGGTCGGCACGGAGAATCCGCGGGTCGTCGGCAATTCCGTTGAGCGCAGCGTTGGCGTCGGGCAGAATACCTTCGACGATCTTACGATCGGCCTTGAGATCGTCGACCGCGCCCTTCAATACGAGCCGCCCTTTGTCGATGACGGCGATTTGCTCGGCCGCCCGCTCGACTTGGCCGATCTGATGCGACGAAAAAATGATCGTGCAGCCGCGTGCGGCTTCGTTGATCATGAGGCTAAGGACGTGACGCTGATTGACCGGGTCGAGACCGCTCGTCGGCTCGTCGAGGATCAGCAGATCGGCGTTGCGCGCGAACGCAACGGCCACCATCACCGCGGTGCGCATCCCTTTTGACAAAGCACGCGCCTTCTTCCGCGGATCGATCTGGAACGCGGTCAGCAACTCGCCGGCTCGCGCTGCATCGAACTTGGTAAACGCACGGCGATTCATCTCGACGTGCTCGGCGACCGTCATCCATTCGTAAAGAACGCTGCGTTCGGGAACGTAAGCGATGCGCTCGAAGGTTTGGGGGACCAGCGGTTTACCGTCGTAGGTAACGCTTCCGGCGGTCGCACGCGCCAAACCGAGCATGCACTTGAACGTCGTGGTCTTTCCCGCGCCGTTGGGTCCGAGCAGCCCGAAGACGGTACCGCTATCGACGCCCAGCGAAAGATCGTCGACGGCCGCATACGGTCCGTACGTTTTACGCAGGTGAGAAATCTCAATCGTACTCATAAACGCTTATTGCTCCTCTGGAAACCACCGGTCGAGTGCGGCGTCGACGAGTTCGCGAACGTCGCCGCGAGTCAACCCAACGGACTTGACTTCACGCAGCGCTGCGTTGAGAACGTCGCGTGCGACGTCGCTGGCGGCAGCTCTTGCCGAAGTCGCTACACCGTTGCCGCGGACGAACGATCCCCGCCCGGGGGAAGTCTCGATCACGCTGTCGCGTTCGAGCTCGCGATACGCTCGCGCTACGGTGTTCGGGTTAACGGTGAGATCGAGCGCGAGCTGCTTGACGGTGGGGAGCTGCTCCCCGGCCTGCAACACTCCCAGAGCGACGGATCGCTTGACCTGTTCGATGATTTGCAGGTAGATCGGCACGCCGCTGCGCGGATCGACCGTGAGTACGGCCGGCATGTTGAGTGAGGCTACCTTAGAACTTCGGGCCCCAGCCTTGGAACAAACCGGCGGCCATCTGCTCGGGAAGACGGACGGGGGTGCGGGCCTCGCGGGCCATCTCGGTGTCGGGGCGATTGGAGGTGAAGCGGGTCATCGTCGTATCCTTTCGTTTTCTGCCTAGTACCATCATGTTGTTGTACTAGTACACTAGTACAATAGGACATCTCTCGACCAGTGTCAATCCCGCGCGAAAAATTCTTAGGCGCGCGGACCCGGCCGCTCGGAAAAGGGACGGTTCATGGACGGTTCGGGGCCACAATGGGGCCCATGAACGCCTCCTCGCTTTCCTGGCAGACCGACGCCCGGCTCGAGATTACCGCCCTCTCGCGCGCGCTCAGGGAACTCGCCGGGATCCTCGATACCGACCAGCGCCTTCATCTGAGCGACGTCTGGGGTCACGACGGGCCGCTCGGCCTCACCATGCGCAGCCACCACTGGGTGCTGGAAGGGACCGCGGTCTCGCTTCGCGCCCGCAAAGGCGGCCGGGACTACCGGCTCGACCTCGAGCCGCTCGTCGACGGAGAAGGCCGCGTCGTCGGCGTTAACGGCTGGGCCACCGAGCTAAACGCGTAGAACCCCAGCGGCGTGGCTACGCCGCTTTTCGAAGGACCGAACTCGCTGCGCGACCCCGCCGAGCGCTTTGCGTTTTGGGCAACCGCAATTTGCGCGCTGCCCGCCGCGCTCCTGATCGGTTACGTGCTGCACGAATCGATCGGCGCGTCGCAAGTTGCGCTCTTCATCGTCGTCGCAATGGTGTACGTCACGCTCGCGCGAGGGCGGCTCCTTGGATCGAGCGTACGCGTGCACCAAGCGCAGTATCCGCGTGTCTTCGCGATCGTCAAGCGCGCCTGCGCGGCGCTCGAAATACCTATGCCTCTCGTCTTCGTGCGCGAAGACAATCTCGTTCCGGTCGCGGCGCTGGGATTCGGCGAGCCTTACTCGATCGTGCTCTCGAGTCACTGGATCGAAGTGTTCGACGACGACGAGCTTGCATTCGCGGTCGGCCGCGAACTGGGACACATCGCTGCCGGACACACGCGGTTTCTGTCGCTGCTCAGCGTGAACGGCAACGAAAATCCGCTGATCTCGCTGATTTTCGGCGCGTGGCTGCGGCGCTGTACCACCACGTGCGACAAGATCGGGTTGCTGTGCTGCGGGTCGCTCGACGCCGCGGTTCGTTCCATGGGCGTGTCCGCCTTTCACGAGTTCGCGCGGAAAGTCGATTACGACGTTTTTGCCGAGCAGCAAGCCGAAATCGAAAGCGACACGATTTTTCGCTGGGGAGTCTGGCTCGGAAGCGAGCCCTACGCCACCACCCGCATCGCGTCGCTGCGCTCGTTCATGCAAACGCCGGCTTACGAAGCGGCCGCCGCGTGGTTCGGCCGGGAGCGCGACGAAGAACCGCCCGCGCTCGCGGCGCCCGGCACGACCACCGTCGGCGAACGCGATTGCGCGGGCTGGTGGCGGCGTCTTGCGGCCTACGGCATCGACGTCGTCGTGGTGACCGCGGTGATCACGTCGTTTGGGGGAAATGTCGCGCCAGTCGTCGTTCATCGCGATCGCGACGTCGCGGTCTCGCCGGGGATCGTCTCGATTCAGGCAGGCGACGAGCGCATCAACATTCGAGGGAAGCACGTCACTACCGCACCAGCGAAACCGACGCCGGCACCGTCTCCCACCGCGTCGCCCACCCCGAGCCCTGAAATCACCATGGGGCCGCTGGTCGTGACGGAGGACAACTGGGCCGTGCGCACGCCTTTAGGCGACGTTCCGCTGACGACCGATGCGCTGCTGGCGCCCATCCAGCATCTCGGCTTCGCCTTCTGGTTTCCCGCGTATCTCGCGCTGCTCGTCGCCGTCGCCGGTCAGTCGTTCGGCATGATGATCTCCGGTCTGCGCGTCGTGACGACGGATTTCCGCAGGCCCAGCATCGTGCGAACCATCTTCCGCTACGTTATCGTCGGCTTTTTGTGGTGGCTTATCGTACCGCTCAGCTTCTTCAAGCGGCGCGTGCTGCTGCACGATCGCTGGACGCGAACGCGACTGGTAAAGGTCGAGCGCGTGGTCGCCCGTGCGACCGGAACGGCGTAGCTCGGAGCGTTACGTTCCGGCGTTGCCGGCGTGGCGCGCGACGCGCGTGTCGGAGCGCAGTACGGCGAAACGCGGGTCGCTCTGCATTTCGGCTTTGACGTATTCACCCGAGCCGGCCCGGCGCAGCAGCGACAACGCGACGCCGCGCTGACCGATTGCCGCCAACGCCACCGCGAGATCGTCGGGCGACACCTTTTTCGGGGCCGCTTGCGCGATCGCGAGTTGGGCGCGCGCGTCGCCTATACGGTTCGAACGTGCGTAGAGACCGGCCATCAGCGCGGCCGCCTGAGCGCGGCAATCCGCGCATTCGGAAGCCAGATGACGGTAGGCGTCCAGCGCACGCTCGCGATTGCCGAGCGCCTCGTACGACATGCCCATCGTTTGGTACGCCTCGTGGCGTTCCGGCGAAAGGTCGAGCGTTTCGCGCGCGTAGGCGATCGCGTCGTCGTAGCGGTGCTCGAGATAGGCGGCGTCGCCGAGCCAGGCGGTCGTCGCGACCGAGAGCGGATCGAGCTCGGCCGCGACGCGCAACTGGCCGTATGCTTCGTTAAACTGCCCGTGCTCGATGAGCGCGACCCCGTACCACTCGTGTGCCGGACCGCTCGACGGATCCAGCGCGACCGCGCGCTGCAGTTTCACGAGCGCGCCGGCCATGTCGCTCTTCGAGGCATATTTCGTCGATGCGATCATGCCGAGTACCGCGTACGCTTCGCCCGAGCTCGAATCTATGGCGAGGGCTTTTTGCGCGTACGCTTTGGCACGCGCGTAATAGACCTTGGGAGTGGCGGTTCCATAGCCGTAGTCGCCCATGATGGCGTTGGCGGACGCGAGCGCTGCATAGCCGCGCGCGTTACGCGGATCGGTGTCGATCACGCGCGCGAAGTACTGCAGCGACTTGGTAATGCCGCCGGGCGTCCGCAAGTTCCAATAGTAACGGCCTATTTCGTACAGACGTCCGCCGTCGGGCGAAAGCGCGGTCTGCGCGGGGCTTCCGTGCGACGAGAACACGCCGGCGCCCAGTGCGGCCGCGAGCGTCACGGCGAACGATGCCGCCGCGGCAAAACCCCATAACGGGCGGCGTTTGCGTTCGGCGGCCGCCGCCGAAGACTTCGGCTGCGCGAGCGGCACGTCGTCGCGCCGGACGACGCGCGCAGTAAAGCGATATCCGCGGCGTGGAATCGTTTCGATGGCGTCGGTTTCCCAGCGCGCGCGCAGCGTCTTACGCAGAACGTAGACGTTTTGCGCGAGGTTCGCTTCGTCGACGTAGCCTTCGGGCCAAATGCGATCCAGCAGAGCGCTCTTCGTCAGCACTTCGCCCGGATGCTCGACGAGCGCGAGCATCGTCTCGACGACCTTCGGCCCGAGGGGCATGGGTTGGCCTCGATCGAGCAACAGCAGGCGTTCGGCATCGAGAACGAACGGTCCGAATTCGTAAACGCTCATCGCGCGCTCCATAAATCTTTGATGGCTTTCTGAGGACGCGTTCCCCGAGTGCGAGCGACGCTGGGGACATCGATGAAACCGGCCGGTCTCGCCCTGTTGACGCTCCTCGGAGTGGGCTTCTCTGCTACCCCTCTATACGCCGCCGTGCCGGCAAAGTTTTCATTTCCGGTGGCTCGGGCGCCGCATCCGCTCCCGCTCGATCCCAGCTTGGCCGACCCGGCCTGGGCAACGGGCGCCATCCCGAACGGCGCCGGTCCCTGGCAGGACGTCACCACGCGCGGGCCGGCCGAACACGGTACCACCGCGTATCTGCTGTACGACGACCGGAATCTGTACGTGGCGTTCAAGGCCGAGCAGGGCGGCACGCCGATCACCGCCACGCAGAGCACCAACGACACCGGTTTCGGCATCGACGACTTCGTGGGAATCGGGATCGACACGAGCGGGAGCGGCAGTCAGGCGTACTATTTCGAAACGACGCCGCGCGGCGTCCGCTACCAGCAGGCCAACGAAAACGTGCGTTACCGGCCGCGCTGGACGGCTGCGGCAAAGGCGGACGGCACCGACTGGACGGCAGTCATGATCGTGCCGCTCTCGGCACTCAAGATCGGCGGCGGATCCGGCCAAACCTGGGGAATCGAGCTGGTGCGCGGCGTTGCAGCCCGGGGCGAGCACTACGCGTGGGCGTTTAACGGCATCATGACCGACGCGCCTTCGGGAACGTGGCCGACGTTCCAAGACTCGCGGTGGTGGGGGCGAGGGACGGGACTCAACGTGGCCGGAACGCGCCCGCACGGTCGCGCCGACGTCTACGGCCTAGCAAGCGCCGGAGTCGACCGCGAGCTGTTCCAACAGGCCAACGGGACGTTCTTGCCGATGCAGGTCCGCAACTACGGGGTCGACGTGAGCCTTCCGCTCACGTCGACGGTCAGCTTCGTCGGTACCGCCAATCCCGACTTTTCGAACGTCGAAATCGATCAGCAGACGATCGCTCCGCAAGAGTTCCAGCGGCAGCTCGTGGAGTATCGCCCGTTCTTCGCGCAAGGCGCCAACTTCATCAACGCCTCCTCGGGATCGCGCACGCCCGCGGGTGCGGTAACCACGGCACCCAATCTCGTCTTTTACTCTCCAGACATCGGCCCGTTCGACTGGGGAACCAAGGTTGAAGGAACGCTCGGAAAGCAGAGCTTCGGTGCGCTAGCCTTTCGCGGCTTCGACCAGACGACGGGCAATACGTTCGCCGACGAAGCCTACGGTTACGAGCACGCGCTTCCGGACGGCACGTTCTACTATTGGAGCGACGGCGTGCTGGCGCACCACAGCATCGCGGGCGACGACTCGACGATCGAGGTGGGCGCGCAAGGACGCAACTACCACAACGGACTCGTTTGGTTCTTCGACCACTCGTTCGAAAACGGCAGCTGGGTGCCGCAAGGACACGCCGATTTCACGCAAGTCAGCGCCGACATTCACAAACCGAACTTTGAGATCTACACCAGCTATATCGACACGGCGCCGAACTACAATCCGATCGACGGCTACACCGCGATCTCCGACGTGCGCGGTCCGTCGATCTTCGTGAACTTCGCGGGCTCGACGCCGGGCGTTAAAAACTGGACGTGGTTTACGGCACTCGATCGTTTCGTCGATCAGACCGGTGCCGTTCATCAAGCCGACACGCAAACGTTCTTGAACGCCGTTTTCAAAAATAATTTTTCGATCGACGGAGCCGGCGTCGCCGTCGGACAACTGCGCCAGTACGGCATTCCCGCGGGCCCGGGCTGCAGCGGAACGATCGTCACGACGTCCACCTTCACCGGATATCCGTGTTATCGCGACGGTGAAACGCTGCCGTACAACCAATACAGCATTCCGATCGGGTACGGTGACGGAACGCCGGAGCCCATCGACGGCAACTACGCCTGGGGACCCTTCGGATCCAACTACGTGCACCTTTTCACGCTAACGACGACGCGACCGATCACGCACACCCTGACGCTCGGCCTGGCATACGACGGCACGTACCAGCGCGCGCTTTCGAACGGCGTCCTCGACTCGCAGTGGCTGCGGAGCGTCACGGTCGGCATGAATCTGAGTACGGAGAGTACGTTAACGGTCGCATTACGCGACATTAATGGTTACGGCGGTTTTGCCACGCAAATCGGCAACAACCTCGCCGTCGCGTTTCACGAGCGGTTCCGAACCGGCAACGAGCTCTATCTCAACTATGGGAGCCCGGCAGCGGGCGCCACCATCGATCGCCTGATCGTTAAGTACGTCTTTCACGCCGGCGCCGACGCGGGCACCTGAAACAAACGTCATCGCGCGGCCGTAGCTCCGGATGTACGATGAGTACGGAAGGAACGAAACAGTGAAACGCCCGCAGAAAAAGGTACTTTCTCAGGAACAGCCGGTCATCTCTTTCACGCGTGTGATCGAAGTAGCACCTCGCCTATCAGGATTCTCTGGTTGGGGTCCGAGCAAGTGGAACTAGGCTAAATACGGCTCGTGCGGCGCAACCGGCGCGAGGATGCGGTTCATCTCTTCGAAGATCGAAGGATCCGCGTCCACGTCCGCCGCCGCAGCGTTTTCGTCGACGTGCTCGACCTTAGTCGCACCGACGATAGCACTCGAAATCACGTCGAGACGCAAACACCACGCTAGCGCCAGCTGGCTCATCGAACACCCCGCGCGTTCGGCCAGCGGCCGCAGCCGTCCCACCGCATCGAGTACCGGCTGCGTAAAATAATCCTCCATCATGTCTTTGAAAGCGCCGGACGCGCGCGTACCTGCCTGCGGACGCGATGCGTCGGTGTACTTTCCGGTCAAAATCCCCATTGCCAGCGGCGACCAGATGACGTTGCCCAGACCGTAGCGACGGCACACGGGAACGACTCGCTCTTCAATCCGGCGCCACAGCGCACTATATTGCGGCTGGTTGCTTGCCGGCACCGCCCAACCGCCGGCACGGCAGACCTCGACTGCCGCCGTGATTTGATCGGCGTTCCACTCGGAAACGCCCCAATAGAGAATCTTACCTTGCCGCACTAGATCGTCCATCGCGCGGCACGTCTCTTCCAGCGGCGTCGTCACGTCGTAACGGTGGCATTGATAGAGATCCAGATAGTCGACCTTCAGTCGCGCGAGCGACCGGTCGATCTGGTCGCGCACGTGCTTGCGCGAGAGACCGCGTTCGTTCGCGCCTTCACCAATTGGAAAATAGAGTTTGCTCGCCAGCACGAGCTCCGCGCGATTCAGCTCGCCGACGATTCCGCCAAGCACTGCTTCGGCCGCACCGCCCGAATAGACGTTTGCCGTGTCGAGAAAGTTGATGCCGCGCTCCCAGGCGCGCAGCACGCACGCCCGCGTAGCATCCTTATCGACGGTCCCGCCGTACGTCAGCCACGAACCCAATCCGATGGCGGAGACCTTCAACCCTGAGGCGCCCAGCGCGCGATACTTCATCGGTGCTTCTCCTCGGGCGTATAGACCCGGAGCGCTTTGGTGAGGATGTGAAACGTTGCCGGCGTCTTGCCGGCCGGTTCGCCGTCGGCCGTAATGTGATGGCCCCGCCGCGTATGGACTCGGAATTTCGTCGACCGGTACGTTCGCAGTCCCGGCGTATCCCGCGGCACGCCCCGCAAAACCGCGCGAGCAACCGCAAACGCTTCGGCGGCATTGCGAATATCGACCGAATACAGATCGAGCCAGCCGTCGTCGATGGCGGCGTCGGCTACGTTGAACACGCCGCCGAACCGGTGGCTGTTTGCGACGGTGAGCTGCACGGTTTTGAAGCGCTCCTGCCTGCCGTCGAAGTGGACGTCCACGTGCATCGGCCGCGCATAGCGAAATGCCTGCAGCGCCGTGGCGATCACCGCGAGCATACCGAATCGCTGTTTCTCCTGAGTCGTTTGTATGCGCGCGATCCGGCTCGACACGCCGATACTCGCTTCGCTGGCATAGTAGACGCCGTTGACCTGTGCGACGTCGATGGCTCGCGTATGTCCGGCGCCGATGACCGCGCACGCCGCGGAAACGTCGGACGGCAGCTCCAGCGTCCGCGCCAAATCGTTAAACGTCCCGAGGGGCACGATGCCGATAGGGACGTTCAACGCAAGCGCTCGAGCGATGGCGCGCGTTAACGTTCCGTCGCCGCCTGCGGAAACCACGCAGTCGACGTTCTCGCCGCCGGCGGCAACCTCGACGCCGCACGCGCGTAGATCGCGTTCGAGCGATTGCGCGAATTCGCGTCCGCGGCGCGACTGGGGATTCAACAGGAGCAACGCGCGCACGCAGCTACCTGCCGCGCCGCAGATGCGCAACCCTCCCGCAAGAGAGCCTCGGGCACCTCGCGAATGACGGGCCCGATGGCGACGAGACGACTGCGACCGCACAATCCGATGCCGGAATCGCGTTACGAAGTGCTCGCGCTGTTCACGGCTGCGATGATCGGATCGTCGCTGTTCGTCATGGCGACCGGTCCGCTGCTGCCGTTCTTCCAAAGCGCGTTCGGCCTCGGCCAGACGCAGCTCGGCGTCGTTCTTTCGGCGCAGATGGCCGGCTCGCTCGTCATGACCGCGGTTGCGGGGATGCTGACCGATCGTTTCGGCGATAAAGCGGTCGTGCTGTGGAGCGGCCTGCTGATGGGCGTCGCGCTGATTGCCGCTTCGCTCGTCCACAGCTTCGCGTGGGTCATCGGATGGCTGCTCGTCTACGGCATTGGGTTTGCGGCCGTTACGCCATCGGGTAGCCACGCCATTGTCTATTTTTTCAAGAAGGCCGAGCGCGGCGTCGCAATGGGTATCCGCCAGTGCGGAATTCCGCTTGCGGGAATGATCGGTTCCATCTTACTGCCCGCCATCGCGGCGCGAACGAACTATCAATGGGCGTTGGCCGTGGCTGGCATTGCAACGATCGCCGCCTGCGCCACGGCGTCGCTGTTGTATCGCGAGCCCGTCGAACTCGAAGGCGAAAGCGGCGTCTCCGTCCGCGGCATGCTCGAAGAGATGGTTGCGATGGCGCGCGACGTTCGGCTCGTGCTGCTGACGCTGGCCTCGATGGCGCTCGTTTGCGCTCAGTTTATGGTCATGGCGTTCCTCACGCTCACGCTCGTGCACGAAGCCGGCTTGCCGCTGAGCGTTGCGATCGGCGTCTTCGTTCTTTCGCAAGCCGCCGCAATCGCGGGACGCGTCTTTTGGGGCTGGTCGAGCGATCCGCTGTTCGGGGGAAGTCGCGCGCTGCCGCTAGCCGCCGTCGCCGTCGCCGTCGCAGGCCTTTCGCTTGCGTTTGCCGCTATTGCACCGTCGACCGCAGTCTGGCTGATCGCGCTGCTGGCGGCTGCGCTCGGCTTCTGCGCGGAGGGGTGGTTCGGCGTCGCGGTGCTCGGTTTCGCCGAAATCGGCGGTGAAGAACACTGCGGGAGCGCGCTCGGCGTCGCTCTGACGTGGGTCTTCGTCGCGGCGTTCGCCGCACCGACGCTGCTGGGAGCCGTTGCCGAAGTGCACGGCTATGCGTTTGCTTGGCGCGGCATCGCCCTGTTGGAGGCGGTTGCGATCGTTCCCGCAGTTCTAGCAGCCGACTTCATGCGCCGCTTTGCCGCAGCGGCTCGAACGTCCTAATGCACCGCTTTACGCGCGCGATCGCGCGTCTTCCGGCGGAAAACTTTGCCGAAGGACTGACGACGGTCTCGTATGGCGTACCGGACTTTACACTCGTGCTGCTGCAGCACGTCGCCTACGTCGAGGCGCTGCGCAAGGCCGGTGTGGATGTAATGGTACTGGACTCTAACCCGGCGTTTCCGGACTCTACATTCGTCGAAGACACGGCCATCGTCGCGAACGGCCGCGCCATCGTTACGCGGCCCGGCGCGTCCAGTCGCGCGGGTGAAACGGGTGCCGTCGCACAAACATTGCGTCTCTTCTTCGACGAACTCGACACGATCGAGGCGCCGGGAACGCTCGACGGCGGCGACGTCTGCGAGGCAGACGGAAGAGTCTACGTGGGAATCTCCCACCGCACCAATGTTAGCGGCGCGGAGCAGCTCGCCGCGTGGCTAAAGCGTTCCGGCATCGAAACGACCGCCGTCGATATTCGCGATGTGGACGAGATCCTGCACCTCAAGAGCGGCATCGCGCATATCGGCGACGACACGTTCGTTGCCATTGAAGCGGTGCGCTCCCGCGTCGATCTACCCGGCCGCGTTATCGTTCCGGTCGCGGAGGAGAACTACGCGGCAAACTGCGTGCGCGTCAACGACGCGGTGTTTTTCCCAAGCGGCTATCCGCGCTTGCAGGGAGCGCTGCACGACGCGGGTTTTCATCTGGCAATCCTCAACATGTCCGAATATCGAAAAATGGACGGAGGCTTGAGCTGCCTTTCGATCCGGTTCTGATACGGCGGCCGATTAGTCGAGAAAAACCTTGAGGCAAAAAACGCTGCCGCCGGCCTTTTCGAATTCGCTTGTGTCGACGATCACCGGCTTGAGGCCTTCGTTGCGGACGACTTTCCAAAGCGCGTCCGATAGATGCGACGCAATGAAATATCCGTTGACCGGCACGCCGTTGCACGCAAACTGCATCGCGTCTTCGCGCGACACGTCGTGCAGTCGTTTAAATGCGCCGCGCAGCGATGCGAGCGCGCCCGCGGAGAGGGCCGGCGAGTAAACCAGCGCCGCGTGCGAGGTCAGCGGAACGAAGCACGTATCGAGATGGTAAAACGTCTCGTCGACGAGCTCCAGAGGCATTACGCCGGCGATCTCTTCGCGCTCCATCGCTTCGGTGAACTTTCGGACGCCGGCGAGGGTGGATCGGAAGCCGTACCCCGCCCACACGTGCGGACGGTTCGGATGCCATAACAGGTCGCCGTGGCCTTCGAGATATTCTCCCGCGCCCGCGTCGAGACGAAGGTCGATCGTCCGAAAGCCGTGCTGCTTGAACCAGCGCACGTAATGCGGCACTTCGCGCGCGCGCGACTCGTAGCGCATTGCGCTCGGAACGATAAAACGCGTTCCGGCGCTATCCGTGCCGACGAAAACTTGGTTTGCCGCGAAGACCATGTCTTCCAAATCCTCGACCGCGTCGATCTTTTCGACCGTTACGCCGGCGCTGGTAAACGCGTCGCCGACGGCGCTCCACTGCCGCTTCGCAAGATCGTGGTCGACGGGCGCGCCCGACGCCATGAAGGGATTCTTTACGTCGCGCACCGTGAAGTAGTCCGGCGGGCACATGAGGACCCGGCGGTGCTCGATATCGATCACGAAGCGCCCCCTTCGATGAGCGGCACCTGCGGTGCGGCGCTGCGCGGCAGCAAACCAACGAGGCGCGGATCGTCGCTGATTTCTATCTGCCGGCGAAACGGCCGGAATCCCGACCGCGCGTAGAATGCAAGCGCATCCGGATGATCGAGCGTGCAGGTGTGCAGCCAGAAGCGCCGGATCGGACGCGACCACGCGTGCTCCACGGCGCGGTTCATCAGCCAGCGCCCGACGCCCGAACCGATTGCGTCCGGGATCAAGCCGAAGAACCGCAACTCACACTCACCACGCTGCCGAAAGTCGAGCTCGAAGAAACCGACGTCGCGATCGCCCTCGCGCGCAAGGTACACCTCGTCGTCGGGATCGTTTAGAATGGCTGCGAGCGCCTCGTCGGTCAGGACCAGCCGTGAAAACCATAGCCACGGCGCGCCGATTGCGACAAACAGCTCGCGGTAACGTCCGATCTCCGGACCCTCCCAACGCTGAAGCGTGAGGTGCCGCGTCGTGCGGTCCGGCTGGATTTCCGGCCGCTCCAACATCTCGAAATCGGTTACGACGTTCGCCAGCTTGCCGGCGGGAAGCACCGTGTATCCGTCTTTCATCCTCTACTCTTCGCCCAGCTCGCGCAAGAACGCATTGCTCTCGCGCAGGCCGCGGCCCGTTGCATCGTCGAGGAGTCGTTGGACGAGCGGGCTGAGTTTTCCGCGTCGCGCCAGTGCCGCCAGCACGGCAACGGCGCTCGCGGCGAAGGCGACGCCGAACGCGAAATTCCCCGCAATCCATATCGCCGACGCGTCGCGCAACAGGTCGACGCCGAAAATAGCGTGGATCGCGACGGCGGCCATGGGCAGCCAAACGAATGGCCCCAGCACGAGCGCCCAAAGCGTGGTCAGCACCCGGATGCGCAGTGCTCGCTCGCAACCGCGCTGCGCGATCGCAACCGGGTCGTCGAACCGTACCTCGTGGGAGAACGCAAGTTGGGCGATCGCGCCGCCGACGAGGCCGAGCGCGTACAACCACGCGATGAGCGAAGCCGCAAACTGGCTTCGTTCGCC
>JAFAHZ010000119.1 GCA_019236975.1 Vulcanimicrobiota bacterium | reverse complement strand
GGAGACGTCAGCACGATTACGCCGCACTAGAAACTCATAATGCCCGGCGCTCGCTTTTTCTCTGTTTAATCGCTCGCGCCGGGCATTCTTCGTTTTCGTTACCGATCGATTCGGCTAATTCACCGGAGGTTTATTGTCCGGCGGTTTTCCGTTATCCGGCTTGTTGGCCGGCGGTTTCTCCGTCGTCGCCGGCTTGTGCTCCGTCGTCGCCGGTTTGTGCTCCGTCGTCGCCGGTTTGTGCTCCGTCGACGGCGGTTTGGCCGTGGTGTTGTGCTCGGGCGTCGTGGCGTGATGCTGCGGCGTCATCGGCTTGGCTTGGGCGTTTTCGTGCTTGGGCGCGGTCACTTCGGGACTGCCCTTCATTTGCGCGTGCGCGGCAGCCTTGTCCGCATCGGTCGGCGGATCGTTGTGCGGCGGCGCGGTAAACGGCTTAGCCGAAGTCAGCATCGCCGGCTTTCCGTGATTGACCGACGCGTAGAGATTGCGGTCTTGCGCCGCTTCGCGCGCGTGCTGCTGCTGCAGTTCCGTCGCCTGGACGTGCTGCATGTGCAGGACCCGCTCTTGGGCGGCGTCCGGATGCATTTGAATGCCGCCGCTTCCGCCGTTGTAGCTCGTGCGATTGATGACGGTGCGATTGATCACGGTGCGGTTGATATAGGTGTTATGGATGACGGTCGTGTTGACGGGCCACACGGCCGTGTTATAGCTAAAGCCCGACGGCGTCCACTGTCCGCCGTAGAAGCCGTTTCCGTAATAGCCGGCACCGTAGTTGATACCACCGTAGAAGCCGACTTGCGGAGCCCAGTAACCGTTGTTCCACCCGTAACCGCCGTTGTTATACCCCCAGTAGCCGGGCGTCCAATAGAGGCCCGTCTGCGGAGGCTGTACCCACGTGCCGGGAACCCAGTAGTAACCGGCGGGACCCCATGCCCAATAGCCCGGTTGCCACATGTAGTTTTGATACGGTGCCGGCGGAACGTCGTAGGTCGGCATCGGCGGGGGCGCGGCGCCGATCGTAAACCCGATTGTAATCTGCGCGCTGGACGGCGCGGGATAAGCCATGAAGACGAAAAGTGCGATGATCGGGACCGCGAAGAGCCTGAACGCTCGCATAACCCACTCCTTTCCCTCGAAAGCGAGGTAGTGTTAGTTTTCTTCCCCGATACTGGGGCTTTTAACTCCCTTAACCATTGGAACGCGATAAAACCTGACCGGCGTCGCGCTCGCGCCGGCCGGTACAGGAATGTTTGGTTAGAAAGCGCTCGCTACGGAACGAGGTGCCCGATATTGTGCGCCGTCGCCTCGTCGAACCAGAGGCTGCCGTCGCCTCCCATGGTGATTCCGTACGGGCCAGCACCCGCCGTCGGAAGCGGAAACTCTTGAAGGCTCGCAGGCGTGCCGCCGAAAGCGAGGCGCCCGATTTTATTGTTGGTTCGGTCGGTGAACCAAACGGCGCCGTCGATGCCGGCCGTTATGCCGTAAAGGTGAGCGCCGGCGACGGAGCCGCGGATCGACAAGCCGCCGTGACCGCCGGCGTCGATTCGATTCACGTACGACGTCGTCGATGTCGACACGAGCGTCGACGTATACCAGATCGCACCGGTCAGTCCATCGTTGGAGGGCGCGAGGAACTCGATCGTCGCGCCGTTCGGATCGGCGTACGTTTGGAATCCCGTCGTGATCGGATCGTAACGATCGACGCTGGTGCCGTCGGCCCAATACACAGCGCCGTCGGGACCGACCGCCACTTCGTTGACCTGATTGACCGAACCGTGCGGTTGGGTCATGCCGCCGCCCAGACTGCCTTCGATGATCTGCGCGCAGCCGCCCACCCAAATCGCACCCGCTCCCGACGCGATGCCGCCGGGCTGACAGTCGATGTTGGAGTTGGGCGACGGGAAGCGCACGAGATTGCCGGATAGCGTCACCCGGTCGAGCGAGAAGAACCCGAAATCGGGCAGCCAGAACGCACCGTCGGGCCCGGCGACCAGGTCGTACAGATCCGACGCACCGCCGAGCGCGATGGGCGCGGTCGTCGTTCCGGTACTGGGATCGATCGAGGCGATGGCGTTTCCACCCGGCACGCCGAAGTAGTTGCCGTTTTCGGTGAACCAAATGTGGCTGTCGGGCCCTACCGCCGGCGGCCCCGGCGCGGCGCCCACGGCGTATTCGGTAATCGTTACGCCGTTGACGGTGACGCCGCCGGCGATCGGCGTGTTCGTCACCGGAAGCACGAGCGTCGTGCCGTAGAGACCGTCCACAATCGACAGCGAGCACCCCGTCGCGCTAGCGGTCGCGCCGCCGTTGGCCACGAACGTCGCCGACGCACCGGAGCCGGAGACCGCCGACGGATTGACGATACCGCCGCAGCCGCTGCGCGTCACCGCATAGGTTTGCGCCGCCGGCGCGTCCTTCTCCGTAATCGTCAGCGTGGGACTCGACGCAACGCCGTTGAGACCCAGCACGTGAGCCGCAACGCCGCTGCCGTCGACGAACAGCGGCGACACTTGCGCCTTTTCCGTCGGCGCCTTCGTCGCGGAGAGCGAGAGCCCGATCGAATATCCCGATTTCCCGTTGCCGTCGTACTGGACGACCAGCGCGTCGGCCGAATATTTCAGCGTCGCCGTGTTGCCGGACGCCTTTCCGTTGAGCAGCAGCGTCGCATGCCCGCTGCCGCCCGATTCGCTGAGCGTTGCGGTAATGGGATTCGCATAGGGATCGTGCTTCCCGGCTTTAATCGGTTGATTTCCGAAGTCGCGCGGTGCGACGACGATCGATACGTTGTGATTCGAGCCGTCCGCGGGAATGGTCGAATACAACGGCGACACGTGAATCTTTCCGATCTGCCCGCCGAGGTAAATGGGGATATACGGTGTTGTTCCGGCTTTAACGGCCTGATCGACGGCCGCCATGCCGATGACGTCGGCCGTCGGCGGAATCTGCCCGCCGGAAGGCGGCTGATCGTACGTCGTGACGACGATGTGATTCGAGCCTTCCCACACCGTCGCCGAGATCAAGCATAAGAACGACGACGCCGACGTCTGGCATCCCGGAGCGTTCGGCCCCAGCGCTGCTACCGTTGTTTGCACGTACGCGCCGGACGACGAGCTCGCGCCCGTATACGTTGCGACGATCTGGATGCCGCGGGTCGCGGCCGATACGAAGTCGGGTTTGCGATGGTGATGGTGCAGCCGCGGAATGACGATCTGCGCGTAGGCATCGGTCCGTTTGCGGTGGCGGCCCGACGAATCGGCACGCGCGCCGAACCACGACGGCAGCATCCCGCTCGTGGGCGCGCTCGCGTTGAGAGCGCCGTTGCCGGCGCACGCGGCTAAGCTGAGGGTCGTCAGTGCGGCAATGGCGCGGCGCATCAGCGTAGCCACTGCACGAGCGTGCTGTCGGCGTCAAACACGGTGTAAATCTGGCCGCTCGGCGACAGGCCGATCGCTCCCGCCTGGGGCGAAGCCGAGGACGTCGTCACGCCGACCGGGCCGTTGACCATGAGGAACTGCGGCGGAGAAAGATTCATGTCGAGACGCGCGAGCCCGATCGAACCGTTGGTGTACAGGTAGTCGAACCACAGAATCCCGGGCTGCGAGTTGTCCTTCGTCACGTACGCAGGCGATGCGCCTTTGGGCAGCGACAGCGTGTTCACGGCGGCGCCGCTCGTATTGAAGATACGCAGCGTGTTATTGGTACGATCGGTCACGACGATCCGCTCGGCGCCGAGTGTGTTGGTCTCGTCGGCGATGTCGAACGGTCCGCCGCCGAGCGGAATCGGAATGCCGCAGGTCGTGGGCGCGGTACACACTATGAGGCGGTTTCGCTGCGTATCGACCAGCCAAACGTTGTCGCCGGAATCTAAAGTGAGGCCGCCGGTCGTCTGCGCGCCGATGAGCGTCGACGAGCCCGAGCTCGTACCGGCGATCGGATAGCTGACGATCGACGAGCTGCTGGCATACCAGATGAGTCCGCGCACGCCATCGTAAATCATCGCGCTGCCGTTGGGAATGGGGGCGGCTTTAGCGCTCACCGCAATCGGATGCTGCACCGGCCCCGTCGTGATGAGCTCCGCGCTATTGCCGGCGACGGCGTAAATCTGCGAGCTGCCGGAGAGCGGCGCACCGTTTCCCGTGATTCCGCCGTGCAGCGGCGCGGTCGAGGTTCCGGCGCTCGACGTAATCGCGGAGCTCGGAGCGCACTGCGTACATTGGTTGATCGCACCGAAACCGTTGGGCGAGGTAAAGTAAACGCTGTTTGCGGTCGACGAGACCGTCGCAGCGTTATCGAACGCGATGCCGCCGTGATACGAGTTGCCGGCACTGAGGTTGGCGGCGTGGATCGAGTGGGCCGTCGGGGCGGAGGCGGTGAGCGTCGCGCTCGTCGCGGTCACCGACGACGCCGACGGCGATGCGGCGATCGTCACGGTCGCCGGAGCCGGCGCAAAACCGCTGGCAGGCGGCGCGTACGTCACGGCGATGCCGGCCGGATGCGGCGCGTTGATCGACGTCTGCGCGAGGGTCAGGCTCGGCGACGGTGACGGTGAAGGCGACGCGCTTCCCATCGGAAGCGGATTGTTGACGGACAGACCGACCGTGACCGTGTTGCCGTTGGCGTCGATGTAGCCGTTGCCGACGATGACGTCGCCGTCGGCGTCGAGCGCGTAGACATCGAGCGTCGCAGTCGTCGGAATGAGAGTATGCACCACGTTCGGCGTCACCGCGAGCTGAATCTGCGCCAGGACGCCGTCGATCGCGAGATTGACGTTGGTGGCCGCACCGACGCTCACGGTTTTCGTCGCAACGCCGTAACCCAGTTGATTTGCGCCGGCCGGAATCTTACCGCCGGCGGGCACCCGATCGTAGGTCGTAGCAACGAAGTCGTCGTTACCGGCCGCCGCCGCAACGTCGACGTTGCACGTGCGTCCGCCCGCGGAGCTGGTTGCCGAACAGCTCGCCGACGCCGGCGATATGTCCGCGACGACCGTGCCGAGCGGCGTGCTGCGATCGCCGTGCGCGTAACTGACGACTTGAATGCCCATCGTGTTTTGCGCGATGGACCAAATGTGTTTGAGCTTCGCACTCAGACGATGCGCGTGCTTTCCGCGCGTGCGGCCGGTCGGAACGATCACGTGGAACTTGACCGTCACCGTACCGTGCGCCCCGCCTCCGGGGCCGGAGGGAATAGCGGAATTCCCGCCACTGCAAGCTGCAATGGTGAGTGCGAGGAGCACGCACCCGAGCGGCGCTCTCATGCTTGCGAGAATTGGCAGGCTGGCGCCCGGCTTCCTTTGTTCGCGGAAAGGTAAGAAAGTAAAGATAGAGAGCGAAATCAGGCCATCCCCTTCGCCCGGGGTAAAGGAGACGCCGTGCCCAACTCGCCCGCCGACGAGCAACGCATCAATGCGATCCGCTTTCTCGCAGTGGACGCCGTCCAAAAGGCCAACTCAGGCCACCCCGGCATGCCGATGGGTGCGGCCGCGATGGCCTACGCGTTGTGGACGCGGCATCTGCGCTTCAATCCGAAAGATCCGCACTGGCTCAATCGCGACCGCTTCGTGCTGTCTGCCGGTCACGGCTCGATGCTCCTGTACGCGCTGCTGTATCTGACCGGCTACGGTCTGGGCCTGGACGATCTCAAGTCATTCCGCCAGCTCGGGAGCAGGACGCCCGGTCATCCGGAGGCGGAGCGGACGCCGGGAGTCGAGGCAACCACCGGTCCGCTCGGACAGGGCATAGCCAACGCCGTCGGGATGGCGATCGCCGAAGCGCACTTGGGGGCGGCGTACAATCGCGACGACCGTCCGATCGTCGACCACTACACGTACTGCATCTGCGGCGACGGCGATCTCATGGAAGGCATCAGCCAGGAGGCGCTCTCGATCGCGGGCCATCTCAAGCTGGGCAAACTCGTGTTGCTCTACGACGACAACAAGGTCTCCCTGGCGGGTCCGACCGACGTCACGCTGACCGACGATCCCGTGGCGCGCTTCGACGCGTCGGGCTGGCACACGCAGTTCGTGGACGCCGATCACGGCAACGACGTCGCGGCGCTCGATGCGGCCATCGCGGTCGCCAAGAACGTGCCGGACCGGCCTTCCTTTATAGCGGTGCGCACGCACATCGGGTACGGCTCGCCGCGCCAAGACAACTACACGGCCCACGGCGAGCCGCTCGGCCCCGACAACGTCAAGAAAGCCAAGGAGCTGCTGGGTTGGCCCCTCGAGCCGGATTTCTACGTCCCGGACGACGTGCTCGCGTTCTATCGCCAGTGCGGCGCGAAAGGCGCCGATCTCGAAGCGCAATGGCAGCAAACCTACGATGCCTGGAAGCGCGAAAACGCCGATCTCGCTTCGACGCTCGAGCGGATTCTCGCGGGCAAACTGCCGCAGAATCTTCCGTGGCCGGCGTTCACGGCCGAAAACGGCAGCGTCGCGACGCGCGACGCCGGCGGCACCGTGATGAATGCCATCGCAAAGAGTCTTCCCGAACTCATCGGCGGTTCGGCCGATCTGGATCCGTCGACGAAGACGTATCTCAAAGACTGCGGCGACTTTCAACCCGGCAACTACGCCGGACGCAACGTCCACTACGGCGTTCGCGAACACGCGATGGCCGCCATCACCAACGGCATCACGCTCCACGGAGGCTTGTTGCCGTTTGCCGCCACCTTCTTCAACTTCTTGGATTACTGCAAGCCGGCGGTCCGTCTCGCCGCACTGAGCGAACTGCACGACCTCTTCGTCTTTACGCACGATTCGGTATTCTTAGGCGAAGACGGCCCGACGCACGAACCGATCGAGCAGTTGGCAACGTTGCGCGCGCAGCCGAATACCTACGTCGTCCGTCCGGCCGACTCACTCGAAGTCCTCGAAGCGTGGAAGCTCGCAATTGCGCGCAAAGGCGCGCCGTGGATTCTCGTGCTGACGCGACAGAAGGTGCCGTTTCTCGGTCAACGCGACGCCGCGGTCGCCAAAGGCGCCTACGTTTTGAACGACGCACAGAACGGACGGCCCGACCTCATCCTCATCGCCACCGGATCCGAAGTCTCGCTCGCCGTCGACGCCAAGAAGATTCTCGAAGAGCGCGGTGTCGCTACGCGCGTGGTCTCGATGCCCTGCTGGGAACTCTTCGACCAACAGGAGCGGTCGTATAGAGACGAGGTCCTGCCGCCGGCGGTTGGGGCGCGCATGTCGATTGAAGCGGCGGCCACCCTGGGCTGGGCGAAGTACGTCGGCGATCGCGGTTTTGCATTCGGTATCGACCACTTCGGAGCGTCGGCTCCGGCGGCTGCCATCGCGAAAGCCTTCGGCTTCACCGCCGAGAACGTCGCCCAGCTTGCCCTCGATAAATTTTCACTCGCGGTCCGTTAGGAGAAAGACCTTCGTGAGCAACCAACTGCAGCAACTGCTCGAGGCCGGACAGAGCGTATGGCTCGATAACATTCGACGCAACATGTTCGCTTCGGGCGAGCTGAAACGGCTGATCGATCAAGGTTTGCGCGGCATGACCAGCAACCCCTCGATCTTCGAGAAAGCGATCGGTGCAGGCAACGACTACGACGATCAGCTGCGCGAACTCGTCGGCACCGAGAAAAACGCCGAAGCGCTCTTTTGGGATCTCGCGATCTCCGACATTCAACATGCCTGCGACGCTTTCTCCGGCGTTTACAAAGAGTCGGGCGGCAACGACGGCTACGTCAGTTTGGAAGTGTCACCGCTGTTGGCGCACGACACGCAGGGCACCATCGCTATGGCCCAAGAGCTGTGGGGCCGCGTGGGCCGGCCTAACGTCATGATCAAGATTCCCGGCACCAAAGAAGGGTTGCCGGCGATCGAAGAGTGCACGTATCGGGGCCTCAATATCAACGTCACGCTGATCTTCTCGATCGATATGTACGAGAAGGCCGCACTCGCCTACGTCAAAGGCCTCAAGCGCCGCATCGCCGAGAACAAGCCCGTCGACACGATTCGTTCGGTCAACTCCGTGTTCGTCAGCCGCATCGACACCGCCGTCGACAAGCTGCTCCAAGATCGCATCGCCAAGGGCGAGAACCTGCAAGGATTGCTCGGGAAAACCGGCGTCGCCGGTCTGAAGCTCACCTATCGCAAGTTCAAAGAGATTTTCGAGGGCGACGAGTTCGCACCGGTCAAGGCGGCGGGCGGCGCGGTGCAGCGTCCGCTGTGGGCGTCAACGTCGACGAAAAACCCGAACTATCCCGACTTGATGTACATCGAAACCGTCGTAGGGCCGCACACCGTCAACACGATGCCGCCACAGACCCTCGACGCGCTGCTCGATCACGGCAAAATCGCCGCGGATACGGTCGAAAGCGATCTGCGCGGAGCACAGGAAGTGCTGCGCTCGCTCCAAGACGCTCGCATCTCGCTCTTCGAGGTCACCGAAGGGCTCCAAAAGGAAGGCGTGACGCTCTTTGCCGATGCCTTTGCGGCACTCCTCGGCGCCATCGTCTACAAACAGAAGCTGCTCGAGTCGGGCGGCGCCGACCGGATAACCTTCGCGCTGGGGCCATCGCAGGTGCACTACGAAGCGGCGCTCGAGAAGCTGGCATCTGCCGACTTCCTCAAGCGCATCTGGGCGCACGACCCGACGCTGTGGTCGAGCGAACCCGATCACGTCGCCATTATCAAGAAGTCGCTCGGGTGGCTCGACATTCAGCAGCGTATGCTGGAATCGGTCCCTCGTTTGGAATCGTTCGCCGACGAGGCGATGGAAACGTTCGATTACGCCGTCGTGTGCGGTATGGGCGGGAGTTCGCTCGCACCCGACATCATCGCCGACACCTTCGGCGAATACGACGACTACCCGCAAGTCTACGTGCTCGACTCCACGTCACCGCAGCAGATTCGCGAGCTCGAAGAAAAAATCGACGTCAAGGAGACGCTCTTCATCGTCTCGAGCAAGAGCGGCACGACCACCGAACCGAACGCCTTTTACGCGTACTTTCACGAGAAGGTGACCAAGGCCGTCGGAGCGTCCATCGCGGGTCGCAACTTCGTCGCCATCACCGACCCCGGAACGTCGCTCGAAAAAGAAGCGCAGGAGTGCAAGTTTCGCGCGTGCTTCGACAACGATCCGAACATCGGAGGCCGTTACTCGGCGTTGTCCTACGTCGGGATTGCGCCGTCGGCCATCGGCGGCTACGACGTCAACTTGCTGCTCGATCGCGCGCTCGGCGCGATGCACGCCAACGATCGCACCGTGGATCCGCGGGAGGCGCCTGCGGTACGATTCGGCGCCGCGATGGGCGGCCTGGCCATCAACGGACGCGACAAGGTCACGATCGTGACGCACCCCGACGTGCGCGCATTCGGCGCGTGGGCCGAACAGCTCATTGCCGAATCGACCGGCAAGCTCGGCAAGGGCATCGTGCCGATCGAAGGGGAGCCGCTCGGCGATCCCGGCGTTTATTCGGACGACCGGCTCTTCGTGTACGTCGGCGCCGACCTGCCCGATCCCGAGCGCGGGGTCGACGAGAAGCTGCAAGCGCTCGAAGCGGCGGGCCATCCGGTGATCCGTCTCGCAATGAACGACGAGTACGACCTCGGCGAACAGTTCTATCTCTGGGAGCTGGCGGTCGCCGCGGCGGGCGCGGTTCTCGGTATCGACGCGTTCGATCAGCCCAACGTGCAAGAATCCAAAGACAACACGGTCGAGCTGCTCAAGGCCTACGCTGCCAAGGGCAGCTTCGACGAGCCTAAACCGAACGTCGAAAACCACCAGTTCGACGTGACGTTCCTTTCGGGCAGCACGTCGATCGCCGCGAGCACACCGGCGCAAGCGCTCGCAGGCCTCTTCGCGGAGTTCCGCCCGCACGACTATAACGCCATCACCGCCTATATCGCGCGGAACGAAACGCACGAAAAGATTCTCGAAGAGCTGCGTCTGAAAATCCGCGACGCACACAAGATCGCAACGACGGTCGGATTCGGTCCGCGCTTCCTTCATTCGACCGGGCAGCTGCACAAAGGCGGCCCCGACTCGTGCGTGGTGCTGCAAATCGTTGCCGACGATCCGGACGATCCGATGATCCCCGGAATGAGCGTCGGGTTCCGCACGCTTTTGGCCGCGCAAGCGCTGGGAGATTGGATGTCGCTGGACAAACGGCACCGGCGCGGGGTACGCGTCCACATTCGCGGCGACGTAGAGAAGGGGTTGCGCGCGCTCGTCGACATCGTCGACGAAGCGCTCTCGGTGCGCGCGTGATCAATTCGCCCGTACAGGCTCAGGGCGACGGTACCGCCTTCAATCCGCTGCGCGAAGGGCTACCGAGCGACCGCATCACCGATCCGTGCACGATCGTGTTCTTCGGTGCGAGCGGCGATCTCTTCAAACGCATGCTTCTTCCCGCCGTCTACTCGATGCGGCTGCACGGCACGCTGCCGACCGATTTCGCGCTGGTCGGCTTTTCCCGCACCCAATACGACGACGACGGTTTCCGGAACTACTGTAAGGAACAGCTCGATACGTTCATGCCGGACGGTCAAAAGCCGCAGGGACAGCTGTGGGACGACTTTTCACAGCGAATCAGTTACATTACAGCCGACTTCAAAGATACGCGCCACTTTCAAGCGCTCAAAGGCCGCATCGAGTCGAACGACAAGCAGTTCGGAACCGCCGGCAACCACATCTTCTACCTGTCGACACCGCCGCCGGTGTTTCCGGAAATCGTCAAACAACTTCACGCTGCCGGGCTCGATCCGCACTCGAACGAATCGGGGTGGACGCGCCTGGTCGTCGAGAAGCCTTTTGGTACGGATCTAGAGTCGGCACGCGCGCTGCAGCGTACGATCGAGCGGGCCTTCCCGGAGTCGTCCGTGTATCGCATCGATCACTACCTGGGTAAAGAGCCGGTGCAGGATATCATGGCGCTGCGTTTCGCCAACACGATCTTCGAGCCGATATGGAATCGCAACTACGTCCAAAACGTCCAGATCACGGCGGCCGAAACGCTCGGCGTCGAGGAACGCGGCGGCTACTACGATCACGCGGGCGCGCTTCGCGATATGATCCAGAATCACGTGACGAACCTGCTCGCGCTCGTCGCGATGGAACCGCCGATCAGCTCGGCCGCCGACGATATTCGCAGCGAGAAATACAAGGTGCTGTCGGCCATCAGCGCGCCGCCGTTCGACGAAGTTGGGGCGGTGTCGGCACGCGGGCAGTACGGACCGGGGTCGATCGACGGCAAACCCGTCAAGGGCTACCGGCAAGAAGACGACGTCGCTCCCGATTCCAATACCGAAACGTTCGCGGCGGTGAAGTACGAAATCAATAACTGGCGGTGGGCCGGCGTGCCGTTCTACCTTCGCTCGGGAAAACGTCTGGCCCGCAAAGTTTCGGAAATCGTCGTTACCTTCAAGGCGATCCCGCATCGCTTTTACGGCGACGGGACCGATGCCATCGATGCGAACATGCTCGTCATCAAGATTCAGCCGGACGAAGGCATCGCGATGCGCTTCGAGGCAAAGGTACCGGGCCCCAAGGATCACATTCGAAGCGTCTACATGGATTTTAACTACGGCGTCGGCTTCGGCGTGCAATCGCCGCCCGCGTACGAGCGCCTGATCGGCGACGCGATGCGCGGCGATCAAACACTCTTTACCCGCTGGGACGCAGTCGAGCGTGCCTGGGAGATCGTGACGCCGGTGCTCGAGACGTGGCAGAACACCAAGGACTTCACCTTCCCGAACTACGCGGCCGGCACCCAAGGTCCGTCCGGAGCGTCGGCGCTCTTTGGCGATTGGCGTCAGCTCTAGGACGATGAGCCTCGATCTGCATTCGGTCCTTGGAGAGCTCACGGAACGGCGGCGCAACCGTCGCGACGTGAACGTTGCCACCATGACGGTGGTCGTGTTTTTCGACGACGCCGCGGTCGGCGAATGGGCGCGCGATCGCACCAAAGCGCTATCGGCCAAACATCCGTCGCGCGTCATCGTGCTCGACGCAACGGCCGCCGACGATCTGCGCGCCGTTGGAACGGGCGATTGGATCGAGCTCGGTGTCAAGGAGAGCAGCCCGGAGATGCTGCGCTCGGCGGTCGCCACCCTGTCGCTGCCCGAAGCGCCGGTCGTGCTGATTTGGGTAGCGCAGGGAATCGGCGACGATCCGCGTTTTGCGACGCTTTCGGCGCACATGCGCACCGTCGTCTACAATAGTTCCGTGCTCGCCGACGACGACGTCGCCCTGCGCGAACTGATCACGTTCGTCAAGGGCCATCCCAACGTCGCGATCGGCGACCTCGCGTACCTGCGGCTGGCGCCGTGGCAGGAGAGCGTCGCGTTATTCTTCGACGGCAAGGACGTGATCCGCGAGCTGTTCGACTTGAGGCGCGTCGAGATTACGTGCGGCTCCGATTCGGAAGCCTATTATCTGCTCGGTTGGCTCGCAAGTCGCCTGGAGTGGACGCCCTGTTCGCCGGAGGCGTTCTGCAATCGCTTCGGCGTACAGATCGATTTCAGCATCGTGCGCGAAGGCCGCGCGCGCCGCATTCGGCGCGTCGTGCTCGCTTCGAGCAAAACCCAGTTCACCGCCGAGATCGACGGCGAGGGCGCCGAAGCGATCGTACTCACCGTCGAGGGCGAGCACCCGCATCCTTCTCGCTGCCGTCCCATCAATAACATCGATATTGCCGCGCTGGTCGAGCGCGCCATTCTGACGGGTCACTCCGATCGCGTTTTCGTCGAATCGCTCCTGTCGGCAGGCGACGTACTCGCTCGCAGAAAGGGATGAAGGCTCGTGTCAGAACGCGGTGACGTTCGCATCTTCTCCGATTCCGAAGCGGTGGCCGCCGCAGTCGCAGATCTCTTCATCGACGTCGCGCAGACGGCGCTTGCAGATCGCGGCACATTTCGCGTCGCGCTTTCCGGCGGAAACACGCCCCGTCGCGCGTATCAACTGCTCGCCGAGGAGCCGCGGCGATTGGCGCTGCCGTGGACCGACGTCTTCGTCTATTTCGGCGACGAGCGCTGCGTACCGCCCGAAGACGAACTGTCGAACTACCGGATGGCGAGCAAAGCCTTTCTCGACAGCGTACCGATTCCGCACGCCAACGTGCACCGCATTCGCGGCGAAGCCGATCCCGGCGTCGCAGCCAACAACTACGCCTCGATTATCCGCACCGACCTCGCCGATCCGCCGCGATTCGATCTGGTGCTCCTCGGCCTCGGCCCCGACGGACATACTGCGTCGCTCTTTCCGGGCTCGCCGCCCGATCTGCACGACTCGGTACTCGTCCGCGCGGTTTTTGCCGAATCGCAAGCGATGTGGCGCGTCACGATGACGCCCAAGCTCATCAACTTGGCGCGCACGGTGGCGTTCGCGGTTGAAGGTACCGAGAAGGCCGAGATCCTGGCCAAAGTGCTCGAAGGCCCGGTGGATCCGACGACCTATCCGGCGCAAGTCGTGCGTCCGTCGTCCGGACGGCTGCTCTGGCTCGTCGACCACCTGGCGGCGGGCTTGCTCCATCAGAAAACGTAACGGCAATTAAGCGGGTCATCTTCAACGCCGACGACTTCGGCATTTCTCGCGAAGTCAACGAAGCGATCGACATCGCGCACCAACGAGGAGTCCTTCGCTCGGCGAGCTTGATGACCGGTGCGCCGGCCTTCGACGATGCGGTCGAACGCGCGCGCCGCCTGCCGTCGCTTGCCGTCGGGCTGCACGTCGTGCTCGTGCACGGACGTCCCGTGCTGCCGCCACATCGGATTCCGGCTATCGTCGACGCCGACGGAAACTTCCTCACGGATCTCGTGAAGGCGGGCGTGCGCTTCTTCTTTCGTCCGGGCATCGCGCGTCAGCTCGAAGCGGAGATTCGCGCGCAGTTCGAGCGCTTCGCAGCAACGGGGCTGACCCTCGATCACGCCGACGCGCAGAGCCACATGCACGTGCACCCCACGATCTTCGGTTTGATTCTCAAAGTCGGCAAAGAGTACAGCTTACGCGGTATTCGTATTCCGCGCGAGCCGTTCGGCGGCACGCGCACGATCGAGCCATGGGTGGCGTTGATGCGCCGCCGCGCCGCACGCGACGGCGTACGCTCCAACGATTACGTCTACGGCGTCAACGACGTCGGCAATATGACGGAAGACCGCGTACTGCACATGCTCGAGACGCTGCCCGACGGCGTCACCGAGATCTTCTTCCATCCCGCTACCGGACCGTTTGCCGGCGCCGACGCCGGCACCGAACGCTTCCAATGGGCCGCCGAGCTCGATGCGCTCACCAGCCCGGCGGTGCGCGATACGCTCGCTCGGCGCGATATCGAAAGCATCACGTACGCTGAGCTTTAGCATCGTTCTGCTCGTCTTCACGTTGGCGGGCGCGGCCTATCTGACGCTCGCGCTGCTGCGGCTGCTGGCGTTCTCGGTCCGCACCCCCGCCGCGACCGAGGACGAGTTCCTGCCGCCGGTCACGATCCTCAAACCAATTGCCGGCGACGAACCGCAGCTCTACGAGCATTTGGCGTCGTTCTGCGCGCAGGATTATCCCGAGTACGACGTGGTCTTCTGCTTGCACGACGCCGGCGATCCGGCATTGGCGGTCGCCGAACGCCTTAAGTCCGCCTTCCCGCAAACCACCCTCCGCATTGCGATCGGCAACAATGCGGCGATGGCGAATCCCAAGATCGCCAATCTCGCAAAGCCGGGTGCCGAGCCGAGCGGCGACGTCGTCGTCGTTGCGGATAGCGACGTGCTGGTGACGTCGCAATACCTACGCGCCCTCGTCGCGGAGTTCGCAACCGCAAACACCGGCGCGACGACGTGCTTGTACGGCGGCATCCCGAACGCATCGTTCGCGTCGCGTCTCGGAGCGATGCACGTCGAGGACGAGTTCGCACCTTCGGTATTGGTCGCGCTGGCACTCGGACCGCTGCGGTTTTGCCTTGGAGCCACGATGGCGGTTCGCCGCAGCGTTTTGGCGGAAATCGGCGGTTTGGAAGCGCTGGGGCCGTTTCTCGCCGACGACCACACGCTAGGCGAGCTCGTGACCGCCAGAGGACACGACGTCACCCTCTGTCCGTATCCCGTTAAAACGTCGATCCCCGAGACGGTACTGGCGCAGCTTTGGCCGCACGAGCTGCGCTGGGCACGCACGCATCGCGCGCACGCGCCGGCGGGCTACTTCTTCTCGTTCGTGATGTACGCGCTGCCGCTCGCCGCGCTCTACGCGGCTTTTGCGCGCAATGCTTTTGCGCTCGGCGTGCTCGCCGCCGTAGCCTTGTTGCGAATCGCCGTCCACGTCGCCGCGCGCCGCGCCATGCGAGTAAGACGCAAGGCGGACTGGTGGTCGATTCCAATCCGCGATGCGCTGAGTTTGGCGATATGGGCCGTCAGCCTCTTCGGCCGCTCCGTCCGCTGGCGCGACATCGGTGCGTCGGTTTCACGGCGCGGTGAGTTTGTAGCTAACTCATCTTCCACCGGCACTTCGCCGCCTTAGCAGCCGATCGGAGGGCTCGATCCACCGTTGCCAGCGGAACCTGCAGCTGCAGTGCGAGGGCAAGGTAGGCAGCGTCGTAGGCGGTGATGCCGTAGGAGCGCGTTGCACTTAAGATTGCATGTGGGTCGGGCAATTCAATGGAAAACGGCAACGTGAGCGCTTCCGTCAAAACGATATCGGCCTTGACGGCACCGAGGCGTCCCCGTCGCTCGGCCTTGCCGAGTGCGTTCACAACTTCGGTAACGAAGTTTCCCGGCACCGCTGCGCCATTTTTTGCAACGTAATCCAACGCGACGTCTGCCGTCGGGGTATCTTCGTCTTCCAACAACGCCGAGACGATGGTGCAGGCGTCGATCACAATCACTTGCGGCCCTCATCGATGAGCTCTCGCGCGCTGATGGGCTCGCCCTCTAACGTGCTGCGAAGCGCGCGAATACGTTCCAAAGCTTGTAAAGCTCGGGTCTTTCGCGATTCGTCGATTGGGCGGATTTCGGCCACCGGCTTGCCGTTTTTGGTAATGACCGTGGTCTTGCCGGCTGCGGCGTCGTCGATAAGCGCCGAAAAATGCGTCTTCGCCTCGAAAACCCCGACTTTGCGCATAAATCTAGTCTAGCAAACTAGTTAGATCGATGCAATTGGCGCCCGCTAGTCGTGCCTCGCGTACTGGCCGGCACCAAGCAAATGCAGCGAAACGTACGGCTGGTCGCCGACCACCCAACTGTCGTGGCCGGGTGAAATGTAGAAGAGATCGCCGGCTTTCATTTCGATAACGCGGCCGTCGCGCATCGCTGCCGTCGCGCAACCTGAAATCACGATTCCGACGTGCTCGACGTCGCACAGGGTTTGACCCATCGCCCGGCCGACGTCTTCCGACCACTTCCAGCCGGGCTCGTAGGTTGCGCGGCCGATCGTCATCCCTCCGACGTGCACCAGCTCGAACTTGCCTTTGTCGAAGGTCCGGACCTCGTCCGGCGCGTCGAACCGTTTGATGATTGCGTCGTCCATGTGCCGTCCAACCCGGGCGCGAAGCT
Source organism: Vulcanimicrobiota bacterium (assembly GCA_019236975.1). Taxonomy (GTDB): domain Bacteria; phylum Vulcanimicrobiota; class Vulcanimicrobiia; order Vulcanimicrobiales; family Vulcanimicrobiaceae; genus JAFAHZ01. The sequence goes on along the minus strand of JAFAHZ010000119.1, from coordinate 1,708 downwards.
TACGGTTCCATCACTACCTGGGGGCCGGGGAAGGCGTGGACAAGGCTTGGGAGCCCAGCGTTCCGAGATTGACGCCGTTGTTCGTAAGGATCGTCCCCTCGACGCGATCGAGCTCGACGACCGACCGGTTAAGGTCGGTCTGCGCCAGCAACTCGCGGCCGCGTGCCTGATTCAGTTCCACCTGACGCTGCAGAACGAGGAACGTCGTCGACGCGCCGTTCTTGAATTTCCGCAGCTCGCTTGCGTACACTTGATCGGCAGCCTCGCGTCCCTGGCGCGCACTATTCAGACGCGACAGTGCCGATTGATACGTTTGCAGCGCGTTGCGAGCTTCGAATGAAATTCGCTCTGCGACGCCTTCGGTCATGACCTGCGCCTGGCGTTCTTCTTCCGCCGCCTGCCCTTTGAGGCCGTTGGCAAAATCGTTTTGCAGTGGAAAGCTCACCGTGAAGTTGACGTTGAACGCCGGGAACAGGTTCGCCCAGAGATTGTGATAGGCGTACGGCATCGTGCCTTGCGTCGGCGGCGGCGGGGTTGGGCACGGCATCGGACCGCTACCACCGCCGCACAGCTTCTGCAGAAAGAGCGGCGTCGGAGCGAGCAGCCCGGCAAACCCGTTGCTCAAATACTGTGCGTTGACGTCCGCTTGCGGCAGCGACTGATTTCGGGCGTACGCGCGGTCGATCCGCGCCTGTTCCAGCTTGTCCGCAGCTTGGCGGATCTCCGGACGGTTTCGATCGGCGACGCCGATGATGGTCGCGAGATCGGCCGCAGTCGGCAGCTGCAAGACTGACGAAGTCGGGACGAGGTTCGCCGTCCAAATCGGATCGGCCGGATCCGTCACGACCAGTGCCTTCAGTTGGTTCTGCAGTTCGGCGACGTTTTGCAGCGCGGAAAAGACTTGGTCCTGAAAGTTGGCGACCTGAGTCGAAGACTCCACGGCGTCGATCGGGGCCGCGGCTCCGTGGCGCGCGAGCCGAACGTTGCTCTGTTGCTGAGCGATCGCGTCTTTGAGCGCGGACTCCTGAATCGCGACGTTCCGCCACGCCGACACCAAATTCCAATACGCGTCTTCCACCTGCGAGATCGTATTGGAGGCGTCGACCATAGCTTGAGCTGCCGTTGCATCGCGGTTGACGATGGCGAGCTTGTACTGATGCTTGGCTGCGTTCATGCCGAAGTTGCGCAGCAGCGGCTGCGTTACCGAGAGGTTGAGCGAAGCCAAGTAGTACGGGTCGTAGAGGTTCAGGCTGGTGTTATTGTACGTGCGCTCCTGCTGAATGCCGACGGTGTATTGCGTTCCGTTGATGCTCTGACCGCCTAAGCCGTATTCGAGTCCCGATTGATGTTGGATAACGTAGCCGGGACCGGGCGTCGACTTCGGATTTGCATCGATCGGCGGACCACCGCCAAACAAGCTCGTAGGAGGTTGCTGACTGAAGCTCGACGAGGGTTCGACGATGAATCGCACGTCGAACGGCCCCTTCGATTCGACGATTTGATACCGCGCGACTTGCACGTCGGACGCCGAGATCGCCAGATTGGGATTCTTTAGCAGCGACATCGCGACCGCGTCCTGCAGCGAGATGCCGACGAACGGCTGCTGCGTGACGCCGATAATGTCGGCCGACGTCGGCGCGACTTTCGGTGCGGCGTAGCCGGGCGCGACGGTCGGCACGACCGGTAAAATTGGCGACGGCACGGGCGT
>JAFAHZ010000032.1 GCA_019236975.1 Vulcanimicrobiota bacterium | reverse complement strand
GCGCGGGCGTTTTGCCGAGCATTTGACGCGCCTCTTCACCGACGGCGAGCACGCGGCCGTTATTCATATCTTTCGCCACGACGGACGGCTCGCGCAAGACGATGCCTTTGCCTTTGACGTGAACCAACACGTTGGCGGTTCCGAGATCGATCCCGATATCCAAAATAGCTCCTAGCCTTGTTCTAGAGATTGCGCGCGAATCGTGTCATCCTGAGCGCAGGTGCCGAGCGATGCGAGGCGCCGAAGTCGAAGGGCACCCCTGGGGCGCCCCAAATTGACGGACTGGCGTAAACCAAGATTGATCGGTACCTCGTCGTGCTATTAGTGTTATCCAGCAGCTGAAATTCGTGGGTATTCGCTGGTTTCGGAGAAGCCCGCGGGCTCGACGAGCGGCGTCACGCCGCTGCTGCGCTGCACTTGGCCTCCCAAATCTGAAAGCAGTTCCTCGAGCCGCTCGTATCCGCGGTCGATGTACTCCAAACCGATGATTTCGGTGTCGCCGGACGCTGCCAAACCGGCGACGACCAATCCCGCGCCCGCACGGATGTCGGGCGCTTCGACCGGGGCGCCCGAAAGCTGGCGCACGCCTTTGATCACCGCGGCGTTACTCTCCATCGCCACTTTGACGTCGGCGCCCATGCGCGCGAGCTCGTTGACGTACGAGAAGCGCGCGTTGAAAATGGATTCCTCGACGACGCTGGTTCCCGGACACGTACAGAGGAACGCTACCATCTGCGGCTGCAAGTCGGTGGGAAAGCCCGGATGCGGCGCGGTCAAGATGTCGGTCCCGCCGGTGATTCCGTCGGCCTTGACGCGAACCCAATCGTCGCCGGTCACCGTCACGATGCCGCATTCGACGAACTTGTCGAGGGCGGCGCGCAGATGCTCCGGATTGCAGCGCGTTACCGTCACGTCGCCGCGCGTCACCGCGCCGGCGAGCAGCAGCGTGCCGGCAACGATGCGATCGGAGATGATTTCGTATTCGACGCCGTGCAGTTCCTCAACGCCGTCGATGACGACCGTGTCGGTGCCGTGGCCCCCGATCTTCGCGCCCATTGCGATCAAGAAGTTCGCGAGATCGACGACCTCGGGCTCCATTGCGACGTTCTTGAGCGTCGTCGTTCCGTCGGCGACGACGGCCGCGAGCATCGCGTTCTTGGTCGCCCCAACGCTGGGCATGCGAAATTCGATCGTCGCACCGCGCAATCGCGAAAACTGCGACTCCGCGATCAGGTAACCGTGAGCGTTGCGCACGTCGCATCCGAGCGCGACGAATGCCTGTTCGTGCATGTCGGTCGCACGCGTACCGAGCACGCAGCCGCCCGGAAGCGGAACTTCGGCGCGGCCGAAACGTCCCAGCAGCGGACCGACGATATCGAACGACGCCGCGAGCTTGCGCACGAGCGCGTACGGCGCACGATATGACGCCACGTTGCCGGCATCGATTGTTACCGTGTCGTCGCCTTCGTACCGGATGCGCGCGCCGAGCGCTTCGAGCAGCGACCACATCACCGACACGTCGGTGATGTGCGGAATACGATGCAGCGTGACCGGGCCTTTAGCGAGCAGACTCGCCGCCATGATGGGAAGCGCGGCGTTTTTCGCGCCGTGCGTTGCCACCGAGCCTTCGAGCCGTACGCCGCCGCGGACGCGCAGCGTCGTTTCCAATCGATCGAGCATGATTCGAGCAGCCTGATTCGGTTTGAAAGGCGCTGCGGCCTGGGCGTTAGTGGCCCGTCAGCCTCAGCTTCGCGCCGGCAAAATCGATGGCGGCTTGCTCGCGCGCAAACGCGGCGGACTCGATGGGTTCGGCCTTCTGGCGTTCCGTGGCCGCCGCGAGGTCCTCGCGCGCCCGGGCAACGTCGACGTCGTCGAACGCCAGGGCGTCGTCGACGAGGACGGTGATGCGGTCGGGCAGCGCCTGCATGAATCCCTCGCCAGTCGCTAGTTCCAACCGCTGGCTCGCACCGTCCGCAACGACGTTGGCGCGCAATACGCCGGGCCGGAGCGCTGCCAAGAACGGAGCGTGTTTGGGCAGGATGCCCTCTTCGCCTTCGGTAGTCACGGCAATCACCAACTCCGCGTCGCCTTGGAAGACGACGCGCGTCGGGCTGATGAGCTTGAACGGAACGGTCGACGCCATGCGTTAAACGGCCGCCATCTTCTCGGCGTTCTCGCGGACTTCGTCGATCGTGCCGGCATAGAAGAACGCACCTTCCGACAGCGAGTCGACTTTGCCCTCGAGGATCTCTTTGAAGGACGCGATCGTGTCGGCGAGCTTAACGTACTTGCCCGACCGCCCCGTGAACTGCTCGGCAACGAAGAACGGCTGCGAGAAGAACCGCTGGATGCGCCGCGCGCGGCCAACGACGATCTTGTCCTCCTCGGAAAGCTCCTCGACGCCGAGAATCGCGATGATGTCCTGCAGATCCTTATAGCGCTGCAACGTTTCTTGCACGCCGCGTGCGACCGCGTAATGCTCGTCCCCGATGATCTGCGGATCGAGAATGCGCGAGCTGGACGCCAGCGGGTCGACGGCGGGATAAATGCCGAGTTCGGAAATCGGACGCGAGAGTGCGGTCGTTGCATCGAGATGCGCGAACGTCACCGCGACGGCCGGATCGGTGTAATCGTCGGCGGGCACGTATACCGCCTGCACCGACGTAATCGATCCCTTTCGCGTCGACGTGATGCGCTCTTCGAGCATTCCGACGTCGGTGCTCAACGTGGGCTGATAACCGACGGCCGACGGCATCCGGCCCATGAGCGCGGAGACTTCCGAACCGGCTTGGAGATAGCGGAAGATGTTGTCCATGAAGAGCAGCACGTCGGCGCCGAGCTCGTCGCGGAAGTATTCGGCCATCGTAACGCCGGTCTGCGCGATGCGAAAACGGACACCCGGGGGTTCGTCCATCTGGCCGAAGACGAGCGTCGTCTGCGCGAGCACGCCCGACTCTTTCATTTCGAGCCAAAGATCGTTGCCTTCACGCGTCCTCTCGCCGACACCCGTGAACACCGAAAAACCCTTGTGAACGTAGGCGATATTGCGAATCAATTCCTGAATCAATACCGTCTTGCCGACGCCGGCACCGCCGAAGAGACCCACCTTACCACCGCGCGTATACGGCGCCATGAGGTCGATGACTTTGATGCCCGTTTCGAAAACGCGGGGCGTAGGATCTTGGTATTTGAACTCGGGCGCTGGACGATGGATCGGCCACTCCGCCGCGGCTTTGACGGGCGCGTCGCTGTCGATCGCGTGGCCGAGAACGTTGAAAATACGCCCCAGCGTGCCTTCGCCGACGGGAACCGTAATCGGTCCCCCCAGCGCCGTTACCGGTGCGCCGCGCACGAGACCGTCGGTCGAGCCGAGCGCGAGGCAGCGCACCTGGTCGTTACCGAGCTCGTCCTGCACCTCCAGCGTCAGGTCGCGCGGCTGCATCGCCGTTCCGCCGAGGTCGAGCGCGGACGCGGCGTTACCGTTGGTGGCGGCGTGAGCGTCTTCGTTGACCTTAACGCGCAACGCGTCGTTGATCTTCGGAAGCGTTTCGGGCGAAAACTCGACGTCGACGACGTTTCCGAGCACTTGCACGACTTTGCCTGTGGCTGACATTTGCAATCGTTTCTCCTGACTAGTTTGAAAGGCGCTCCGCCGGTTTACTCGACACCCAACGCCTCTGCGCCGGCGACGATCTCGAGCAGTTCTTTGGTGATCGCCGCTTGGCGAGCGTTATTCATTTGAATCGTCAGCTCGTCGATGAGCTTCTTTGCGTTATCCGTCGCGTTCGTCATCGCAAGCAGCTGCGCGGCGAAGAACGCCGCGTCGGTTTCGAGCAACGCCGAATAGATGGTAAACTCGAGGTATTTCGGAAGCAGGCGCGACAGCACGAACTCCGGCGAGCCGGCAAACTCGACCGACCCGCTCGGCGCACGCCGTTCCGCGTCACCCGGCGCTTCTCGAAGCGCGGCACTCTCGATCGGAATGAGTTTGCGCGCCTCGGGCCGCTGCGACATCATCGAAACGAGCTTCTGCGAAACGACGGTCACTTCGGAGATCGTACCGTTCACGAAATCGTCGCTGATGCGGCGCGCGACGTCGCGGGCGGTGTCGAGCTTCGACGGTGCGTTGAGAACCCAGGCGGGCGAGTCCGGCTTGCCCAAACGCCGTACGGCGTTACGAGCCTTGTTGCCGACGGTGTACCAGGCGACATTACCCCGCTCGCGCGCAACCTGCTCGGCCGCACGAATGGCGTTAGAGTTGAACGCCCCGGCTAACCCTTTGTCCGCGGTGACGAGCAGAATCGCCGGCGGCGCGCCGGCCTTACCCGGCTTCATAAATGAATGATCCACCGACGATACGGCGCCCATCAAATCGCGCAGCATCTCGGCGAGCGTGTCCGCGTACGGTCGCGCTTGCTTCTGGGCGATTTCGGCACGCCGAATCTTCGCCGCGGCGACTTGTTTCATCGCCTTGGTGATCTGTTGCGTGTTCTTCAGCGACTTGATACGGTCGCGAAGGTCTCTTACCGTTGCCATTTAACCGGTCGCCCCCGAACGAACACGTTGCACCGGGGGCCAAAGGCCGGGGGCCCCGGCGGCTTTGCCGACGGGGGGTGCGGAGCGCCCTTCGGCTTCGCTCAGGATAAACTCCGCGCGGATGCACCAGTTCATCAGAACGTTTTACCGAACTCCGCGAGCGCTGCGTCGAGCTGCTTCTTGACGTCGTCGGAAAGCTGACCGCTTTCGGCGATGGCTTTGGGAATCTCGGGATGCTTGTCGTGCAGAAATCCGATGAATCCACTCGCCCAGTTTTGCAGGCGCGGCGTGGCGATGTCGTTGACGTAGCCTTTGGTCGCACCGTAGATGATCGCCACTTGATCTTCCATCGGTTGCGGCTGGTATTGCGGCTGCTTGAGCAGC